>JBGTIU010000180.1:0-13716 GCA_041745515.1 Hyphomicrobiaceae bacterium | reverse complement strand
CGATGCCGCCAATCTCGCCGTTGCGGCGGCACACGCAATCGCGACGCCACCCCCCGCTGGTCACGCCATCGATCTGGACGGGGCGCGCGGCACGGCGCGCGCTCTCGAGCGGTGGGCATCGAAAGCAGCAGGTGCCGCATGACAAGTGCCTCAGACGCATGGCGGCCGTTGATCGAAGAGCTGGATGCTTGGGGTACGAAAAACCTAACCGCGACGTTCTGGTGGCGGGATGACGATGCAATCGAGCCATCCGCAGCCCTAGAGCGTATGACCGCACTATCGGTAGCCCACAATGTGCCGCTTGGCCTTGCCGTCATTCCCGCTCGCGCAACCGTCGCGCTGGCAGAATTCCTGCGCCCGCATAGCTCGGTCGACGTCCTCCAGCACGGTTTCAGCCACGCGAACCACGCTCGTCGCGGCGAGCGCGCCGCTGAGTTCGGCCGCCAGCGCAGCCTCGAGGTCCGACTGCAAGATGTTCGACAGGGATCGCAGAAGCTTGCCCACTTCGACCGGACGCAGCCAATTTTCGTGCCACCCTGGAACCGTTACGACGCCGATCTTGCCGAGAAACTGCGACACCACACCATACGGGCGGTTTCTGTGTTCGGACCGCAACGGCAATTGCCGGATGGTATTGTCGAATGTAATTGTCATTGCGACATCATTAGCTGGCGTACCACCCGAGGCTTTGCCGGGATCGAGAAGTCCGTGTCCAAGATCGTGAACCATTTGTGCGCGCGTCGCGCAGGCGCATATCCGGCCTCGGAGCCAACCGGCGTGCTATCGCATCATCTCAATCACGACCGTGGCTGCTGGGATTTCCTCGACGAACTGTTCCGACTGACAACCCAGCACCCCGGCGCCCAGTGGCTTCGCCCGATCGAAGCCGTGACCGCAGCGTTCAACCCGAGCCCGGCTTTCCGATCCCCATGACACGCAGTGCAAATATCATCGAGGTCAAGGATCTCCACGTTTCGTTCGAGACGCCGGGCGGAGCGATCAGCGCGCTGCGCGGCATCGATTTCCGGATCCGTGAGCGGGAGACGGTGGCGCTGGTCGGCGAAAGCGGATCGGGCAAGAGCGTAACGGCGCAAGCGATGATGGGTCTGCTGCCGCGCGGCGCCAGCATACCTGCCGGCGAGATACTTTTTCGCGATCCGTCGAACAGTACCGTCACCGACCTGGCCAGGCTCTCGCCCGCCTCCGCTGAATTCCGTGCCATCCGTGGCGATCGCATCTCAATGATCTTCCAGGAGCCGATGACGTCGCTGTCGCCGATCCATCGGGTCGGCGATCAGATCCAGGAGGCGCTGGAGCTCCACGACAACGTCACCGGAGACGCCGCCAAGGCGCGCGTAATCGACATGCTGCGGCTCGTCCGATACCCGGATCCCAAGCGCGGCTACAAGAGCTACCCGTTCGAGTTGTCGGGCGGCCTGAGGCAGCGCGCGATGATCGCGATGGCGCTGGTCTGCCGGCCGGCCCTGCTGATTGCCGACGAGCCGACTACTGCACTCGACGTGACGGTGCAGGCGCAGGTCCTTGGGCTGATCAAGGATTTGCAGCGCGAACTCGGCATGGCGGTGCTGATGATCACCCACGACATGGGAGTTGTCGCCAACGTCGCCGACGAAGTCGTGGTGCTCTATCGCGGCGAAGTGATGGAGGCAGGCAACGCCGAAGACATTTTCCGCGACGCCCGCCATCCCTACTTGAAAGCTTTGATGAACGCCGTGCCACGCATCAATGCCGACCCGGCGCACCGCCTTGTACCGCTCGGCTTGCCCGACGATGCGGGAACAAAAGAGCCGGTGAGCCGGCCGATGGTCAGGCCGGACGCCGTGCCTTTGCTGACCGTCAATAACATCAAGAAGAGCTACACCATCCGCGCCGAAAGCTTCGGCTTCAAGAAGACCAAGGCACGCACCGTGGAGGCGGTCGCCGGGGTCAGCTTCGAAATCCTCGACGGCGAATGCCTGGGGCTGGTCGGCGAAAGCGGCAGCGGCAAGACCACGGTCTCGAAAATGATCATCGGTGCCGTGGAGTGCGACAGCGGCTCGATCGTCTACCAGGGCGACGCGGGAAGTATCGATCTGGCCACGCTCGACGATGTCAGCCGCCAGCCGTACCGGCGGCATCTGCAATATATCTTCCAGGACCCACAGGGCTCGCTCAATCCTCGCATGACGGTGCTCGATCTGGTCGCCGAGCCGCTCAAGGTCCAGGGTATCGGCGACAAGGCTACGCAGCGCGCCAGGGTTGAAGAACTGCTCGGTCTGGTCGGTCTCGACCCGCGGTTTCTCAATCGCTATCCACACAGCTTCTCGGGAGGCCAACGCCAGCGACTGGGGATCGCGCGCGCGCTCGCCCTGTCGCCGAAGCTGCTGCTGCTGGACGAGCCGGTGTCGGCGCTCGACGTGTCGACCCAGGCGCAGGTGCTGAATCTGCTGAACGACCTGCGCGCCCGTCTCCAGCTGACGTACCTGTTCATTTCGCACGACCTTGCGGTCGTCAACTATGTCGCGGATCGTATCGCCGTGATGTGGGCTGGGCGCCTCGTCGAGATCGCGCCTCGCCTCGAGTTGTTCACTGCTCCGCGGCATCCTTACACGCGCGCACTGCTGGCTTCCGCGCCGTCACCCGACCTCGACAATCGGCTCGATTTCGATTTGATCCGAGACGGCGCGGCAACTGACCCGAAGCGGTGGCCTGCGCCGTTTGACGAGCAGCCTGGCAGCACCAGCAAGCTCGTTGAAGTCGCGCCCGGTCATTTCGTGCGCAAGCGGCAGGATGCCAAGGTCGATGCCAAGTTGGGAGAGCTGGTGTGATGGGATCGCAGGTCAGGCTCGCGTTCGTAAGACCCGTAGGTTGGGTCAAGCTTTTCGCGCGACCCAACATGGCTTGCACCGCCCGTGGATGTTGGGTCGCGCAAGAGAGCTTGACCCAACCTACATTTCGTCCAACGCGAAAGACGGCGGGTCAGGCCCGCTCGTCATTTTTGGTGCCCTTCAGGCGATCGTTGTTGTTCGGGCTTCTCGCGCTACTCGCGAACCCCGTCTATGCCCAATCTCCTCTCGTCGACCCGCCGATGTTCGCCGAGCGGATCGCCGGCGGCAAGCTGCCCGCCGCCGACAAACGACTGCCTGCCGAACCGCTCGTCACCAGACTAGACGGCCCAGGTCAGGCGATCGGCCGGCACGGTGGCCTGTTGACCCAGCTGATGGAGCGGTCGAGCGACATTAAACGCATGTCGAGTTTCGGCTACGCGCGGCTGGTCGGCTATCGACCCGACTACACGCTCGAGGCCGACATTTTGAAGTCCTACGATGTGAAGGACGGACGCGAATTTACCTTCACCCTGCGGCGTGGCCATCGCTGGTCCGACGGTCAACCGTTCACCACCGCCGACTTCCGCTATTTCTGGGAGGACATGGCATCCAACAAGGAGATCAGCCCGGACGGTCCACCCAAGGAAATGCTGGTTAATGGTCGCCCGCCTACCGTCGAGGTCATCGACGAGGTCACCATCAAATACACCTGGGACGCGCCGAACCCGTTTTTTCTGCAATCACTTGCCGCCGCCGCGCCGCTGATGATCTACCGGCCCGCGCACTACCTGAAGCGGTTCCACAAGCGCCACACCAAGGCCGATCGACTCGACGAACAGGTCAAGAAGCGCAACCGGCGCGACTGGGTCGACCTGCACTATAATCGTGACCGTTCCGCCCGCCTCGACAGCGTTGACCTGCCGGTGCTCGACCCGTGGGTCAACACCACGCCATCACCATCCGAGCGCTTCATTTTCGAACGCAACCCCTACTACCACCGCGTCGACGTGGAAGGCCGCCAACTGCCCTACGTCGATCGGATCGCGGTCACCATCGCCGCCTCGAAACTGATCCCTGCCAAGGTCGGCGCCGGCGAGGCAGAGCTGCAGTCGCGCGCGCTCCAATTCAATAACTACACCGTACTCAAACGCAGCGAGGCACGGCAGAACTACAAGGTGCGGTTGTGGAAGAACGCGCGCGGTTCGCAGATTGCGCTTTACCCCAACATGAACGTGGCCGACCCAGGCTGGCGCGAACTCAACCAGGATGTGAGGTTCCGCCGGGCACTGTCGCTCGCCATCGACCGGCGTGAGATCAACGCCGTGATCTACTACGGCCTGGCTCGCGAAAGCGGCAATACGGTGCTGGCCGAAAGCCCGCTCTACCGACGAGAGCTGGCATCGAAGTGGTCGACCTTCGACCTCGCCGCCGCCAACAAGCTGCTCGACGAACTCGATCTTAAACAGCGCGACAGCCGCGGCATCCGCCAGATGCGCGACGGCCGGTCCTTGGAAATTATCGTCGAGACCGCTGGCGAAGGTGCCGAGCACACCGATGTGCTGGAACTCGTGCGCGACACCTGGGCAAAGGTCGGCGTCGCTTTGTTCATCAAACCGCAGACACGCGAGGTGATGCGCCGGCGCGTCAAGGCGGGCCTGAGCGTGATGTCGGTATTCTTCGGCTACGACAACGGCATCGCGACCGCCGATACGCCACCCGTCGAGCTGGCGCCCTCGCTCGAGGATCAGCTGCAGTGGCCGCAATGGGGGCTTCACTACACTTCGAGCGGGCGCAGCGGCACAGCTCCGAACCTGGAGCCGGTCAAGCGGCTCGAGACGCTGTACCAGGATTGGATGAGCGCCGCAGACACAGCGGCGCGTGCGCGAGTCTGGTCGGAGATGCTCGACATCCACGCCGATCAGGCGTTCACGATCGGCATGATCAACGCAGTGCCACAGCCGGTCGTCATCTCCAACCGTCTGCACAACGTGCCTGCGAACGCACTGTACTCGTGGGAGCCAGGCGGCCATTTCGGCGTGTTCCGGCCGGATACGTTCTGGCTCACCGACCCCAAGGAAGGGTCCTGATATGTTGGGCTATCTCGTCAAGCGCGTGGTCACGATGATGGTGACGCTCGCCATCATATCGGTGCTGGTGTTCGTCATCATCAAGCTGCCGCCCGGCGACTATCTTTCGACCTACATCGAGGAGCTGCGGGCGCAAGGCGAGTCGGTCGACCAGGGCCGCATCGATTATCTGCGCAAGCGGTACGGCCTCGACCAGCCGGGCTATGTGCAATACTGGAACTGGGCGAGCGGGCTGCTGCGCGGCGACCTCGGCTGGTCGTTCGAATACGATCAGCCTGTCAGTCAGGTCGTCGGCGAAACGCTGTTTCTGACCATCGTCCTGAAACTCGCGACCGTGCTTTTCATCTATGCCGTCGCGTTTCCGATCGGTGTCTACTCGGCGACCCATCAGTACAGCTGGAGCGACCACGGCCTGACGTTCCTCGGCTTTCTCGGCATTGCCATTCCGAACTTCCTGTTCGCACTGATGATCCTTTACGCCGCCAACGTCTGGTTCGGGACTTCAATCGGCGGCCTGATGGACCCGAGCTACATCGACAAGCCGTGGAGCCTTGGCCGTGTCGGGTCGATGCTCGAGCACCTGTGGGCACCCGTGCTCGTCATCGGCATCACCGGCACCGCCGGCATGATCCGCCGCCTGCGCGCCAACCTGCTCGACGAGCTGCAGAAACAGTACGTCACCACGGCCCGCGCCAAGGGCCTGCCCGAACGCCGCCTGCTGATCCGCTATCCGCTGCGCATGTCGCTCAACCCGTTCATCGCCGACGTCGGCTCGCTGTTGCCGCAGCTCGTGTCCGGCGCCGTCATCGTGTCGGTGGTAATGAGCCTTCCGACCAGCGGGCCGATGCTGCTGTCGGCGTTGCAGTCGCAGGATATGTATCTGGCGGGATCGTTCCTGATGTTTCTTGCGGCCCTGACCGTGGTTGGCATGTTCATCTCGGACGTGGCGCTCGCCATGCTCGATCCGCGCATCCGGTTGGAGTAAGCGCCTTGCAAGACACTGCCCCCGCCGCCGACCGCCTGCCCCATTATGTCTCGACTGCACCGTTCGAGCCCGGCAAGCCAGCCGCCATGAGCGAGGCGCTGGAACGCTATTATACTGCCTCGTCTTTCAAAATGATGTGGTGGCGCTTCAGCCGGCACAAGATCGCCGTGCTGTCGGGTGTCGTGCTGCTGGCGGCCTACATCGCAATATTATTCGTGGAGCAGCTGGCACCTTATGGTCTCGACCGCCGCAATACCGACTTCATCTATGCGCCGCCCCAGGGCATCCACGTGATCCACGACGGCAGTCTCGTCGGGCCGTTCGTCTACCCGCTTATCTACAAGCTCGACATGGAGACATTGAAACGCGAATACACGTCCGACACGACGAAGCCGCAGCCGATCCGCTTCTTCTGTTTTGGCGACCGCTACGATTTCTGGGGACTGATCGAGGGGCGCTTCCACATCGTCTGCCCGCCCGAAGGCGGCACCATGTTCCTATTCGGCACCGACCGGCTCGGGCGCGACATGCTTTCGCGATTGATCTACGGCGCGCGGATCTCGCTGACAATCGGGCTTGTCGGCATCACCGTGTCGTTCGTGCTCGGAATAACGATCGGCGGCATCGCCGGGTTCTTCGGCGGCATGGTCGACAACGTCATTCAACGCATCATCGAAATATTGCGATCGTTGCCGGAACTGCCGCTGTGGCTGGCCCTATCGGCGGCGCTGCCCGCCAACTGGAGCCCGATCCTGGTCTATTTCGGCATCACAATCATCCTCGGGCTGCTCGAATGGCCGGGCCTCGCCCGCGCGGTGAGATCCAAGCTGCTGTCGTTGCGGCAGGAGGACTACGCGGTCGCCTCGCGGCTGATGGGGGCGAAGCCGCCGCACATCATCGGGCGGCACCTGTTGCCAAACTTCATGAGCCATCTGATTGCGTCAGCGACGCTCGCGATCCCCGCCATGATCCTCGGCGAGACGGCACTGAGCTTCCTTGGGCTCGGCCTGCGCCCGCCGGTCACCAGCTGGGGCGTGCTGCTGGCGGAAGCGCAGAACATCGAGGCAATCGCACTCTACCCGTGGCTGCTGATCCCGATGATCCCAGTGATCGTCACCACCCTCGCCTTCAACTTCCTCGGCGACGGCCTGCGCGACGCGGCGGACCCCTATCATTGAACGACAAAAGGGAGCCGTGAGGCTCCCTCTTCTCAATTTGACCACCACATCAGCCTTCCCAAAAAAGAAAGGCCGCTCTAGCTGAGCGGCCCTTCCCGTCAAATCCGCAGCCCTAGGCTGCCTGGACAATTGGCAGAGGCGGTTTCTTGTCCTCCTCGTGTTCGGCTCCAGAACGGAGTGCGATGCCGATGTATCTGACGCGACCTGCGATCTTGGCCTTCTGCACGCCAAGCTCACCAAACTCACGCCCGAACGTCGGCAGCGCCAAAGGCTCTTTCTGCCGTTCCTCACACCAAGCGCAATAGTCCTCGTAAAGGCCGGTCGCCGTCAGGCTCGAGCCATCCTGCGCATCGATCCTCTCTTTGTAGAAGCGCTCGACATCGGTTTCCGGCGCCAACAGCTTTGGTGCCGTCTTATTACTGTTGTCGTTGGCACTGGCGACCCGGGTTTTCGCCACCGCGATCACCGGAGCCGGGACGTGCTTGACGACCGGCGCCGCGGCCATCGCCAAAGTTGCCATGGCAGGGGCAACAGGAGCATCTCGATCGTAGAGACGCCATTGGCTGAAGGCGACATACATGCCAAACCCCGAACCGACCTCAAGCAACAATGCCACGAAGATGGCCAGTGAAGTCTGCACGTCTTCCATGGTGGTGTTCGGAAGTACGTGCTTGATCAACTTCAACAGCACAGCAGCCTGCGGATCGGCCTCAGGCATCTTGCCGCCCGGCACCTCGCCGAGCTTGGTCTGCACTTCGGCGATTTTTGCGCCAAGTACAGCAGCCTGCTTGGCCGAAGCCAGCTCGGCATTCAAAGCGTGGGTCTGTTGGCAGAAGTCGCGCTGCGACTTGCCATTGACCGTGGTGCAGCCGTTGGTCCAGCTCCACTCACGCTTGTTCCTCAGTCCGTCGATCTCCCCCTGCACCGTCATTGCCGGACGATGTTGCGGGATCCAGCCGAGCTGATCTTGGGCACGCTTCAAATCCGACCGCATATCCTTGTAGGTTTGCGCATCGGCCGCCCGCTGACCCGACGTGTCGAACCGATTGAGGGCTGCGTGCCCGAGGGCGGAAGTCATCGAATAGGCGGTGACAACCACCCACACGAGCGCGGATGCGGCGGCTTGCGACCACATCCGGTTCTTGATTGCAGCAAAAAAGAAAAACGGCACCAGCGCCTTCATACAGTCGGCCGCCGCGCTGGCCGCCCCATAAATATTCCCATCCAGCTCGGTTTTTCCGAGACTGAACCCAAACCGCCAGTTCATTGCAGCCGACACGGCGAGTAGAACGCCGGCCGCAAGAACCCCAAGCACGCCCAGAGCGTGTCTCATTGCCCTCTCCATTGCAGAAGGCCCGCCAACGCGTTCAACAAGAGGGACGAGCACTATTCGTCGTCGACGAGGTGCTGCCTCCGAGCGGTGCCGGCATTGCCGGACCGGGATTCATGCAATCGTTCTAGTCCGATGTGAGCTCCTCGCCTGGTCTCCAGTGTCGTTCCCCAACGGCTCTGGCAGGCTCGGCATCAGGCTGACGTGCAAAAACCACACCCGAAAACGCATGATGCCGGAGATGCCTATGCACAGACGGCTATCGCCGCTCGATCTCATCTGTGCAAAACTATCCCCGGAACGAGCCAAACACGTGATGCAAAACCAGGCACAGGCTCCCTCGACCGGAGGCGTACCGCTAATCTTAATGATTCGCTAACGGTTTCAGTTGCCTAGGCCAACAAAGACCGAGCGACTAGGGAGAATATGTGACACTCGAGCGTTGATGCGGCGACCTTGTTATCCCCAGCTTCGTTCGGATTCTCACACCGTTTATCCCCAGCCCCTGCGGTTGCTCACAGCATAGTGCGCGGTTCGAGGAACCGAAACACAACACCTAGTGTTGTATGAGGGCTCGCGGCATTAACCGATCCGCGAAAGTTGTGCCCGGCGTTGCAGGGCGTGACAATACTGGCGCAGGAAGTGAACGGTAGAATGCATGCAGGCTGACTTTCAGGTGTTCCGAGCTTTCCGCCAGTAGCGACGCCGGATTCGATGGTTTCGTGGAGTACGACTGATGATCAAGTCAACCGAGTTGTTTCTGCTATCTCTCGTGATCGGCACCGCGGTGCTTCTGACAACCACCGGCGGCAATCGCGGCACCGGTGGCAACGGAACCGAACAGATTGCCGAAGCAACAGGCAGTACGATCAGCGACAGCGGACGGGCGAAAGTGGTCGCGCCTAACGCCGAAACAACCGCGCCTCGATTGTTCTCTTCGAACCAGCCGCTGATACCGCCTGCAGAATTTCGCGCTGCTGCTGCTTCGCCGGCGCCGGCCTTGTCATTCGTTTCGCCCGCCATCAAGCCGGCCGCCGAAGCACCAACCTGGCTTTCGTCAGCAAAACCGGCCGACGAAGATGCGCGCCAAACACTCACTCGGGATCTGCAGCGCGAGTTGAAGCGGGTCGGCTGCTATGAAGGGGATGCCAACGGACTTTGGGGCGCAAGCTCGAAGCGGGCGATGGCTGCGTTCACCGAGCGTGTCAACGCCACACTGCCGATCGATGAGCCCGATTATATTCTGCTGACACTCGTCAAAGGGCACGCGGCCGAGGTCTGTGGTCAATCGTGCCCGGCAGGCCAGGGTTTGAATGCGCAAGGCAAGTGTCTGCCGCGCGCAATACTGGCGCAGAGTGCGAAACGCTCGAAGGATAAGACGGTCATCGCCAAACTCGAGTCTGCACAAAGCGACGCCGCGCCTTCACAACCCAAGACAAGGCCGCAAAGCTCGGCGATCGCTGGTGTTCAGCGGTCTGATAACTGGCCGACCGCGGTTGCCGAGCCGGCCACGCCATTGCCCGGCCGCATGGCAATCGGCGCGCCGGTCGAGCAAACGCTCGATTCGACAATTGCCAAACCCACGGCAATCTCGGCGCCAGCCAAGCGGACAGCGAGCAAGCCGCCTCGGTCGCCGGCGCGGGTCGCCGTTTTTTATGCGCCGCGGCCGGCCTATGTTGCAGATCGACGGCGCTGGACGCGCACGATCTTCAGCGAACTCAGCCTGCGCCGCTGACATCGACTGGGCGTCGGCCGCCAGCCGATGCAGGGCGTCCGATGCTGCTGTAAACCAGCCCCGCGTCGGCCGCTTCATGTGGCTGGAAGATATTGCGCAGGTCGACGAGCGCGGCCCCGCGCATGACGGTCTTCAACGCCTTCAAGTCCAGCGCACGGAACTCGTTCCACTCGGTCAGCACCACTGTCACGTCGGCATCCTTGGCGGCAGCGAGAGCGTGGTCGCACCATATGACATCGTGGAGCATTTCGTGCGCACGGTCCTGCGCCTGCGGGTCATAAGCCGTTACCCGCGCGCCCTTTTCCTGCAACATCGGAATGATCACCAGGCTTGGTGCGTCGCGCATATCGTCAGTGTTGGGCTTGAACGTTACGCCGAGAATCGCGACGGTCTTGCCCCGCAATTGGCCACCTGCCGCCTTCTCGATGCGTCCAGCCATAGCGATCTTGCGTTCGTCGTTGACGCGGCCGACCTGCTCGACAAGAGACAGCGCCACACGGTGTTCGCGGGCCATGCGCGCCAACGCCGACACGTCCTTGGGAAAACACGACCCGCCGTAGCCAGGGCCCGGGTGCAGGAACTTGTCGCCGATGCGACGATCCTTGCCGATCGCGCTCGCTATTTCCTGGACGTCGGCGCCGGTTTCCTCGCACAGGTCGGCAACCTCATTGATGAAGCTGATCTTCATTGCCAGGAATGCATTGGCGGCATACTTGGCAAGTTCGGCCGATTCCCGGTTGACGAACATGAGCGGCGCGATGCGCAGCGCCAACGGCTTATACAGCCGCTCCATGACGGCGCGCGCGCGCGGCTCGTCGCAGCCGATGAGAACGCGATCGGGATGCGTGAAGTCCTGGATGGCAGAGCCCTCGCGCAGGAATTCCGGGTTCGAGCACACCGCAAAGTCCGCATCGGGTCGCAAAGCGCGCAACCGCCGCTCGATCTCGCGGCTGGTACCGACCGGCACGGTCGACTTGGTGGCAATTACGGTGAAACCTCGCAAATGCGGTGCGATCTCTTCGACGGCCGCATAGACGTAAGACAGGTCGGCATGGCCGTCGCCGCGGCGCATCGGCGTACCCACCGC
Organism: Hyphomicrobiaceae bacterium; assembly: GCA_041745515.1. GTDB lineage: Bacteria > Pseudomonadota > Alphaproteobacteria > Rhizobiales > Hyphomicrobiaceae > JAKFWF01. The sequence goes on along the minus strand of JBGTIU010000180.1, from coordinate 2,486 downwards.
CAGAAAAACGAGGTCGGCGTCGGCAACGGCTGGTCCAAGCTCAATCGTGAACGACAGGCGCTTGGCGCCGAGGTTGCGTTCGAGCAGGTCGTCGAGACCTGGCTCGAAGATCGGCACAACTCCTCGCTTCAGCTGATCGATACGATCCTGCTCCTTGTCGATACAGGTGACGGTCCAGCCGAACTCGGAAAAGCACACCGCGGAAACAAGCCCCACGTAACCGGCGCCGATCATGCAGATTTTCATCGCGCAACCTCTTAGTGCCTACCCGCGCAAAGCGACTAGGCTAATAACGGCGGTCGTTCAAGGCTTGGGATGACAGTCTTTATGCTTTGCCCAATATGGCAGAACTGACGAGCCCTTATATCATTCAGGGCGCATGACTGTTGCAACTAAAGCGGGATCAATTCCATGCAAGCTGAAATCGCCGGCCGCCAGCGCGTGATCTCGATCGGCGAATGCATGGTGGAGCTGTCGCGCGGCGCCGACGGGCGGTTCGGACTGGCCTACGGCGGCGATACGTTCAATACCGCCGTCTATCTGGCACGGGCCGGCGTGCCGGTCGCCTATGCAACGGCACTCGGTGATGACCCGTACAGTTCCAGCATCATCGCGGCGGCTCGAGCGGAGGGCGTCGCCGGCGACCTTATGACGACGCTGCCCGGCCGGATGCCTGGCCTCTACCTGATCGAGACCGATCGCGAAGGCGAGCGCGCATTCTGGTACTGGCGGGACCGAGCCGCCGCCCGCGAGCTGTTCGAATGTCCGGCCGCCGACACGGTGGCCACAGCGATGCAGGCTGCCTCGCTCATTTATTTTTCTGGGGTCACCCTATCGCTTTATTCTGCAAGCGGACTTGATGTTCTCGCCCATGCATTGACCGCCGCGCGCGCAAGCGGCGCGAACATTGCCATGGATGGCAACTATCGCCCGCGGGGCTGGGCTAACGATCAAATTCGTGCTCGCGCTACGCTGCAACGGTTCTGGTCGCTCTCGACCATCGCCTTGCCGGCATTCGATGATGAGCACGTGCTGTGGGGCGATGCAGACCCGCGCGCCACGGTCGACCGGCTCGCTGCACTGGGGATCGGCGAGATCGTCGTCAAGCAGGGCGCAGATGGCGCGTGGCTGTCAACCAATGGCGCACCGCGTCATCTTCCGTGTCCGTCGGTGGTTCGGCCGGTCGACACCACGGCTGCCGGCGACAGCTTCAACGCGGGCTACCTCGCACAACGCCTTGCGGGAGCTGCGCCGCAGGACGCCGTACTGCAAGGCCACCGCCTGGCATCGGTCGTGATCCAGCATCACGGAGCAATCGTGCCGGCTGCGGCAACGGCCGCAATACTTGGCGCCAGCTCAGCCGCGCCGCAAACCGCGCACGAAATCGGCTAACCCAAGCAGTCGCTCGCGCCGCAACCGTTCGGCGGTCAGAATGGCGATAAGGCTTCTTGCGCTGGCCTCGAGATCGGCGTTGACGACGACATAGTCGTACTCGGGCCAGTGGCTCATCTCCGCCGTGGCCGCAGACATGCGGCTCGCAACCACTTCGGGTGCATCCTGGGCGCGGCCCTTGAGACGTTGCTCCAGCACATCAGCCGACGGCGGCAGGATGAACACGCGCACCAGATCCTGCGGCAGTCTTTCCTTCAACTGCTGCGCTCCCTGCCAATCGATGTCGAACAGCAGGTCCCTGCCACCGGCGATCGCGGCCTCCACCGGCGCGCGGGGCGTCGCATAGTAGTTGTCGAAAACGCGCGCCCACTCGAGCAGAGCCCCCTCGTCGCGCATCGCGAAAAAACCCGGCTCGTCGCGGAAAAAATAGTCGACGCCCTCGCGCTCGCCGGCCCTCGGACTTCGCGTCGTGACCGAAATCGAAAGCCCGAGATCGGGGTCGGCCGCAAGGAGGCGCTTGGCGAGCGTGGTCTTGCCGGCACCGGATGGCGACGACAGCACGAATAGGATACCGCGGCGAGCGGGCATCGCAACGGGATTGGCAGGGTCACTCAATGTTCTGAACCTGTTCGCGGAATTGGTCGATGACGGTCTTCAATGACATGCCGTGCGATGTTACGGCGATGTCGCTGGCTTTGGAACAGACCGTGTTGGCTTCGCGGTTGAATTCCTGGGACAAAAAGTCGAGCTTTCGCCCCACCGCGCCGGTCGAACTCAATAGATCGCGGGCCGCGGCCACATGGGCACTGAGGCGGTTGAGTTCTTCTTCCACATCCGCACGCGCGGCCAGCAGCACCGCCTCCTGATGCAGGCGGCCGGCGTCGAAGTTCTGGGAAGCATCCAGCAGCCGGTTGACCTGCTCGGTAAGCCGACGGCGCTGAGCGTCTGCGGTCCGACTAGGGTCAGCGGCGATCAGCCCGACCAGCCGTTCGATCTCGGCAACCTGGTCGAGCAAAACGAGGCGCAGCCGGTCGCCCTCCTCTGCCCGCGCCAGCACGGCGTCGCGCATCGCCTCATGCAGTGACGCCAGCAAT
>JBGTIU010000179.1:0-9103 GCA_041745515.1 Hyphomicrobiaceae bacterium | reverse complement strand
TCGGCCTGCTTGCAGGAGCAGCCCTGCACATATTCCTTGCGATACCGGAATGCGCTTTTCAGGCTGGTGTACTGCACCTTGGACTTGAACGAGACGGCCTGCTCGACGCTGGCGCCCGGATTCTGATGATAATAGAGTTCGGCGGGTGCCGCACACTTCGATTGGCAGGCGTCCGCATCGCGATCGAAGTGGGTCGGCAGGGTCGAGAAGCTCACCGGAAAATAGTAGCCGTCGCACAGGCGCACACAGATTGTCTTATAGGTGGCAAAGGGTAGGTTGCCGAACTGGCCGCTGCCCGCCCCGGTGCTTTCCTCGTCCTGCCAGATCGACGAGAACGGCCCGCGCTTGTTCGCTTCCTGCTGATAGCCCGCGCCGCAGTTGTTGCGTGCAAGCTCACGGATGATGTCGTCTTGATACGAGCGTCCACCCGACGATACGAGCTGTTGCCGTTGGGCATCGAGTTCGGCGATTTGCCGTTTGGCGACCTCGACCTGACCGTTCATATCGACGCAGGCACGTGTGCGCTTCAACGATTTCGAGAACAGGAAATACTCGAAACAATCCTGCCGATCGAGTTGGCTCTGGCCCTGCTGCAGAGTTCGCTCGGCCAGTCTGATGTCGGCTTCGAGCTTGGGCAGAAGATCGCGCGATTGCGAACCTCGATTGGCTTCCTGTGCCAGCCGCTGTTCGAGCTGCAGGCAGATGCCGCCGCCGACGGCACCGCGGTTGGCGTTCTGCTGGGGTGGCGGCGGGTAGCCCGGATATCCGCCCGGTGGAATTGGTTGACTTGGACCCGGTGGGCGGTACAGCGGTTCGCGAGGGATCGGCGCAGGCTGCTGGTTCTGCCATGGCCATTGCCAGCCTTGCGCATCGGCCGTCGTCGATAGCGCGACACTGCCAATCAACGCCGACAACAGGACGGTCGCGGCAGCAACCGCGCGAGCCGATCGGTCTTGATTTCTGCGCGGCACGGTCTTCATGCTTGCGATGTCACCGGCATGGAATCGTCTTTGTATCATTCGGGCGAACTATGCGCATTCAGGCTTGAGGGGTCAATGCAGCCGAAATACGGCTGTTAGCGCAGGAACTTGCTCCGTCAAGGCTGTGGAAAACCACTTCGGCTGCGCCGCTGCCCGGGATAGTCTGGACCTTGACTAGGCGGGCACCAAACGCGCATACACCGTTTCATGAATTGCGTCGCGCACACATCAGCCGTCAACGATTGTTGCGGCATTATTATCATCGGCAGCTGACTTTCACGCTGGCGCGCGGCCGCACATTACCCTCCACCATAGCGAGCCGATACCCGCACCAGCCGGTCGACTTCTGGCATTGGGGACAACTGTGTCGCTCTCGCTCTACAACACCCTGTCGCGCCGCAAGGAGGCGTTCCAGCCGATCGAGCCGGCGAACGTGCGCATGTATGTGTGCGGACCGACGGTCTATGACTTCGCTCACATCGGCAACGCGCGTCCGATCATCGTGTTCGACATGCTGTTCCGACTGCTGCGGCACGTTTACGGCGGAGCCCACGTCACCTATGCCCGCAACATCACCGACGTCGACGACAAGATCAACGCCCGTGCCGTCGAGCGCTATCCCGACATGGACCCGATCGCGGCGATCAGGAAGCTGACAGAGGAGACCACGGCGCAGTTTCATGCCGATATCGCGAGCCTCGGCGTGCTGTCGCCCAGCATCGAGCCGCGCGCGACCGATCACATCGGCCGGATGCGCGGCCTTTGCGACGCGCTGGTTGCCAAGGGCCACGCCTATGTCGCCGAGGACCACGTGCTGTTCCATGTGCCGTCGATGGCCGACTACGGGCGCCTGTCGGGCCGCTCGACCGACGACATGCTGGCCGGCGCCCGGGTCGATGTTGCGCCCTACAAGCGCGATCCGATGGATTTCGTGCTGTGGAAGCCGTCGGACGCAGATGTGCCGGCATGGCCGAGCCCGTGCGGCATTGCGAAGCCCGGACGGCCGGGCTGGCATATCGAGTGCTCGGCGATGGCGGAAGTGCATCTTGGCCGTGTGTTCGACATCCACGGCGGCGGCATCGACCTGAGCTTCCCGCACCACGAGAACGAGCTGGCCCAGAGCCGTTGCGCGCACGGCACGCACGCGATGGCCAACGTGTGGATGCACAACGGTTTCCTGCAGGTCGAAGGCGAGAAGATGTCGAAATCGCTCGGCAATTTCATCACCATCAACCAGCTGTTGGCGACGCGCGACTTCGGTAACAACATGTGGCACGGCCGCGTGCTGAGGTTTGCGATGCTGGGTACTCACTACCGGCAGCCGATCGATTGGACGATGGATCGGCTTGTGCAGGCGAGATCAACGCTGTTCGACTTGAGCTTCCTGCACGACGCGCCGGTCGCGGATGCGCCGCATCCCGATGTGGTGGCCGCGTTGTCTGACGATCTCAATAGCCCCAGCGCGATATCGATCATTCACGGGCTTGCCAAGTCAGCGCATCGGAACGTGCAAACCGCTGCCCAACTGAAGGCGACATTGCAATTCATGGGGCTCTACGACAACGAGACTCGCGAGGAACTCGATCCCGGATTCGAGGTGCAGGACGTCGATGGCGCCAGCGTGGAAGCCCTGATCAGGGCGCGCCTCGCCGCCCGCCAAGACCGCGACTTCAAGGAGGCCGACCGCATCCGCGACGATCTGGCCGCCATGGGTATAAGCCTTTCGGACACCAAGAATCCCACAACCGGCGAGATCGAGACGACGTGGGAGGTGAAGCGGTGATGACGGCAGCTAACCCATTCTCACCTGTCGTCATCCCGGCGAAGGTGCTGTTCTCCTCCCCCTCCAGCGGGGAGGAAGGGAAGTTGGAAGAGAGAGACGAGAACAGAGCGGCTTTGATTCTGGCCTTCGCCGGGACGACGCCGGTGGGGTTGCGAGAGCGCGGGATTGGTCCGCTTGTTCGGCACCTGAAAAGCCAAACCCAATGACCCTCGCCCGCCTCTACCTGTTCGACACGACGTTGCGCGACGGGGCGCAAACGCAGGGCATCGACTTTTCCGTCGAGGATAAACGGCGGATCGCCGAACTGCTCGACGCACTTGGGCTCGACTACATCGAGGGCGGCTATCCGGGCGCCAACGCTACCGACACCGAATTGTTCGCCGATCCGCCCAAACTCGAGCACGCCACGTTCACCGCCTTCGGCATGACCAAGCGGGCGGGCCGCTCGCTGTCGAACGATCCGGGCTTCCAGGCGCTGCTGCAATCGCCGGTCAAGGCCGTCTGCCTCGTTGCCAAGGCGTGGGACTATCACGTCCGCGTCGCGCTTGGCATCGGCAATGAGGAAAACCTTGAAGGCGTCGCCGAAAGCGTCAAGGCAGTGCGCGCGGCCGACAAAGAAAGCATGATCGACTGCGAACATTTCTTCGACGGCTATAAGGGCAACCGGCCCTACGCCCTTGCAGTGGCCAAGGCCGCCTATGACGCGGGCGCTCGGTGGGTCGTATTGTGCGATACCAACGGCGGCACGCTGCCGCACGAGATCGAACGAATCGTCGCCGATGTGGCATCGGTGGTGCCCGGCAGTCACCTCGGCATTCACACTCACAACGACACCGAGAACGCGGTCGCCAACACGCTTGCGGCAGTGCGATCGGGAGTGCGCCAGATCCAGGGCACGCTCAACGGCCTCGGCGAACGCTGCGGCAATGCCAACCTGACCTCGATCATTCCGACGCTGCTGCTGAAACCCGAGTTCGCGGAGCGCTTTCGGACAGGGGTCACGCCCGAGCGACTGACGCGCCTGCTGACCGCGAGCCGTGTGCTCGACGAGGTCCTCAACCGCGCGCCCGATCGACAGGCACCCTATGTCGGCGAGAGCGCTTTCGCGACCAAGGCGGGAATCCACGCCTCCGCAATCCTGAAGGAGCCGGAAACCTATGAACATGTGCGCCCGGAAGCCGTCGGCAACCGGCGCCGCGTGCTGGTGTCGAGCCAGGCCGGCCGGTCGAACATCATGGCGGAACTCGAACGCGTCGGCATCGAAATCGACAAGCAGGACCCGCGTATCGCCGCGCTGCTCGAGGAGGTCAAAATCCGTGAGGGCGTAGGCTACTCCTATGAAGCGGCAGACGCCTCGTTCGAGCTGCTGGCACGGCGGCTGCTCGGCGGCGTGCCGCAGTATTTCTCGGTCGACAGTTTTCGCGTGATGGTCGAGAAGCGGCACAACGCGCTGGGCCAGCTCGTGACCGTTTCGGAGGCGACGGTGAAGGTGTTCGTCAACGGCGACAAGGAACCGCTGTGGTCGGTGGCCGAGGGCAACGGGCCGGTCAACGCGCTCGACGGTGCGCTGCGCAAGGATCTTGGCCGCTATCAGTCGCATATCAAGGATCTGGAGCTGGTGGACTACAAGGTGCGGATCCTGACCGGCGGCACGGAAGCGGTGACGCGTGTGCTGATCGAGAGCCGCGACCGCCGCTCCGGCACGCGGTGGTTCACTGTCGGCGTCTCACCCAACATCATCGATGCGAGTTTCGAAGCGCTGCTCGACAGCATCAACTACAAGCTGCTGCGCGATGGAGCAAAGCCGTGACGCGAAGCATACTGCGCCTTGCGGCCGGGCTGACGGCGCTGGTGACCGGGATAGCCTGGGCTCAAACGCCGCCAAGCGTTTCCGAAATCGCGGCCTTCACGGGGCTCCACAAAGTCGCGGCGCAAGGCAGCGCCACGGATATCCGCACGTTGCTCGCGGCCAGGCCAGACGCCAACCTTAGAGACGACCGCGGCCGCACGCCGCTGCATGTTGCCGCCTTTGGCTCACACTACGACGCAGTGCGTGCCCTCGTTGCCGGCGGCGGCGATATCAATGCCCTGGAGAATGATCGTTATGACGTAATCACCATTGCCGCCGTCAAAGATGATGTGGCCATGGTCAAGCTCGCGATCGAACTCGGCGGTAATCCGAAAGCGATCACAAGCCGATATGACGGTACCGCCCTGATCGCCGCGGCCCATCTTGGGCATGTTGCGGTGGTAACAGCTCTCATCGAAGCTGGCGCTCCGCTCGATCACGTCAATAACCTCGGGTGGACCGCATTGATCGAAGCCGTGGTGCTTGGCGATGGTGGCGCGCGGCACGTGGCAATCGTGAAGGCGCTGACGGCGGCGGGTGCCAAGAGGACGATCGCCGATCGCAACGGCGTTACACCGCTCGCGCACGCCCGAAGCCGAGGCTACGATGCAATGGTCGCGATCCTTCGTTAGTTGGATCCGAGCCCCATCTGCTCGTTTTCGACGGTCACTCCCGCAGCTTTGAGAATGATCGCGACTTCTTCGGCGCGGCGGCGGAATTCGGTCGAGCCAGGCACGAGGCCCGCGCACACGCCTTGCGACAGCATCCGTGCGGTCAGCGTGAAGCCAGCGGGGCGCCGGTCATCGCCGCTCGCGTGCACCGCCTTAACGATGCCGCCTGCCAAAGTGGTGCCCGTCAGTGCATCGACAAGGACGAAGCTTCCGGTCTCGCGATGCTCGGCGAAGCGGTCCAGGGTCGCCGGCCGTCCGAGTTCGATATCGGCAAGCACAACATCGTTGGCCGAGCAGATCGCGCCGGTGGTCTGTGCCAGTGTTTCGAGATCGAGCCTTGCTCGAATAGAAATGGCGGCGATCGGGATCAGGTCGGTTGCGGTTCGTAGCAGCAGCCCATGATCGATATCGAGCGGTGTATCGGCGAGCCACACGAGGCGCGTTTCGATATGTCGCGCAGCCATGGGTGCTGCGTCGGGAGCAGACAGGACGGCGCCACGCGCAACATCGATATCGGTATCGAGCTGCAACGTGATGGCCTGCCCCGTCGCAGCCACCTCGAGGTCGCGCTCCATCGTCACGATGCGACGCACGCGGGCAAACCGGCCGCTGGCAGAATCCGCCACCGTGCTGCCGACCGTTATCGAACCGGAGCTGATGGTGCCGGCCAGGCCCCGGAAGTCCTGTTCTCCCCGCAGCACGCACTGGACCGGCATCCGGAAGGCCCCATTCGAGGTGTGCCCTCGACTTGGCACCTCTTCCAGTTGCTCAAACAGCGTGCGCCCATCGTACCAGGCCATGCGGGTGGAGCGCAGGACAACGTTATCGCCGGGTTTGGCTGCGATCGGAATTGCAACGGCAACCTTGAAGTCAAAGCGCCGCGTCACCGCGCGGAACTCGCTCTCGATCTCGCGAAAGCGGGCTTGCGACCAGTCGACCAGGTCCATCTTGTTGACGGCGAGGATGAGGCGTTTGACGCCGAACAGGTCGAGGATGGCGGCGTGGCGGCGCGTTTGTCTTTTTACGCCGTGGCGCGAATCTACCAGCATGATGGCGATGTCGGCATGCGATGCGCCGGATGCCATGTTGCGCGTATACTGTTCGTGTCCGGGGCTGTCGACAATGACGAACCGCCGATGCCCGGCATCGAAGTAACGCCAGGCGATATCGATGGTGATACCCTGCTCGCGTTCGGCGGATAGGCCGTCGACCAGCAGGCTCAGATCCGGCTTGCCGTCCGCCCCGGCCGAAGCGGCAAGCGTCGCGCGCGTATCGTCGGGGAGGTCGCCTGCATCCCACAACAGACGGCCGATCAGTGTCGATTTGCCATCGTCGACCGAGCCGCAGGTCAGCACATGGACGATGCCGTCCAGGTCGCACGGCAATGCCGCCGGCTCGATGCGTGACTTCCTGGCGACTGAGGGCATCAGAAGTAGCCTTCCTGCTTCTTGCGCTCCATCGCTCCTGATTGATCGTGATCAATGAGACGCCCCTGGCGCTCCGATGTGCGCGCCGACATGGTCTCGGCGACAACGCTTTCGATGTTCGTGGCCGACGACTCGATCGCCGATGTCAGCGGCCAGCATCCGAGCGTGCGGAACCTCACACGCCGGTAAATCGCTTGCTCACCGAACTTCAACGGAACGCGGTCGTCGTCGAGCACCAGGATCTGACCGTCGCGCGTCAGCGTCGGCCGCTCAGCCGCCATGTAGAGTGGCACCACGTCGAGTCTTTCGCGCAGCATATAGCGCCACACGTCGCGCTCGGTCCAATTGGATAGCGGGAACACGCGCGCCGTCTCGCCGTTGCCCAGTCGTCCATTGAACAGTCGCCACATCTCGGGTCGCTGCTTTCGGGGGTCCCAGCGATGGCCGCTGGCGCGGAACGAGAACACCCGCTCCTTGGCGCGGCTTTTTTCTTCGTCGCGTCGAGCGCCGCCGAATGCCGCATCAAAGCCCTGCTGATCGAGCGCCTGTTTCAGCGCTTCGGTCTTCATGACATCGGTATAAAGCGATGGCGCGTGATCGATCGGGTTGACGCCGCGCGCGATGCCGCTCCGGTTGGTGTGCACGATGAGTTCGAGCCCCAACTCTCGCACCGTCCGGTCCCGGAACGCGATCATTTCGCGGAATTTCCAGGTCGTATCGATATGCAGCAGCGGAAATGGCAGCCGCTGTGGATAGAACGCCTTGCGCGCCAGGTGCAGCAGAACGGTCGAGTCCTTGCCGATCGAATACAGCAGGACGGGTTTGCTGAACTGAGCCGCCGCCTCGCGGAAGATGTGGATGCTCTCGGATTCGAGCAGATCGAGGTGGGAAAGGGGTAAGGTCATGCCGCGACCGCCGCTTGCTTCGAACGGATGTGCAGTCCGCACTCCCGGCCATCCTCGTTCTCCCACCACCAACGGCCAGCGCGGATGTCTTCGCCGGGTCTGACGGGGCGCGTGCAGGGTTGACACCCGATCGACGGGTAACCTTTGCCGTGCAGAGCGTTGACCGGCACCTTGTTGGCCTCGATATAGGCCTCGAGCCGGTCGAGCTGCCAGTCGGCGAGCGGATTGAGCTTCAGGACTTGCAGATGACGATCGAAGCTGGCGAACGGCACAGACTGCCGACCGATCGACTGGTCGCGGCGCAGGCCGGTGATCCAGACCGCTGCTCCAGCAAGGGCGCGCTGTAACGGGCGAACTTTGCGGATGTCGCAGCAAGCTTTTCGTGCGTCGAGCGATGCGCGAAATCCGTTGATACCGTCGCGCGAGACCAACGATTCCAGTTCGGACGGATCGGGCGCAATCACCCTGATCTTCAAGCCATAGTAACGCTCGGAGGCTTCGATGGTGTTAAGCGTCTCGGGGAAGTGCCGTCCGGTGTCGAGCGTGAAGACGTCGACCGGCGCCGCGGTCACGGCGATGGCGTGCAGGACGACTTGATCCTCAAGGCCCAGGCTGGTCGAGAACCCAATGCGCCCGTCGATGATGCCTGCGATGAGACCGATGCGCGCCTCGATCGACGGGGCAGCCGCCAGCCGCCGTTCAAGTTCGCAACAACTGATCGACAAGTTCGCCGGCATCGCTGCCTCCATCGGGTACCGACGCACGGTAATAGCAAATAAATCTACAATCCAGAAGAAAAATCAATTTTACTAGAATAAATTTCTATCTCGTGCTAGTCTGCCACATGAAATCGCTGGTCCTGTCCTAGCGCCGCGCGCAACCTCCAAGGGAGCAGCCGCCCCGTCCTGATCAACCACAACAGCGGCAGCGGAAACGCAATGAACGACCGGCCGCGATCGAGGCCGGATTTGATTTTTCGCGCGGCGGTCTCGGCCGACATCAGCAGTGGCAACTTGCCGACATGCTTGGCAACCTGGCCGGTGTTGATATGACCGGGATAGATCAGCGACACGCCGACGTTGTCCGCGATCAGCCATTCCCTGAGCGCTTCGCCGTAACCCATTATCCCGGCCTTGCTGGCGCTGTAGGACGGCGCATCGGCCAATGGATGCAATGCCGCCAGTGATCCGATGATGGCGATACGGCCGGATTTTCTGGCCCGCATCATCGGCACTGCGGCCGCGATGGTCATCACCTTGCCTTCGAGGTTGGTGCGGATCATGTGTGCGATCTGCTCCGGTGTCTCCATGGCGTTGCCGGGGCCGCGCCCGGTGAAGACTCCGGCGTTAACGATCAGCAGGTCGATCGGGTGCCGGCTGTCGAAGTCGCGCATCCATTGGGTCACGGCCTGCCCGTCCGTCACGTCGCCTATGCCGGCCTCGACCAGGGCGCCATTGTCCCTGCATGTGCCCGCCACGCGATCGAGCC
>JBGTIU010000178.1:0-15567 GCA_041745515.1 Hyphomicrobiaceae bacterium | reverse complement strand
GGGCCGCTGCTGTCCGCCATGGCGCGCTTCGGCCGTGGTTTACCCGCACATCTCCTGCCCATGACCTTGTCGTCGGTATTCCAGATCGGGCACGACGGCATGGCGGTCATGCTGGCGTCCGGAGCCGAGCAGATTGTTGTGCTGACCCCGCCGGGCCATGACAGCGAAAAGGCGGCGCTCGAAGCCCAGGTCGCATTATTGCGTGCCCTGCTGGTGGGTCTTGGGGCTGCGGCTCCGAGGGTGCACCTGCTGGACGAGGTCGATCCCGATGCGGTCGAGGCGGCGCTCTATGGGTTGGCGGCGATGCCGGCGATGAAGGCCGCGACCTTCAGCGTGCTGGGGTCAAAGCGCGAGGTCGCGCGACTGGCCCTGTCGAAGCTGCACGAGGCGGCACCGTTCGCGCCCGATCTGATCATCCTGCCGAAGGGCGCGCCCTATGGTCTAATCAACATCGACATAAAAGGCTGCACGCTATGCCTGGCATGCGTCGGCGCATGTCCGGTGAATGCACTTTCCGATCATCCTGAACGGCCCGAGGTCGCGTTCACCGAGGCGGCCTGCGTCCAGTGCGGAATCTGCGTCGCCACCTGCCCGGAGCAAGTGATCACGCTCGAGCCGCGCTACAACTTCGCGACCGCGGCGCTCAGCCCGATTGTGCTCAATACCGAGGAGCCGTTCTGCTGCGTGTCCTGCGGCAAGGCATTCGGTGCCAAGGCGACCATCGACAAGGTTGTGGCCAAGCTCAAGGGTCACGCGATGTTCAACGATGACGTCAAGTTGCGGCTGATTCAGATGTGCGACCTGTGCCGCATCACGACCATGGCCGAGGGCGAGAATGATCCGTTCCGATCGGCTGCGCGACCGATGGTGCGAACGACGGCCGACTATCTCGACGCCGAAGCCAAGGCGAAGGAGGCCGGCCGCAAGCCGGAAGATTTCCTGAATTGAGGTGGGCTGTCGCCGCCGGCAATGTCGCGGCACAAGGCGCGCCTTCCTGAACGGTCGATAGCGCGAACAGCAGCATCACCTTCTCAGCCACAGTTGGTGGCGAAGCGGTCACCGGAAGGTTCACCGGGTTCTCGCTTGCCATCGCATTCGATCTGGAGAAGCCCGAAATGGCCACGGTGACGGCCCGGATCGATCTGGCGACCGTTGCGACCGTCAACAAGGACGTTGATCAGATGCTTGCCGAAGACGCTTGGTTCGGCAAGACTGCCGTGGCCGTCTACCAGACATCCAAGGTCGAACGAACCTCGGACGGCGGCTTCCAGTTGCTTGGCGAGCTCACTTTGAAGGGTCGAAAGGCGCCGGTGGCAGTGCCTTTCAAGATTGTTGCGAATGGGAAAAGGGCTCGTGCGGAAGGCTCCTTGTCTCTCGACCGCGCTGCCTTCGGTATCGGCCCGACCGGCCCGATCTCCGGCATGGTCATCGACAACGAGGTCAAGCTGAAGCTTGTGATCGTGGCGGAGCGGTCGACGTAGCTGCTAGAAACGCAGTCGCAACGGCGTCAGGAACAGCGGGTCGGAAACGTCGCGCACCCCGACGCGGCCGTTAAGTGCGCGCAGTTGCGACTCGCGCCGGGTGATGTAGACGGCGGACGCGAAAATCACCAGCGCGCCCAATATCGTCCACGCATCGATGGTTTCGGCAAACACCAGATAGCCTGCCAATACCGCGAACGGCAGCCTTGAGAACTCGAATGTAAAAACCAGCGACGCGTCGGTCGAGGCAAACCCGCGCATCAGCGAGATGTGGCCCAGGATCGCGCAAACCCCCATGGCGGCGAGAATGGGCCAAAGCTCGAGGGTCGGCCATTGCCATACGAAGAGTGCCGGCAGCAGCGAGAACGGTGTCATCAACAGGGTCGAGATGAACACGATCTTGTCGGCATCGTCGACCGCCGTCATCTGTTTCAGCAACGGTCCGACGATGCCTGCGGAGAGCGCCGAAAACAGTGCCAGGCTTTGCCCGAGGCCGAACGACGTGCCGCCAGGCCGCAGCATGATCATGGCGCCGATAAAGCCGAAGAGCAGCGCGGTCCAACGCCGGCCGCGCACGATTTCGCCAAGGAACAGTGCGGCGAACAGCGTGCCGAACAGCGGTCCGAGGAAACTGATGGCGGTCAGTTCGGCCAGCGGGATCAGCGACAGCGAATAGAACCAGGCCATCATGGAGATGAACGCCAGGCCGACGCGAACGGTGTAAAGCCCGATCTGGCCGGATTTCGCAATCGAGGGCCCGCGCATGACGAGCAGCGGCATCAGGAACAGCAGGCAGAACGCGTTGCGGAAGAAGATGATCTGCAGCGGGTCCATGCCGGCCTTAGCCAGATACTTGGCGAATGCGGCGAGGCCTGCGAAACAGACCATCGCGGTCGTGACCCAAAGGAAGCCAATCACGGGATCGTTGCGCTTGCCCGCCCGTCCGCTCGCCTTCAAGGAGTTGGCGAATTGGGTGAATGTGCGCTGCTCGAATTTGGCCACTAGTTTTTCCACGCCTCCCGCGCGGTTCGAAATGCGACGCCTCAACCCCACCGGTGTCATCCCGGGGCTTGTCCCCGGGACCCATCGAGCCACGAACTGCGGCGTTACGGTTTGCTGTGCGATGGGTCCCGGCAATAAATGCCGGGATGACAGTTTTTGCGTGTTGTTCAGCAAGGCAGCCTGAAGACTCACCGCCCGAGATACTCTCACCTTGCGTCCGCATATCGGCCACGACAAGCCGGCTCGGGCATGTCAGTCATGCGTCGATCGGGCGGCGACTTGCACTCACCCGCCTCGATGGCCCAAGCTGTCGGCCGTTGGCGATGAGGGATGGATATGGCAGCAGCGAAACCGAGTAAGGGCTCGCGCAGTGGCGCAATCGCACGGGCAACCGCCTATGTGACGGCCGGTGAATTCGAAACGGAGCTGGCGCGCCGCGTCGCGCACCGAACCGAAAGCCAACGGTTGCCGGCGTCGGCGCCGCATCTGCAGGCCTATCTGGCCGATGAGCTCGGGCCGGCGTTCGAAGCAATGGGCTTCACGTGCCGGATCTATCCGAACCCGGTTGCGGGTCAGGGGCCGGTGCTGCTGGCGACGCGTATCGAAGACAACAGCCTGCCAATTGTTCTCGGCTATGGCCACGGCGACGTGATCCGCGGCCAGGACGAATTGTGGACCAAGGGTGCCGGTCCTTGGGCGACAAAACGCGACGGCGATCGGCTCTATGGGCGCGGCACTGCCGACAACAAAGGCCAGCATACGATCAACATGGCGGCGTTACGTGGCGTCATGGCCGAGCGCGACGGCAAGCTTGGCTTCAATGCGAAGATGATGATCGAGATGTCCGAGGAAACGGGCTCCGCCGGGCTGCACGATCTGGTGCGCGCCAACAAGCAGGATTTCGCGGCCGATGTGTTCATCGCGTCCGATGGACCCCGAGTACGGCCCGAGCGCCCGACGATCGTGCTCGGCAACCGCGGCGGCTTGTCATTCGATCTCGTCTGCGACCTGCGCAAGGGCGGCCACCATTCCGGCAATTGGGGCGGATTGCTCGCCGACCCCGGCATCATCCTGGCGCATGCCATAGCGTCGATCGTCGATGCCAAGGGTCGGATCAATATCGCGACCTGGCGACCTCCGGCCATCGGGCCTGTGATCCGCGACGCGTTGGCCGATGTGACGATCGACGGCGGCTCCGATGGCCCTTCAGTGGATACCTGGTGGGGCGAGCCCGGGTTGACCGGACCGGAAAAGGTCTACGCCTGGAACAGTTTTGCCGTCCTCGCCTTAAAGTCGGGTATTCCCGAGGCCCCGGTCAATGCGATCGCACCGGTGGCGCGCGCACGCTGTCAGTTGCGCTGCGTCGTTGGTACGGATGAAGACTCCATTATCCCGAGCCTGCGGGCGCACCTTGATGCGAATGGCCTTCAGAGGGTCGCAATCGAGGAGCCGGACGAAGTCGGCCGCTTCCGTGCCACACGCACGGCACCCGATCACCCGTGGGCGCTGTGGGTGGCGAAATCCTTCGAGACCACGATCGGCAAATCGAACGCCGCCAGACCCGCGATCATCCCTGGCACCGGCGGCGGCATCCCGAACGACGTGTTCCAGGACATCCTGGGCCTGCCGACGATCTGGGTGCCGCATTCCTATGCCGGCTGTCAGCAGCACGCGCCGGACGAACATATCCTGATATCGGTATCGCAGTCGGCGGCAGAACTCATGGCGGGTCTCTATTGGGATCTTGGCGACGGGAAAACGCCGTAAACTTGGCCACGCAACACTTTGACTTCACAAAACTGGAACAGCCATGACCGAGCCCTGCGATCTTGCCGCCACCACCGCGCGCCGACTGATCGGAGCCAAGCGCCTGTCGCCTGTCGAGCTGTTGGACAGCTGCCTGAAGCGCATCGCCGCGACGAACCAAACCGTCAACGCGATGGTCGCGATCGACGAGAAGGCCGCACGTAAATCCGCAAGGCAGGCCGAAGCGCAGGTGATGCGGGGCGACGAGCTGGGCATCCTGCATGGGCTGCCGCTCGGCGTCAAAGACCTGCAGGCGACGGCCGGACTCAGGACCACCTGGGGCTCGCTGATCTATAAAGACCACGTGCCGAAGGCAGACGAGCCCGGCATCGCGCAGCTGCGCGGCCAGGGCGCGGTCATTCTGGGCAAGACCAACACGCCGGAGTTCGGCGCCGGTGCCAACACCCGCAATCGCGTTTATGGCGCAACTGGAAATCCGTTTGATTCGAGCAAAACCTGCGCTGGCTCGTCCGGGGGTTCGGCAGTGGCTTTGGCGATCGGCCAGGTGCCGATCGCGACCGGTTCCGACTACGGCGGTTCGTTGCGCACGCCGGCCGCATTCTGTGGTGTTGCCGGCTTCCGTCCGTCGCCGGGCATGGTGCCGAGCCCAGAGCGGTCGACGGGGCTGTCGCCGTTCCCCGTCACCGGCCCGATGGGGCGCACGATCGCGGATGCGCATCTGCTGCTGCGCGCGCAACTCGGTGTCGACCGGCGCGATCCGTTTTCCAGCGACAATGCAACGCGCATCCCGGAAACACTGATCGATATCGACCTTGGCACCATACGCGCGGCAATTTCGACGGACCTTGGCTGCTGCCCCGTGGATACGAACATCGCACAGATCTTCCAGGATCGCGTGAAGACCTTCCGGTCGGTGTTCGCATCAGCCGACGCTCGCGACCCCGATCTGACGAACGTGCACGACATTTTCGAGATCTATCGCGGCATCTATTTCGTCGGCGCGCACGGTGAGCGGCTGGAGAAATTCCGCGAGCTGCTCGATCGCAATGTCATCGACAATACCGAGCGAGGCCTGAAGATCACGGCGTCGCAGATGGCGTGGGCCGGCGTCGAGCAGGCAAAGCTCTACAATCGGTACCTGTCGTTCTTCGATGAGGCCGATGTGCTCATCTGCCCGGCGGCATCGGTTTCGCCATTCCCGCACAGCCAGTTGTTCATCGACGAGATCAATGGCGAGAAGTTGCCGACCTACATGCGCTGGCTGGCCATCACCTACGCACTGACGACGGCGTTGCCGGCTGTCGCGGCCATTCCCTGTGGGCTGGATCATCTCGGGATGCCGTTCGGCATTCAGGTGGCAGGGCCGAATGGGTCCGATGACATGGTGCTCGAGGTGGCGCACGCGCTCGAGCAGGTGCTGGCCGACAACTCCGAAACCCGCCGGCCAGTTCCCGATTTGGTCAAATTGGCAAAGTCGTCGTAGGGCGAAAATGGCGGTTTCGCTTATTGCGCCGCTTCCGAGTTCGCTGCCCTACGAGCATGCGTGCAACGCCGGCCGCGATCAATACGTCTTCGAGGCTTCGGCGGGCGCCAGGCCCTTGATCTCTTTCACGAGAGCCGCCGCCGCATTGGCCATCACGCGCACGTCGTTCAACAGCGTGCAGAACTGGAAACCCTCGGCATATCGTTTGGCCGCGGTCTTCGGGCCGTCCGTATGGACGCCGGCGATCATGCCTTTGCCGCGGGTCTTTCCGACAATGGTCTTGATGGCCGCCAGAACATCCTTGTCTGTCGGGTCCAGCGTTGGCGTCCGGCCCATAGACAGCGATAGATCGCTCGGTCCCACGTAGACGCCATCCAGCCCTTCGACGCCAAGGATGTCGTCGAGGTTGCTGACTGCCTCGGTAGTCTCGATCATGGCCAGGAGCAGCACCTCGCTGTTCGCGTGAGCCCAATAGTCGGGGCCGGCGTATTGCGCCGCCCGGAACGGGCCGAAACTGCGAGCGCCCATCGGCGGGTAGCGGCCGGCCTGCACCAGCGCTTGCGCCTCGGCCCGGGTGTTGATCATCGGACAGATGATGCCGTAAGCGCCTGCGTCCAGCACACGCATGATATCGGCCGGGTTGTTCCAGGGCACGCGGACCATCGGCGTGGCGCTGCTCTGGCAGATCGCCTGCAGCAGCGGCACCACGTCATTGATGTCAAGAGCACCGTGCTGCATATCGAGCGCCACGCTGTCGAAACCCTGGGCGGCATAGACCTCGGCCGCAAAGGGACTGGGGATGGCGACCCAGCCGTTGACGGCAGTCCGGCCCTCGGCCAACAGTTTCTTGAGCGCATTCGGCTTCATTGGCGGCTCTCCCCGACCCGATATTGTGGATGTCGATACGCTGCGGCACAATGCACGATCGGCGCAGCGGTGGAAACAGTCCTGCCTAGCCTGCCACCACAGGACGCAGACTCTCGACCAGCAAACGCAGCTGCGAGCCCGGGTCCTTGATCGCGATTTGTGCGGCGAACCAATCCTGCACCATCTTGCAGACCTGACTTGGCGGCGCCCGTCCGAGTGCGCGCGGATCGGAGAATGTCTGCAGATCGGCCTGGCTCCAGCCGCGCGAGGTCAACTCGGCGGCGAGGAGATCGTAATCCGACTTGCGCGGAGGCAGGTGTGTCTTTGGATCCTTGCGACCATCCGCAATCGCCTCGAACACGGCTATCACCTGACGTTGCAATGGCTCGCTCACGTCTCTTTCCTGCAGCATATCGAGGACCGCCGGATAGGTTTCGCCCTGCGAAATGAAACCGTAGCAGACCTCGACATTGCGCTTGGAAAGCGCCTGTAGATTGTCGAGAAAAGCGCTCGCGACGAATTTCAGCCGATCGGGACTGGCGGTCAAAGCCTGAGTGGCATGCTTGCGGCGCAGCGACACGACAGCCTCGGCGAGGTGTTTGGCGATTTGGGCATCGCCTCGCTTCTCGGCAGCAAACTTGACCGTCTCCTGCACGCGCTCAACGTACCATTCCGGGTATTCCTGCTTGATGTGCCGCCACATCTGCGCACGCTGGAAGGTGCGGTCGATTGCCTCTGCATCGCCTCCTGCTGTCGCGAACGGCGCTTCGCGAAAACCGCCTTCCGCGCCGCTGGTGAGCACCCGTGCCGAAGAGGAGACTCCAGCCCACAGCTCGGCGACCGCATCGCTCTTGAGGTAGACAAGTCCGCCGGCGGATAAGAACAGGACAACGAGGCCGGCAGCGATCGCCCGGCCTCGAGGACGAGGCGCAGAACGGCGGACAGGTGGCGTCTTGCCGCCATCGAAACCGGCAGGTGTCGCAATGCCGGTGCTGCCCCGCATCGAAGCCGGGGCAGCCGTCGGGCCGTGTTGTGCAGGTGGTATGGCCGGGCCGGTGGGCCGATGCCTGCCTTGGGTCTGTGGCCGGGGATCCGGCCGAAACGATTGTTGCGGTCTGGGCGCGGGCTCCGCTATCGTGGGTCCGCGAGTGGTTTCCCGGCCGGTGCCGGTTTGATGCTCGGACGGAGCTGCCGGTTCGCTTTTCCGGGTACCTCCCTGGGGCGTGATGACGATCCGCTCAGGTGGTGGCTCGGGAATGCTGCGAAGCGACGCCAGCAATTGGTCAGGTGATGTCAGCTCCGGCTGCGGCGTTGGCTGAGCGGGAGCGCTGTCCCTGGCAGCTACGGGACTTGACTCGATCCTTGAAGGTTCGATCTGCGGTTTGGCAGCCGCGGCCATCCGCTCCTGCAAACTCGCCGGAGCTGGGGCAACGACCGGCGGCACCACCGGTTGAGGAGCTGGAGCGGGAATCGCAAATACGGCCTCGGCGGCCCGCCATTCGGGGAACCCGTTTCGCCATACCAGATCGCCTGCGCGAAGGTGGCCAAGGTCCACCAGCGCACGCATCTCCGATTCGCTGAGCGGTCCGTGCTGCTGACCCGCGCGCGCCAGATACCACTCGATCGCAGACGGCTCTTCGGCCATTCGGTAAATCCGTGAAACTCAACCTACGTCGATTTTACCGTGCAGTATCGCGGGGTTCACAATATGTCCACGGGCGCTGACGCGAACTGCCACCCGCAGAGAACACCGCAAGCTGTGCACCTCTACAGCATTGTGCCCGTCGCGTGAACAAATTCCCGGCCGATTGAGCCGTTCGCTTATATACAAAACCGCATCGAACTGCGCAGAACAATCCCACATTTTCAAGGCGAACGGGTGTTCTGTCCGATCAGCGCGGCTTCGACTTGACGATCGATGCCGTGCCGGGCACAGCACCTATCATGACAGCTTCAGCACCAAGGCGATTGACCAGGCGCGCGTCGAAAGTGAAGCATGGCGTCCTGCCGGCGCAGGCGCTGCGCGGCCTCATTGCTGAAGGCCGGATCGCACTCGAAGCGCCGCTGGGGCCGAGGCAGTTGCAGCCGGCGAGCCTCGACCTCCGGCTGGGGCCCGTAGCGCATCGGGTCAGAGCAAGCTTTCTGCCAGGGCCGGGATCGAATGTAGAGGCGAAACTGCGCGATCTCGTGCTGCACACCTTCGAGCTGACGCCCAGCACCGGCACGAACGGAGGCGCGGTTCTGGAGACCGGCTGTGTCTACATCGTGCCGCTGCTGGAGAGCCTCAATCTTGACAGTTGCCTGTCCGGATCGGCCAATCCCAAGAGCTCGACCGGCCGGCTGGATGTGTTTACCCGCGTGATTGCCGACGGCGTGGCGGCATTCGACCAGATTCCAGCCGGCTACAAAGGCCCGCTCTATGCCGAAATCTGTCCGCAGACATTTCCGATCATGGTCCGCCAGGGCTCGACACTGAGCCAGCTGCGCCTGCGATCCGGGCCTGCACGGATCGCCGACGCCGATCTGCGCCTGCTGCATATCGAGCATCGCCTGGTGTCTGGCGGGTCGGAAGACATCGATGGCGGGCTGGCGCTGTCGGTCGATCTCGCCGGTGACGATAGCGGACTGGTGGGCTTCAAGGCGCGGCGGCATACCGCTTTGGTCGATGTCGATCTGACGGGCGGTTGCGCGATCGCCGACTACTGGGAGCCGATCCGCAGCGTCGGCGACGTCAAACACAGCCGGCGACTGATCCTCGATCCCGATCAGTTCTATATCCTGGCCTCCAAAGAGGCCGTGCATGTGCCGCCGGCCTATGCGGCCGAGATGATGCCGTTCAACCCCCTGGTCGGCGAGTTCCGCGTCCACTACGCAGGCTTCATGGACCCGGGCTTCGGCCATGCGCCCGCTGGCGGATCCGGCGCCCGCGTGGTGCTCGAAGTGCGCAGCCATAAGGTGCCCTTCATTCTGGAGGATGGGCAGATCATCGGCCGGCTGATCTACGAACGGCTCACCGAAGTGCCCGACCTGCTCTATGGCCGCGATCTCGGCAGCAACTACCAGGGGCAGAGCCTGAAGCTGTCGAAGCATTTCAAGTAGCCTGCAGTCGTGCGGCTGCCGCGCACCTGATGACGCCGTTTCGAGCTGGCGCGCGCCCGTTGAACGCTGTTTGATGGAGGCAACGACGACTTTGAGCGCTGAGGATGACCGGACATGGCACCGAAAGACGCTGCCTTGCTCGGGTTCAGCCCCGTGGTCGCAGCCATCCTGCTGATGTTGATGGCAGGTCTGATGTCGTCGATACTGCACGTCGGCGTGCGTTACGTCAGCCCACATATCCCAACGATCGAGATCGTGGCACTGCGATCGATTTTCACCATTCTGGTCACATTGCCGATCGTGTTCCGTCCCGGTCAGGTGTCGTGGAAGACCAATAATCTACAGCTGCAAGTCCTGCGCGGGCTCGTTGGCGTGTTGTCGATGACGACCTGGTACTACGCACTCGGCGCCATGCCGCTCGGCGACGCGGGCGCGTTGAGCTTCACCACCGCGATTTTCGTCACCATTGGCGCCGCGATTTATTTCAAGGAGCCCGTAGGCTTGCGACGGTGGAGCGCAGTGATCGTCGGCCTTGCCGGCGCGCTGATCGTGCTGAAGCCTGGTTCAGGCGTTCTGTCCTGGCCCGCGATCGCGGCTGTAGGCTCCAGCGTGCTGTGGGCCGTCGCACTCCTGATGTCGAAAGAACTCGCCAAGTACGACAGCGCCCTGACGATCACGTTCTATCAGCCGCTGATGATCCTCCCGCTGGCATGTCTCGGCACGCTGCCGGTGTGGGTTATGCCGAGCCTCGAAGTCTGGCTGGCATTGTTCGGCATGGGTGCGGTCGCCGCGATTGGCAACTATGGATACGTCAAAGCATTGGGAATAGCCGATGCCAGTGTGTCGATGCCGGCTGACTACGTGCGCCTGCTGTGGATGGTATCGTGGGGCTACTGGCTGTTCGGCGAGATACCGGGGCTGACCACCTGGCTCGGCTCGGCTCTCATTGTCGGCGCCGCATTCTTCATCACCATCCGCGAGCGCCAGGTTGCGGCCGCCAGGGCCAGAACCGCGCAGATCTGAAGCTGATCACTTGATTGCCCGACCGATCCGCCACATCTCCTCGCGCACACGAATGTCGGCCAGCATGCGATCGAGCAGTAGGCAGGTCCGCTTATATAAGTCCGAGTCACGCCGATAGTCGGCGGCGGCAAAAAAGTCGACGCGACCCGCCTTGAACAGCTCGACGCATTTGGTTTTTGACTTGCCGGGCGGATGCACGGCGATGGCATGGCCGCCGCTCTTGCGCATCAGGGCCATTGACGGCACGTCGGTGTCGCCATCGCCGAAGTAGACCATGTTGGAGAACGGGATCGGGCGCAGCTCCTCCGGCATGTGCTGGTTGATGCTTTGCCCTAGATCCTCCACGCCCTTGTTGATGCGGAACAGGTATTGCGTCTTTCCCGTGTCGGTAATCACCCGCTTGGGGTAGGGCAGGTCGTAGGCATCGAACCAGTATTCGGAGGCAAATACTTTGTGAAAGCGCGGAAAGATCGAAGTGCCTTCGATGATCTCGGTCAGGCCGGATGACACCAGGTAGTGCCGCACCGTGACGCCATGTGAGTTGGCGGGCTCGGCCACATACGAGCCGATCGCGTCGAACCATTCCGTGACGCCGGCAAACAGCTCGACGTCGCGGCCCTGTTGCACAAGATCCTCGCGATCGATCCGGATGCCGCGCTCCTTCGCCTTCTTGTACATCAGGTGCATGTAGGTGATCAGCGGATCAGCGCCCTGTGCGGCCGCGACGCTGTTGCACTCCGCCCAGAACGCCTTGGGATCCTCGCCGATCTTCGGCAGGAACGAGTATTCCTGCATCGGCTTTGGCGACAACGTGCCGTCAAAATCGTAGACCAGCGCGATCGTCTTCTTGTCGTAGGCAATCCTGGCCGACGCGCTGGCATCGGCCGATCTGGACGGTTTTCGCGTCGTGGCATTGGTGATGCGTTTGACGGCTGGAGCATCGTCGTTGGCGGGTTTCTGCCTCGGCACCAAGCGCGCGGCCATGGGCGTTCTCCTGATCGCCGCCGAAAGCGAAAGCGGCTTGACGAAAGCCTCACGCGATTCGGCGGGAAGAGCCAAGGTTATCTGATCGCCAACCGAGTTTTACTTCGGCTTTGACGACATGCCGGCTGATTTTCGCATTGCCTCGACGCGCTTTTCGATCTCAGCGGGTGACGGCTTCTCGCGTTCGATCCAGGCCTTCATGTCGTCGAATATGCGCTGTTGCTCGTTCGTCGGCGTAGCACCCGACGCGATGGGCTTCGATGTCGCGGGTGGCGGAACCTGTGCGAGGACGAACGGATCCGGCATCATCTGTGCCTTCTTGGCCGGGGCAGCAACGGCCGGCACGACGTTCCAACGGTCGGAGCCGATCAGCAGGCCGGCGTACATGATAGAGGCCCGTTTTTCGCTGACGCCTCTGGCCAACGAGGCCTCGTAGTACATCCTGTGCGTGTCTTCCCACGAGCGCTGCTTGAACTCAGTGTAGTAGTCGTGAATGACGGCGGCATCGCGATACGGTCCGTCGTACGGCCCGCCGACGATGTTCCACAACCCCCACGGTACCGATGCGCCGTTGGTCACGTAGCCCGCGGGCACGTCCCAGCTCACGCCGCGCGGATCAACATAGCTGATGGCGTTGAGCAGCTTCATGTCGCGGAAGTTGTCGTCGGGCTTGGCCGACAGCACGAATTCGGCCTGGATCACGCCCTTGTAGGAATTGTGGGAGAAAGTGACCCCAGTCGAGCCCGGCGGCTTCTGCAACCAGGGCGGCAGATAATCACAAGCGGCCAGTGCACAAGCGGTGACCGCAGCAGTCAGGATCGGTGTGAAACGCATGTCATTTTCCCCACGATGAGAAGCCGGCTAGTATTGCGTGCAATCAAGACATTCTCGTGGTTGTCCTGGTGAGGCTTGTCCCACGGGTCCGGTTCATTCTTTCACATCGCCAACACTCCTCAAAATTCTTGCCTTCCCGGAAGCGCGTCGCCCGTACGGGGCGCGGTTCCGGCAACGCGGGCATTGGGGAGTTGACGTTCCAAAAAGATGAACCGGACAGCCGTCGGGCGGGCGGGAACGCGGGTGACAGATGCGATCGAACCTCACATATGAATGGCGCGCTTGGCGACCGCGAGCGCAGCCTCCTTGACTGCTTCGGTCAGAGTCGGATGTGCGTGACAGGTGCGCGCAAGGTCCTCCGCCGAGCCGCCGAACTCCATGATGACGGCCGCCTCGGCGATCATTTCGCCGGCGTGCGGGCCGATGATGTGCACGCCCAGGATGCGGTCGGTCGCGGCATCCGCCAGCACCTTGACGAAACCATCGGTGGTCTTGTTGACCTTGGCGCGCCCGTTGGCGGTGAACGGGAACTTGCCGGCGTTGTAGGCGACACCCGCCGCCTTCAGTTCTTCCTCCGATTGGCCGACCGAGGCGACCTCGGGAAACGTGTAGATCACGTTCGGGATGACGCCGTAGTTCACGTGGCCGGGCTGGCCGGCCAGGATCTCGGCTAAAGCCATGCCCTCGTCCTCGGCCTTGTGGGCGAGCATCGGCCCGGCGATCACGTCGCCGATGGCATGGATGCCTGGAATATTGGTCGCATAGTGCGCATCGACGGCGATGCGCTTCTTGTTGTCGAGCGTGACGCCGACCTCGTCGAGGCCGAGACCGTCGGTATACGGCGCACGCCCGATAGAGACAAGCACGACATCGGCATCGACCGTCTCTGGTGCTCCCCCCGCTGCCGGCTCGATCGTGACCTTGTGGCCGCCACTGTTTCTCGCGACGGCGGTCACCTTGGAGCCGAGCTTGAACGTCATGCCCTGCTTGGCCAGAATGCGCTGGAAGCTGCGGGCCACGTCGCCATCCATGCCGGGCAGGATGCGATCGAGGTATTCGACGACCAAAACCTGCGCTCCGAGCCTGCGCCACACCGAGCCG
Source organism: Hyphomicrobiaceae bacterium (assembly GCA_041745515.1). Classification (GTDB taxonomy): domain Bacteria; phylum Pseudomonadota; class Alphaproteobacteria; order Rhizobiales; family Hyphomicrobiaceae; genus JAKFWF01. The sequence continues at coordinate 1,926 of JBGTIU010000178.1, read as the reverse complement.
AGCTCGAGCCCGATCACGCCAGCGCCGATGACGAGCATCCTGGCTGGCACCTTGGGCAGTGTCAGCGCGCCGGTCGAGGACACCACGGTCTTTTCGTCGATCTCGATGCCCGGCAGTCGCGCAATATCGGAGCCGGTGGCAATGACGATGTTCTTGGTCTCGAGAACCTGATGTTTGCCATCGCCCGAGGTCACCTGGACTTTGCCCGCGCCGAGCACTTTGCCCGTGCCGAAGTGGGCGTCGATCTTGTTCTTCTTCAGCAGGTAGGCAACGCCATCGACGTTGCCCTTCACGCCTTCGTCCTTGAATTTCAGCATTCTGGCCAAGTCGAGCGACGGCTTGACGTCGATGCCCATGGCCGCGAAGCCGTGGCCGGCCTCATCGTACATTTCTGACGCATGCAACAGTGCTTTCGACGGAATGCAGCCGACGTTGAGGCAGGTGCCGCCATGGGTGGCGCGCTTCTCGACGACGGCGACCTTCAAGCCCAGCTGGCTGGCGCGGATGGCACACACGTAGCCGCCGGGCCCGGTGCCGATGACGATCAGGTCGTAGGTCATGGTCTTCTCTTGCCAGCGCCTGCCTAGACAACCATGAGCTTGTGAACCTCGGCCTGCCGCTCGCAATCGCGGCGCAGGCCGTCCGCGCCGAGGTCGATCTCATACCCCTCCGCATCGAGCCAACTGATCGAATGACCATATTCATCGACACGCACCGCAGCAAAATTCTTTGGCTTTTGGAGCCAAGTGAATATCTTGCCTCCGGCAATCATAGGTCGCAGATCGATCACGCCCTCATAACCATCGAGAAAGACGATCTTGAGAACCCCATGGATTACGGGTTCTGCGCTCTTGATCCTAGGCAGCTTCTTCATTCGATCGGCTCCACTCGCTCCCTCGCGTGCGCTTTGGCAAAGGTCCGTCGCAAAATATCCTGTCGTCTTGCGGCCCAGGCTAACACCTTGCGTCGCTTGCCGTGCGGCAAAAATCCCTCGCTGACGGCAAGTGCATCAATATCGATCACAGCCAGATGCTCCGCGATCCTGGCATGGAAGTGCGGCGGCGGGTGCTCGTTGGTGTAGAACATGATCTTGACGCCGTCGATGATCGCCACTGTCGGCATCGTCGCGCCCCTAAAGCTCCAGCACGAATCGGTGCGGGTCCTCGAGGCACTCTTTCACGCGCACCAGAAACGTCACGGCTTCCTTGCCGTCGACGATGCGATGGTCGTAGCTGAGCGCCAGATACATCATCGGTCGTGCCACGATCTGCCCATTGCGGACCACGGGCCGTTCCTCGATCCGATGCATGCCAAGGATACCGGACTGCGGCGCGTTGAGGATCGGCGTCGACATCATCGAGCCGTAAACGCCGCCGTTCGAGATGGTGAACGTGCCGCCTTGCATGTCCTCGATGCCGAGCTTGCCGTCACGCGCCCGTTTGCCATATCCGGCGATGGTGGCCTCAATCTCGGCGAGACTCAAACGGTCAGCCTCGCGAACCACCGGCACAACCAGCCCCTTGTCGGTGCCGACGGCGACGCCGATGTGATAGTAGTTCTTATAGATGATGTCGCCGCCGTCGAGTTCGGCGTTGACCGCCGGTATTTCCCGCAGAGCCTGTAGACAGGCCCGCACGAAGAAGCCCATGAAGCCAAGCTTGACGCCGTGCCGCTTCTCGAACAGCTCCTTGTATTGCGCGCGTACCGCCATCACGACGCTCATGTCGACGTCGTTAAATGTCGTCAACATGGCGGCGGTGTTCTGCGCGTCCTTCAGCCGTCGCGCGATGGTCTGCCGCAGACGGCTCATCTTGACGCGCTCCTCTCGGGCCACGTCGTTGGTCGGGGCCGGTGCGCGCATCTGCGTGACCGGGACCGGAGCCTGTGCCAATGGCACATAGGCTGCCGGTGCCGCGGCGGTCTGCG
>JBGTIU010000177.1:0-11587 GCA_041745515.1 Hyphomicrobiaceae bacterium | reverse complement strand
GGCCGGTGCTGACGGGGCCGTTGCCGGCTGCGCCGCTGCTGCATTGGCCGCAACCTCGGGCTCGCTGATCAGCCTCGCGCCGGCCATTCCCAACGGCGCAAAACCTCGCGGCAGCACGATCGAACGCGATCTTGGCTGACGAGACGGACGGTTTTCGGCCGACCAGGCGCACTCGGCCCACGTCGGCGCACGCCATGGCCCTAATTTCAGCGGCGAACAATCGCGGCCGGCATAGGCGGCCGGTCGCGGTCCTGTGCGGATCATCAGCGAGCCGGAATCAAGAACGATCCGGCTGCGGTCGCGCGCCGTTGCCGCAACGATTTCGGGCCACGACACGGTGCCACCGTTGCAGGCAACCGCGAAACGTTGGAGATTCCAGGTTTTGCAACCATTGCCTCTGGATCCGAAGCATGCCGTGTGCAACTGCTGCTCGCGCGGGCCGGCGATCGCATAGGATTGTTCGGCCGACGGCTCGACACGAAGCCGGCCATTCTCGACGTTGCAGCTCCAGGGCATGACGACCCTGCCGCGGGCTTGCGCGTTGGAAGCCGCGCAAGCGATCAGCGCCGTTGCGATGCAAACCAGATGTTGACGCCCGCGAACCTGCCTTCGTACGCGGGTTTCCGCAAATGAACGCAACTGCTTCCCCCCATCCGCTGCGCCGGCGCCGCGATGCTTTTCGCACGCGGCAGCCCGCCCTTTATCTCCTGCGGCCCCGCAAACCGCCTGTGCATCGAAACCGCGGCATGACTATGGCCAACCGTGGGCATCTCTTCTTCGGCCGCCAAAATGCTGGTGCAAAACCGGCGTATACTCGACAAGGGTGTATTGGCCACCGTAGAACTGCTCGCGAGCGCGGGGGCGAGCGTTGTCGAGTTGAGGGAGCGTGCATGTCGTCGGCAACCAGTGCCTTATCGAAGAGCGGCCAGGCAGACACTGCCGCTCAATCGGTCGAAGTCGAACATGCCGGGAAAACGGCGACGCTGCCGCGGCCGGTCGTCGAGGGGCCGCACCCGGTTGCCCCGGCAATTGTCGGTTTCGACATGTTGGCCAAGAGCGGCCTTCCCGCTTGCGAGACCTTCATTCCAATCACCAAGACGGCGCTGATCGATCGGCTGACGCACGCCGATGCCTGGCAGCCGGGCCAGGCAATCGCGGCCCGCAAGTTTTTCCAGTTTCTCGACTACTGGCGCCGGCAATCGTACACAGCCGGTTTGCGCGACATCGACAAGGCATACGAATCCTTTAATCCCGACAGCGATCTGTTGGCGACCAGGGCATTTTCAAGTGCCGATCGCGCCGAGATGCAGGCGCGCATCGTTACCCACGTCGAAAGCCTGCTCAGGCGGGCAAACTATGTGCGCATCGAGCCGGTCGAACTCGATGTGATGACCAAAGGGTCGCATTACGGGCTCGACCTGCACGTCGATCTCGACGCCTTCGAAGAGCTGCTGGTTTTTTATCGTGGCCGCTCCGCCAAGAAGGAGCGGCGGCGCGAGATGCGCAAATTCTATCGCAGGACGGAGTTCGAATTGCCGATTTTTCGGCGGCTGTTCGTGCTGTTCAAGATCAAGACCGCCGAAAAGCGCGTCGACGACTTGATCGCAAAACAAAAAATGAGCCGTCAGGAGGCGGAGAAAGCCGTCAAGAAGCTGCGCGCGCAATTGCCTGTACAGGTGACGCCGGACAATATCTATATGAAACTGTTCAAGAATATGCCGCGTTCTGATATCGATATGATCTTTCCGAATACGCGCGTGCGGTTCCGGCTGCTCGACAAGGTCCGGCTTGCCGTCACGGGCGGCGCAGGCGTCGGCATGGGTATTTTCGGTGCAGCCGGTAAGATTGCACTTGCAGCCAGCAACCCCCTGGCAGCCGCCGGAGCGGTCGCCGGCCTGGGCGGCATCGCCGTTCGCCAAGGCATCGGCTTCATGAATCAGCGCCAGCGCTACATGGTGGTGATGGCGCAGAATCTTTATTTTCACACGATGGCCGACAATCGCAGCGCCATGATCAAGCTCGCCGACCGCGCCGCCGAAGAAGACGTGAAGGAGGAGATGCTGCTGTATTCGGTGCTGGCCAAGGCCCCGGCCAGGCGCGCAGACATGCGCGATGTCGATACCGGTATCGAGCGCTATCTCAGAAAAACCTTCGATATCGATATCAATTTCGACCTCGAAGATGCGCTCGACAGGCTGATCGGGGACGGCCTCGTCAGTGAAGCCCCCGACGGCTCGCTGACGGTTTTGCCGCCGACCCAGGCATCGCGCCACATCGACGAAAAGTGGGATGTGTTTCTGGATCACCTGGCCGATGACGACAGCAGCATCGGCATCGAAGTCGAACAGTGAAAGATGGTCAGCGCGCGTCTCAACGGAAACTCGTCGTCGACGTTGCAGATCGCTCGATGGCGCGGACTTTTGCAGGCGTGCTCACCGACCTGCTGATGCCCGCGCCCGACGCGTTGACGCTTTTTGAGCACGGGGCAGTTTGGCGGATCGAAGCCTACTACGATCCGCTGCCTGATCCATCAGCGCTGGCGGCAGAACTCGGAGCCGTTTGCTGCCTGCCGGCTCCGATGATTCGAACCGAAGACGTGCCGCTGGAAAACTGGGTCCTGCTGTCGCAAGCGGCCCTGCCGCCCGTGATCGCGGGGCGTTTCACAATTCACGGCAGTCATGACCGGGGCCGTGTACCGCGCGGTCCCAACAGCATACAGATCGACGCCGGCGAGGCGTTCGGAACCGCGCATCACGCAACGACGCAAGGCTGTCTGGCCGCGATCGACCGGCTCACGCGGCGCCATGCCTTCCGCAGCGTGCTCGATCTGGGTTGTGGTTCTGGCGTCCTTGCCATCGCGGTTGCGCGTGCGCTGCCGCAGGCGAACATTATCGCGTGTGATCTGGATGCGCAGTCCGTCATCGTGGCGCGCACAAATATGCGTGACAACGGCGTCGGCAATCGCATCAGATGTATCGCGGCTGCCGGGCTCGACCACCCGATTTTGCGCTCCCGTCGCCCTTACGACCTGATCGTGGCCAATATCCTGGCGGCGCCGCTAATCGCACTTGCACCGAAACTGGCGGACGCCGTACGGCCGGGCGCCTATGTCGTCCTGTCAGGTCTGCTGATAGCGCAGGCCGCGGAAGTATCCGCGGCCTACCTTGCGACCGGTTTTCAGATCCAGCGCCATGACCGCATTACCGGTTGGTCGACGCTGACGCTGGTCAAGAGGTGAACGGCCTGGTTCAGGCGGTCCAGCCGCCGTTGAGACTGGATGCAGCCCACCTTCGCGGCGTGAACTGCCGGCGGGCGCGAATCATGTGCAGCTCGTCGTCGGCAATGCCGATATCCTTCAGCAGCGCGTCGTCCATTTCAGCCAGCTGATCGCGCAAGCGGCGGTTAATTGCGTGCTGTCGAGCGGCGGCGGCGAGATTGGCAACGACATCGACACAGACGCGCGCAAACGAGCGTTTTGCCGGCGCGGCAACACTGTCGTGGTCAACGGAGAATTGTGCTGTCATGGGACCCATGGTGGTATTCCTTATATTTTCAGCGACGATGCCGACGCGGATCCCCTGACCAGGCCAAGGCAGGATGCCGGGCCTTACGGGATGTCGAATCAGCGATGGGAAAGGGTGGATTGGGAAAACTATATCGGCCGACACGGGCGCTGTTATGCGGCAGGGATCGACCGGGACGCCGACGATGGCGTCAGGGCTTATTCGTTCATGCTTTTTCGACTTTGGCTGGTTCTTCTGAACCAACAGATAGGCCCTTGTTCGCAATTGCGAAAGAGATGATGTTGCATCGCAGCGCTGCAACTTGCGCATGCAGCGACAATTCACCATGGGTCAGGTAACAATATCATCATAATTCAATGCTTCGCGCGGTCAGTCAGCGCCGATCGTTGTCCGGAGGCCGCATGTTCCAGACCTTTGAAACCACCGCCGACTCGGCTGCTGTTGCGGGCCGTACGGCGCAGGTTCGCGATCTCCTGCGGCAAGCAGGGCTCGATGCGATTCTGATCCCAAAAGCTGATGAGCATCAGGGCGAGTACGTTCCCCCCTCGGCGGAACGGCTCGCCTGGCTCACCGGCTTTACCGGGTCGGCGGGCAGCGCTGCCGTCACGGCCGCCAACAAGGCCGCCTTGTTCGTGGACGGCCGCTACACGTTGCAGGCGCCTGCTCAAGTCGACACCAAGCTCTACGAGATTATACAGACACCGTCGGGCCGCCTGGCGGACTGGCTGATCAAGAACCTGCGGGCCGGTGCAGTGGTCGGCTTTGATCCGTGGCTGCACACGGTCGACGAGATCGAACGTTTGACTGTCGCGCTGAAGCCCAAGGGGCTTCGCGCGCGAGCCGTCAGCCGCAATCCTATCGACCGTGTTTGGGGCGCGGCACGACCGGCAGCGCCTTTGGGAGCGGTCAGCTTGCACCCTATGAAGTATGCAGGCGTTGCGTCGGAGGACAAGATCAGCCGACTGCAGCGCTTCCTCGGCGACAGGGACCAGGACGCCTGCGTGCTGACACTGCCGGACTCGATCTGCTGGCTGTTCAACATCCGCGGGGCCGATGTAACACATAACCCCGTCGTCCTTGCGTTTGCCATTGTACCGGCGCGCGGCAAGCCCGAGCTGTTCATTGCCCCGGCGAAGCTGACTGCGGAGGTGAAGGCCCACTTGGCCAAGGTTTGCCGCTTGTACGCGCCCGATCAGTTCGGCAAGCGGCTCGCTGCCTTGAAATCGGCCGGCAAAAAGGTACGCCTCGATCCGGAAACCGCAGCCTACGCGATTGCGCGCCAACTAGGAGGCATGACCAATTGCGCCGCCGGGCCCGACCCTTGCATTGCCGCCAAAGCCGTCAAGAATCCGGCCGAAATTGCCGGCGCGCGAGCGGCACACGTCCGCGACGGCATCGCCATGGCAAAATTTCTCAACTGGCTCGACTGCGAAGCTGCCAAGGGGGCAGTCGACGAAATCGCAGCCGCGTCCAAGCTCGAGGAAATGCGTGCCGGGACGGGACAGTTGCGCGACCTCTCGTTCGATACGATCGCAGGCTCGGGGCCGAACGGCGCCATCGTTCACTATCGCGTCAATGCCGCCACCAACCGGCTGCTGAAGCCCGGTGAGTTGTTCCTGCTCGATTCCGGTGGACAGTACCTCGACGGCACCACCGACGTGACCCGCACCATCGCGATCGGCAAGCCGACGGCTGAGATGCGAGAGCGATATACCCTTGTCCTCAAAGGCCACATCGCGATCGCGACGGCGCGGTTTCCCAAGGGCACGCGCGGCATTGAACTCGATCCCTTCGCCCGTCGGGCGCTGTGGGACCACGGCCTCGACTACGACCACGGCACGGGTCATGGCATCGGCAGCTTCCTGTCGGTGCACGAGGGACCGCAATCGATCTCGCGGCGCGGCATGGCGGTGCTCGAACCCGGTATGCTGTGCTCGAACGAACCGGGCTACTACAAACAGGGCGTCTACGGCATCCGACTTGAGAACCTGGTGCTTGTCAGGCCGCTCGAGCCGGTATCCGGCGGCGACCGCGAGATGATGCGCTTCGAAACGATCACGTTCGTGCCGTTCGATCGCCGGCTGGTGGCAAGCGAGCTGCTGTCTCAAAGCGAGCGCGATTGGCTCAATGCCTACCATGTCCGAGTTGCGGAACTGATCGCTCCCGGCCTCGACGGCGCCGATGCGGCTTGGCTCGACCGAGCAACCGGGCCGATCTGAACTATCAAAAGCCGTAAAGCCGCGCCGGATTGTCGACGAGGATCAGCTCCAGTTCGCGCGCCGAACGGGTCCAGGATCGCAGCCGATCGAGCGCCTCGCCGTCGTCGATCGGCCTGAACGGCTCGATTTCGTCGCGCAACTTGCCGGTGCGCCGCTCGCCCCCGGTATGCGGCCAATCCGATGCCCACAGCATCCGCTCTGGATTGGCATCGATGAGCGCGCGTGCGAGCGGCTCCACGTCGGCTGCGTCAGGCAGCTTCGACGACCGATGCACGGCCGACAGTTTAACATAGGCCCGACCATCGGCGACCAGCGAAAGCAGGCGGGCGAACCCTGGCTGTCCGGGACCCAACTCGGCTTTGGCGCCGCCGAAATGGTCGACCACGAGCGTAACGCCAAGGCCTTTCAGCCGATCCGCAAGTGCGTCGATAACGGCGAGCGTGGTGAACGTCTGCACGTGCCAGCCCAATGCGCCGGCACGATCGGCAAGCCGACGCAGCAAATTCCACGCCGCGGTCGGGTCGCTGACGCCCGTGGTCGCGAGATTGGCGCGAACACCGCGCACCCCGGCCGCGTGCATGGCGGTCAGTTCCGCATCGGTGGCGGTCGCCGGATCGATGACGGCCACGCCGCGCGATTGCGCGCCCAGTTTGTGCAGCGCATCGATCGTGCAGGCATTGTCGGTGCCGTAGGGGCTTGGATGTACGACGACGAGGCGGGACAGCCCGAGCACGGCCTGATGCGCCAGAAGTTGCTCGATCGAGGCATCTCCCGGCGTGTAGACGCGGCCGGCATCATAGGGGAACCGTGCCGCCGGTCCGAACACATGCACATGGCAATCGCAGGCGCCCGCGGGTACATCGAATGCCGGCCGGCCGTGCACGACGCCGAGGACCTGGGCGCTGGCGGTGGACATCGCGCCTTCCTTATTTCGTGGGCTTCGCCACCATGCCGCGCACGGTCAGCACGCCAGTAATCTCGTCGATGATTGTCGGATCGTCGATCGTCGCCGGCACCTTGTGCGGCTCACCGTCGGCGATCTGGCGCATGGTACCGCGCAGAATTTTGCCCGAGCGCGTCTTCGGCAGCCGCTTGACTGTCATCACCTGCTTGAAGGCCGCGACCGGGCCAATCGTTTCGCGCACGAGCTGGATCACCTCAACCTCGATCTCGGTTTCGGGCCGGTTGACGCCGGAATTGAGCACGATGAAACCGGCCGGGATCTGGCCCTTCATCTGATCCGCGACGCCGACCACGGCGCATTCGGCGACATCCTTGTGGCGCGCGACGACCTCTTCCATCTGCCCGGTCGACAGCCGGTGGCCGGCGACGTTGATCACATCGTCGGTGCGCGCCATCACGTAGACATAGCCATCCGCGTCGATGTAGCCGGCATCCGATGTGGTGTAGAACCCCGGCAGCTCCTCAAGGTAGCTCTTGCGAAAGCGGGCATCGTTGTTCCACAGCGTCGGCAGGCAGCCGGGCGGCAGCGGCAGCTTGATCGCGAGCGTGCCGGTCTGCCCGCGCTCGACCGGCCGCGCCTTTTCGTCGAGGACCTGCAGATCATACCCCGGCATCGGCACCGTCGGCGAGCCATACTTCACCGGCAGCTGCCCAAGGCCGACCGGATTGCCCGCGATCGGCCACCCGGTCTCGGTCTGCCACCAGTGGTCGAGCACCGGCACTTTGAGTTTCGCTTCCGCCCACTTGATCGTTTCCGGGTCGGCGCGCTCGCCGGCGAGGAACAGCGTGCGGAATGCACTCAGGTCATAGTTTGCGATCAACGCGCCCGTCGGGTCTTCCTTCTTGATCGCACGGAAGGCCGTGGGCGCGGTGAACAGAGCCGCCACCTTGTGCTCCGCTATGACGCGCCAGAACGCGCCGGCATCCGGTGTGCCGACAGGCTTGCCTTCGTAGAGCAGCGACGTGCCGCCGGCGAGCAGCGGCGCATAGACGATATAGGAATGGCCAACGACCCAGCCTACGTCAGACGCCGCCCAAAACACTTCGCCCGGCTTGACGCCGTAGTGGTTGTGCATGGTCCAGTGCAGGGCGACCATGTGCCCGCCGGTATCGCGAACGACTCCCTTGGGCTGCCCCGTGGTGCCGGAGGTATAAAGGATATAGGCCGGGTCGGTGGCGGCGACAGCTACACATTTCGCTTTTCGGCCACCGGCTTTGGCGGCCGTTACCAAAATTGCCCAGTCATGATCGCGTCCGGCAACAAGCGTCGCCTCGGCAAGCGGCCGCTGCATGATCACACAGGCGCGCGGCTTGTGCGAAGCCAATTCGATCGCCTTGTCCAGCAGCGGCTTATAGGGGATGACGCGCGCGCCCTCGATGCCGCATGAGGCCGACACGATCGCCACCGGCGTCGAGTCATCGATCCGTGTTGCCAGCTCCGCCGCTGCGAATCCTCCGAACACCACCGAGTGAATGGCGCCGATCCGCGCGCAGGCGAGCATTGCAATCATCGCTTCCGGCACCATCGGCATGTAGATGATGACGCGGTCGCCCTTTTCCACGCCGAGATCCTGCAATACGCCACCGAATGTCGCGACCTCATTGGTCAACTCGGCGTAGGTGAATGTCTTCTTCGATTTGGTGACCGGGCTGTCATAGATCAGCGCCGGTTGATCGCCGCGCCCATTTTCCACGTGCCGGTCGAGGCAGTTGTAGGCGGTATTGCATTCAGCGCCGACAAACCAGCGGCCATAGGCTCCGGCATACGGATCGAACACCTTGTCCCAGAGTTTGTACCAGCCGATGTCGCCCGCTGCCTTGGCCCAGAATGCTTCCGGGTCACGGCTCCAACCTTGGTAGACCTCGGCGTAGCGGCTCATCGCGCCTCCCTCCGTGACCGCGCGCTGTCGAGGCGGCGTTTCCGAGTTTATGTTTTCAGCATTGAATGTAGATCACCGCAAGGGTCGGGCAACACCGACATTGGTGGTGGGCGCGATTCAATTCCTTGCCGTTGCGTCGCTTTCTCCCATTTTTCCCACCCTCCCCCCTTGAGGGGGAGGGCCGGGGTGGGGGGTGGAACAGCTTCTAACGTGGCGACATCTCCACGCCCACCTGACGCGGCAATCGGTTTTTGCTGAAGTCGCAAAAACCGAGCCGCGTCTTCCTCCCCCGTCAAGGGGGAGGAGGAGAAAAACCTGAATGCACGGCGATCGAGATGAGCATCGGCCGGCTGTTGACTGGCGCTACCTTGCCGCCTTGCGCCCGAGATCCGGCAAGACCCAAGCCAGCAGCCCGAACGCCGGCAGGAACGCGCACAGACGATAGACGGTCGTGAGGCTGGTCGCATCCGCGAGTACGCCCAGCAGTGCCGCGCTTATACCTCCGAGCCCGAAGGAGAGGCCATAGAACAGCCCGGCAATCAACCCGATCCGGCCGGGCAGCAGCTCCATCGCGTAGACGAGGATCGCGGCGAAGGCGCTCGCCATGATGTGTGCAATGATCACAGTCATGACTGCTGTCCAGAACAAGTTGACGTGCGGCAGCAGGAGCGTAAACGGCAGCGCGCCCAGGATCGAGAACCAGATGATCTTGCGGCGGCCGATGCGGTCGCCCAGCGCGCCGCCGAACAGCACCCCGAACGCGGTCGCGGCGAAGAACAGAAACAGCAGCAATTGCGACGACTGCACCGAAACCTGAAACTGCTCGATCAGATAGAACGTGTAGAATGAGTTGAAACTCGCGGCATAGGCATTCTTTGAAAACATCAGGCAGACGAGGACCGCAATCGCAACGGCGACCTGCCGCTGCGACAGACCGTTGGCCTGCTCAGCCGCAGCGGTGCTTTTCGGTTTGACCGATGCTGGGCTGCCCCGTGCGTACCAGCGCCCGACCCACAGCAGGACCAGCATTGCGAGCATGGCGACGAAGGAAAACCAAGCCAAACTCCCCTGGCCGCCGGGCACTACGATGAACGCTGCCAGCAACGGCCCTAGTGCACCGCCGGTCATGCCGCCGAGCTGGAACAGCGATTGCGCCATGCCGTGACGTCCGCCCGAAGCGAGCCTTGCCATGCGGGTGGCCTCGGGGTGGAACACGGACGAGCCGGTTCCGACCAGCCCCGCACCCAGCAACAACATGGGATAACTGTTGGCCTTGGCCAGCACGACGAGCCCGATCAGCGTGAAGCCCATGCCGGCCACCAGCGAATAGGGCTGCGGGCGTTTGTCCGTAAACATGCCGACGAGAGGTTGGAACAGACACGCGGTCAACTGGAACGTGAAGGTGATGAGGCCGACTTGCGCGAAGTCGAGACCGTAAGCATCCTTGATGACGGGATAGATCGCCGGCACCAGCGACTGCATCATATCGTTCAGCAGATGCGCGAAGCTCAACGCCAGCAGGATGGGGAAAGCGACACTCTGGGCGGCGGCCACGCGCGAGCCAGGTTCAGGTTGCACGGACTTCTGCATCGATCGTCCTGTCGACTCGAAAGGCGGGCAGGCTGGCATTGTTCGACTGGGCTTCGCAACCGTTGCGTGCGTCGCACCTGCCCAGCCAAAATGTAAGAGCGCGATCCGGCACGCATTGCTCGCGTTTACCGACTTGCGCAAGTCCGGATGCAGGTTCAGTCTGGCAATCCGAGGGGGATGCACGAGCAACAGAGGAGAGCGATCATGGCAACAGTGTCTATTCATCCCGCGGTGGACAACGGTTTACAGCCGGCAGCGGCGAATTTCGCCGGCGGCACGCTCAAGTGTGCGTGTGCTGCCAACCCGGTCGAGGTCAATATTGCATCGCAATGCATGCACAATCACGTTTGCGGTTGCACCAAGTGCTGGAAGCCTGCTGGCGCACTATTTTCGCAGGTCGCCGTGGTGCCAAGCGACAAGGTCAAGGTCACAGGGAATGCACAGAAGCTGAAGGTCGTCGATGCGGCCGCGCTCATTCAGCGCTACGCCTGCAAAGACTGCGGCGTGCACATGTATGCCCCGGTCGAAAAGCAAAAACACCCATTGTCCGGTTTGACGTTCATTCACCCTGAGCGCTCGAAGGAGCAGGGCTGGGCGCCACCCGAGTTTGCGGCTTTTGTATCGTCGATCATCGAAGCCGGCACTAGGCCTGATCAGATGGGTGCGGTCAGATCACGCCTGAAGGAGATGAAACTCGAGCCTTACGACTGCCTGTCGCCTGGCCTGATGGACTACATCGCGACCTTCACGGCCAAGGCTTCGGGGGTATTGAAGGAGTAGGGGGTAAGAGGCCAGAAGTGAACCAGCTGAGCACTTTCTCCATCCTGCGCTCCCGGAAGTTGGCGCGCGAGCGCGTCGATTATCCGGGGTCCTTACCCTTCGAAGGCGGGCACGATCTCACCCCACCGAGGCAAGTAGATCCCGGCTCGCTGGCGGAACTGACAGAAGACACAAATTTTGGCGGCCTGGCCGGTCAATACAGCGTCGCCGTCTGCCGCCCGGCGAGCGCAGCATCATATTCGGCGGCATCGAAGGGGGTCGCGTCACCCTTGTGGTCGCGGGCGGCTGCGGTGAGCGCGCCGGTCGAGGGCAGCGATTTGCGATCGACATGGGATGCCGGATCCCACAGCTTCGAGCGGGCGAGCGCGCGGGCGCACTGGAAATAGACGGTATCGACCGTGATCCGCAGCACGGAACGCGGCGGCTTGCCATCGACCACGAACGAGGCGAGAAGTTCAGGCTCGGTCGTGATCTGAGCGCGGCCATTGACGCGCAACGTCTCACCGACGCCCGGGATCAGGAACAGCAGACCGACCCTCGGATCGCGGAGGATGTTTTTCAGACTGTCGAGCCGAAAATTTCCGCGACGGTCGGGCAGCAGCAGTGTCTTCTCGTCGGCGACGCGCACGAA
>JBGTIU010000176.1:0-10315 GCA_041745515.1 Hyphomicrobiaceae bacterium | reverse complement strand
AGAAAGCTGCCGCGCGGACCATCGAAGACTTGTGGGCCGCCATTGCCAAAGCCTTGCCCAGCCTCGGCCCGCAAGACTGCCGAAACTACTTCGCTGCCGCAGGGTACAATGCCGTATGATCGGAATCTGCTCTAGTGCGCGAAGAAACTGAGAGCTGCGAGCTGATCCACTCTCGTCTCCTCGCATCAATCGTCTCGCAAGGCATCATCGCCGCCGTCGAGCCTCGTGCTGACTGAGGTTTCTTGGCATTGCTCCAGCCCGCGAACGCGAAGCCCAGGCCAGCCGCCAGCAAGCCAATGCCGATCCCAAAGCGCCAGAATCTTGATCCAGGTAGTAGCTTCTCGGCTGTCACAAGTACCGTCAATGCTGCGACCCAGCGCAGATCCATGACCGCCACGGCGAACAGCAATCCCATCAGAGCCACACAACAGCCCATGCAGAACAATCCATGCCGCAAGCCCATGACTGCGCCGCCGAGCAGCCCGTCGCGCCATTCGCTCAGAATGAAACTGTCAGGTGTGCGGCAATAGAGAAGACATTTTTCCTTGAGGGGACTGAATTGATAGACGCCGGCGGCAATGAACAGCGCGGCTGACCAATAGTACGACGTCGATTGCATCATGTTGCTGAGCAGGCCTGTCGTTTGCAGCAGCCATTGCAATGCCGTGGCTATGAGCGAGAAACCGGTCCAAACAGTAAGATAGCCGAATAGAAATACGGCTGTCGGCACGTACGGTGCGTTGCGTTGAAAGCGCCGGCGATTGATGGTCGCGAAGGCTGAGATCATCGGACTTGCGCCCGGCAGCATCATCGCCGCCATCATTGCCGACCACATCACGAACAGCAGCAAAGCGTCGACAGGCGTCCACGACGGGTCCATGCCGCGCATCGGCATGTCCACGTCCCGCCGCATGGCAGCTTCCATCCCGTCCATCAGTATGGCCTGATGCACGGTGAACGCCCAAACCAAAGTGACAACGGTCAGCAACAAGCCCGCAACAATCACGCGGTCGCGGGACCGAAGGGTGCCGGCAGCTTCCGGTCGTTGGTTCATTGCCCTTTCAACGGTTGACGCCAGCTGAACGCTTTGGGTCCGCGCAGGTCGAATGCGATGTGTTTGGAGGATCGCTTCGACCAATCCCAGCTGCGTCCGAAAGCGCCAGTGACGACATTGCGCTTCGCCTCTCCGACCGTAAGGAAGCCTGGCACCACTTCCGGTCGCGGCGCGTTGTAGATGCGGCAGGTATCACCTGGTGGCACCATGTATTTGCGAAACGGTCCGCCGAGGCCATCGACCATTCCTGGCACCTCGACCCGCCAGGTCTCGGCATCGTGCGTGACAGTCATCGAAACGAACTCCACACCATCCAGGCTGAGTGTCAGATCACGCCACGCCTCGAAGGCGCCGCCGGCATAGCCTGTGAATATTTTCTCGAGTGCAATCCGCTCCTGGGGGTTGGCGCGGTCATCGATCAAGAAGCCGAATTCGCGGTTCTTCTCCATGACGTTGCCTTCCCAATGAATGATCAGGACAACGGCAAGGTCGTTGCTCATTTGAAGGTCGCCATAGTGGCCCTCGCGGATCAGCCAGGTCAGCACACCTTCGCAGTAGCCGAGTGTCGGGTCCGAGCCGAAGTTGCAAGGGCAGCCGATTGCGCAGTTGCACAAATCCCACCAATCTCCAGTGAGGCGCCAGTCGGGGATATCATCGGATGCCGACTTTAGGGTCATGACCGCTCCACGAGCCGGTTGATACTGGAAGAAATCAGCAGCCTTGCGCCGCCCACGCGCAACCTGACAAACTGCCTGGGACGGGTCAAATGCGGCCTGCAAAGTAATCGATGCGGTGCGGTGCCGATGCACCCTATGCTAGAACCAGTGCACCAACGAACGCGGCCTGCAATGGCGTCATTTCTTCGGGAGGACTTCGAATGCGATACACTCTGACGACGATGGTCTTTGGTGCGGCTGTTGCGCTCACCGTGCCGGTTGCCGCGCAAGATACCGTCAAGCTCGTGAACGTGTCGGAGCTGTCCGGCGCTGGTGCTACGGCCGGAACGAACTGGAAGAACGGCATCGATCTGGCCGTCGAGCATGTCAATGCCAAGGGCGGCATTCTCGGCAAGAAACTACAGATCGTGCATTACGACTCGAAGACGACGCCGGCCGACAGCCGCGCCGCTATTCAGCGCGGCATCGATGAGGGCACCTATGTCGTGCTTGGCCCGGTGTTCTCCGGCCCGATCATGGCATCGATGCAGATTGCCGCCGAAGCCAAGATTGCCCAAATTGTCGGAGGCGAGGCCGCCGGCATTACCAGGCAGGGCAACAAGTACATCTTCCGCACCTCGCTCAGCCAGGCGGCATCGATGCCAAAGCTCGCCGCCTATTTCGAGAATGAGCTGAAGGTCAAGAAGGTTGCCATCATCTGGGTCAACAACGACTTCGGCAAGGGTGGTCGCGACGTGATCAAGCCGGAACTCGAGAAACGCGGCATCCAGATCGTCGCCGACGTGTCGACCGAGCAGGGTCAGGCCGACTTCGCCGCGGACGCCATCAAGGTGAAGAACTCAGGCGCTGATGCCGTGTTCTCCTATGTCAACGAAGAGGAAAGCGCGCGTTTTCTGCGCGCGGCTAGGCAGCAGGGCATCACCGTGCCGATCATCGGCGAGACGACGCTGCTGGGGCAGAAAGTGATCGACCTCGCGGGTGACGCCGCCAATGGCGTCAAGGGCCACGTCGGCCTGTCGATCGATGCGCCGGTGCCCGCTTTCCAGACCTTCGCCAAGGCGTTCGAGGACAAGTTCAAATACAAGTCCGACCACAATGGCATCAAGGGTTACACGGCCGTCTACATGATCAAGGCTGCAACCGAGAAAATGGGCAAGTTCGACAAGAATGGCGTTGCCGCCGCCCTGCACGGTATGACGATCACGCCCGACAAGGAGCCCGGCATCCTGATCGAGTCGTCCTTCGACGAGAACGGCGACGTGGATCGCGCCAGTTTCCTCGGCGAAGTCATAGGCGGCAAGCAGGTGATCAAGACTACCTTGCCGAAACTGAAGCCCTGATCAGAGAATACCAGAAGCCCTGCTGGCGACCGTTGGCAGGGCTTTTTCCAGCGCTCTGCGAGGGGGCCGGTTCGTCGAAGAGCAGCTTCGGTGCCGGACACTCTTCTTGGGCGCGCGACCGAGCGAGAGGGACCGGCGGCCATGGTGGAACTCCTGCAGCTCCTGGTATCCGGCCTCGCGACCGGCGCAATTTACGCGCTTGCCGCCGTCGGCTTCACTCTGGTTTGGCAAACATCGCAGACGATCAACTTCGCGCAGGGCGATTTTGTGATGCTGCCAGCCGTGTTCGTGCTGATGGGGACGACGATGTTCGGTTTGCCGCTGTGGGTCGCCATTGCGCTTGCCAGCCTCATCTTCATTCTGCTGTTCGGTGTGGGCTTCAAAATCGCCATTGTCGACCCGATGATCCGGCACGGCGTGCTGCCGCTGGCGATTGCCACCATGGCGCTGTCGATCCTGATGCGGGAAGGTGCAAAAGACGCGTTCTCGGCCGAGGGTCAGACGTTTCCGAGCCTGGTATCCGACGGCAACATTTCGATCTTCGGCGCAGTAGTCTCGCTGCAGGACTTGGCCGTATTCGCGGTCGCGGTTCTTGTGATTTTGGGGTTGCAGGCGTTTATTACGCGCACCCGGCTCGGTCGCCAGATGCAGGCGACTGCGCAGAACGCCGACGTTGCGCGCATCCTCGGTGTGCCGGTTGCGCGCATGATCCTGCTGACGTTCGTGATCAATGCCGCACTGGCGATCATCGCCTCGTTCCTGATTTCGCCGATTTACCTCGTGAAGTTCTCGAATGGCGAGTTGATCGGAGCGGCCGCCTTCAACGCCGCGATCGTCGGCGGCTTCAACCAGATCCGCGGCGCGATCGGCGGCGGGCTGATCATCGGCGTCGTCGATAATCTCGCCGCCCGCTATGTCTCAACGGGGTATCGTGCGGCGTTCCCGCTGATCCTGCTGGCGCTCGTCATCCTGCTCAAACCCGAGGGCCTGTTCGGCCGCGCCGAAGAGAGAAAGGTCTGACGTGAAGGCCTGCATCACTTCGGCGGCGACCTCCCGCATCGACTGGAACCTTGCGCTGTTGCTGATCGCCGCGCTGATCCTTTGGTTCGCGCCTGTCGGCATGGGTCGCTATGGCACCTACGTGTTGACGCTTTGGCTTGTCATGAGCGTCGCGGCGATGGGGCTCAATCTGACACTCGGATTTGCCGGCCAGATCAGCCTCGCGCAGGCCGCGTTCCTGGGGATCGGCGGTTATGCCACCGCGCTGATGACTGCAAAGCTAGGGCTCGGCTGGCTGTCGGCGTTTGCTGTGTCGGGATTGATCTGTTTCTTTGTTGGCGTGCTGCTGGGATTTCCGGCACTGCGGGTGCAGCATCATTATCTGGCGTTCGTCACGCTGGCGTTCTCAACGCTGTGCTGGCTCGTGATGCGCAACGAGGAGTGGTTGACCGGCGGCGTCTACGGCATCGCCAACATTCCGCGACCAAGCATTTTGGGCATGGAGTTCAAGTCAGCGCTCGCGTTTCATCGCTTTGTCGTAATCGTGACAGTCGCGCTGGCGCTCGCCCTGTGGTGGCTCGTGCGCAGTCCCTGGGGCCGGGCGTTCCAGGCATTGCGCGAAAATCCGACACGCGCGGCAAGCCTCGGCGTCAACGTGCGCAACTATACGCTGTTGGCGTTCGCGATCGGCTCGGCCTATGGCGGTTTTGCCGGTAGCCTTTATGCGCCGCTCGTGCAGTTCATCGACCCGGCGCCATTCGCGCTATCACAATCGCTGATCCTGCTGCTGATGGTGATCATCGGCGGGTCGGGGTATTTCCTGGGGCCATTCCTGGGCGCCCTGCTGGCGGTTGCATTGCCGGAATGGCTACGGTTCACCGGCGGGCTCTATCAGATTTTTTTCGCGATGGCGGTGCTGCTGCTGCTGATCGTTTCGCCGTCGGGCATTCTCGGCTTCGTCGAAAAGTTCGCCGCGGGCCGCCGCACTAGGGCGGCTTCTGCAGCGCGAGCGGCCGCAGCGGCGACGCTGAGCGAGGGTGCCAAGCCATGAGCATGGCCAACCGTCAGGGGCTCACCAAGGTCCTCGAAGTTCAAGGCATGAAGAAGCACTTCGGCGGCGTGAAAGCGGTCGATGGCGTATCGTTCGATGTGTACGAGGGCGAAATCCTCGGACTGATCGGACCCAACGGCTGCGGCAAGTCCACGCTCTTCAACTGCATTCTCGGACAACTGCCGCCGACGGAAGGCGACGTCAAACTCGACGGAGTGGTCATCACTGGGCGGGCGCCTACCGAGCTCAACCGGCGCGGCGTCAGCCGCACGTTCCAGCTGCTGCAGGTGTTTGCGAACCTTACAGTGCTGGAAAATCTGATCCTGGCGGGCCAAGAGCACCGGGGCTCAATGCTGAAGCGCCTCGTAGGTCGCCGCGATGCCGGGCTGACAGGCAACGCGCAGCGCATGATCGATTTCTTCAAGCTCGGGCACTTGGCCAACGAAAAAGCCGGCGGGCTGTCCTACGGCCAGCAGAAGCTGCTCGACTGCGCGATGGCATTCATGGCGGGACCACGTCTCGTGCTGTTGGACGAACCGGCGGGCGGTGTGAATCTTACGATGCTTGCCAGCTTGAAGGAGCGACTGCAAGCGATCAACGAAGAGACCGGCGCGACGTTCGTTGTCATCGAACACAACATGGACTTCGTGATGTCGCTGTCGAGCCGGGTCGTCGTCATGGCCGAAGGCAAGGTTTTGGCCGTGGGCCTACCCGAGGAAATCCGGTCTAATGCCAAAGTCATCGAGGCATATCTTGGCCACTGATCCCGCGATGCCGGCATCCGGCGATGCCATTCTGTCGCTCGACGGTGTGGTTGCTGGTTATGGCGCCATGACCATCCTGAACGGCACCATCGCGCGTATCCGCAGGAATGCGATCACCACCGTGATCGGCCCCAACGGCGCTGGCAAATCGACCTTGTTCAAGGCAGTGTTCGGGCTGTTGAAGGTGCGGGCGGGGCGCATTATTTTCGACGGGCGCGAGACGACGAACCTGCCCCCCCGCGAGATGCTCGATCGCGGCATGATCTACGTACCGCAGGGGCGCAATATTTTCCCCGAACTTTCCGTGCTGCACAATCTGGAATTGGGCGGTGTCGCTTTGCCGGCGTCCGGCAACCTCGATCAACGGATCGAGAAACAGCTGACGCGTTTCCCAATGCTCCGCGAAAAGGCCAAAGCGCAGGCTTCGACGTTGTCCGGCGGCCAGCAGAAGATCCTCGAAGTCGCGCGCGGGCTGCTGCTCGATCCCAAGTTCATCCTCATCGATGAGCCCTCGATCGGTTTGTCACCGCTGATGGTGCAGGAGGTGTTCTCGATCATGCGGGATCTTCGCGACAAGGGCGTGACAATCCTGCTTATCGAGCAGAATGCAAGGCAAGCGCTGCAGATGTCCGAGTACGGTCTGGTCCTGGAACTCGGCCGGACGAAAATAGAGGACGACGCTCAAACCATCCTGCACGACCCGCGCATAGGCCAACTTTTCCTCGGCGGCGGTCTGGCGCAGCACAAGCTTCAGTAGTTGATCCGTGCCACGTCGCGCAGCTCATCGGGTGTCGCCGGACGCGCTTTCGCCATGGTCGTGCCAACGTCGTGACCTAGTGGTCCGCAGCCCTGTAGCGCGTAGCAAATGGGAGTGGTGCATGCGACGTGTAGGTACGTGTCTCGCAATGGCCGCGGCTCTTTCGATCATGGTTTGGTCGAAAACCCCCGCTTACGCCCAGCAGGTAGAGACGACGACGCAACGCGCCACTGATATCTCCGAATTCTATCGGCAATGGCAGCAGGAGCAGGACCCCGAGCAGAAGATCGCAATCGGCGAGCGTATCCTTGCCCTTGAGCGGGCGACGGAGAACTGGCCGCTCGCGACCGCACGTGCCCAGTTCAAGTCCGAGATCTGGTTCGGTGTCGGCAGCGCTTATGTTTCGCGCCTCGCGGGCGTTCGCGCCGACAACCTCGAACGCGGAATCACGCTGCTCGAGGAGGCACTGACGGTGTGGACTAAAGAGGTCGATCCGCAGAACTGGGCGCGCGCCCACAACAATCTCGGCATAGCCTATTGGGCGCGCATCCGTGGCGAGCGTCCCGGCAACCAGGATCGGGCCATTTCGCATTTCGAGGCGGCGCTTGCGGTTCTCACGCGTGAGGCGGCCGCGCAAGAGTGGGCGCAACTTCAGAATAACCTTGCCATAGTCTACGTCAGTCGCGTGCACGGAAACCGTACCGCCAACATCGAGAGTGCGATCGCAAACTTCGAGGCGGCGCTCAAGGTGTTCTCGCGAGAGAAGTATCCGCGCGAATGGGCCAATGTTCAGAACAACCTTGCAAGTGCCTATCGCAATCGGACGCAAGGCGAGCGTGCCGACAATCGGGAGACCGCGATTGCCCACTTCGAAGCGGCATTAACCGTACTGACTCGTGAGGCGTTTGCGTTCGAGTGGGCAACCGCGCAAAGCAATCTTGCCGCTGCCTATCTGGACCGCACCCGTGGACAGCCCGTCGACAATCAGAACAAGGCCATCGCCTTGCTGGAAGCAACGCTGACGGTGCTCACGCGCGAGCGTACTCCACAGCAATGGGCGACCGCGCAGCGCACTGCCGGCAACGCATATGCGAACCGCATCAAGGGGACACGCAAACTCAACAACAAGAAGGCGACCGCACACTATGAGTTCGCCCTCCAGGTTTTTACGCGCGCAGCTTTTCCGCAAGAGCATATGCGCACGTCGCGGAACCTGGGCCGCGTGCGCCTCGAGGCTGGAGAGTTCGCTGAAGCTGGAGCAGCCTATGCCGACGCGCGCGAGGCCTTCCTGCTGCTCTTCGGCCAGGGTCTCGAAGAAGACGAGGCCCGCACGGTCATTGCCGATGCCGGGCCGCTCTTCTCGGAAGCTGCCTATGCCGCTCTGCAACGTGGTGAGAGCGAGGCTGCGCTGACGCTGGCCAGCGAAGGAAGGGCACGGCTGCTCGCCGTCGCCTTGAAACTGCAGTCGCTCGATCTCCCTGCCGGTCAAAGACAGCGTCTCGACAGTCTTCGTATCGCCATCCGAGACGCGCGCCAAAATGTTGACGCGGCAGTAGGAACCGGCCGGGCCGCGACCCTCGAAAGGCTTGCCGAATTGCGGCAAGAGTTGCTTGGTCTGGTCAATAGTGCCAGCCCGGGCGAAGTCCGTGAGGCATCAGAGGTCGCCGAGGCGCAGAGCCTGGTTGCGGCGGGCGGCGCGGTCGTCATGCCGATCGTCACGGGGCTAGGTGGCAAGATCATGGTGATCACCAACACCACGACCGGCAGCGGCATGACCGTCATAGATCTGCCGCAACTGACCACGCAACGGCTTTCTGATCTTTTGGCCGGGTCGTCGAAAAATCGCAAATCTGCGGGTTGGTTGGCTGCGTATTTCGTGAACTATCTGGAGGGCCCTGAAAAGGACAGGCGCTGGCCGGAATGGCTGGCCGCCGTTGATAGTCTTGGCCCGGAGCTCTGGCGCCTGTTAGGGGCACGGCTCGACGCAACCCTGAAGGAGCGCGGTGTCAAGCCTGGCGCGCGCCTCATGTGGCTGCCATCGGGCTGGCTTGGCGTTCTGCCGCTGGGGCTCAGCCAGAACCCTGACAGCGGGCGGCGGCTCGCCGATGACTATGAGATCGTGTACGCGCCAACCCTCGCCGCGTTCGCGTCGGCACGCGACGCCGACAAGCCCCGGTCCGCCACGCTGGCTGCCGTAATCAATCCGACCGGCGACCTTGCCGGCACCGAGACGGAAGGCGCCATCGTCGCCTCCTACTTTGCCAGCGGCGCGCGAACACTGCTTCAACGGGAAGCGGCCACGTCTGACGCCGTGATAGCCGCCCTCAAGGGCCGGACGTACTGGCATTTTGCTTCGCACGGCACCTTTGCCTGGGGCGATCCCCGCCAGTCCGCGCTGCTGATGCATGAGGGGGCGCGTCTCAGCGTTGGCCAACTGCTGGAGACGACCGGCCTTGGACACCCCCGGCTCGTCGTATTGTCCGCTTGCGAGACCGGCCTCACGGAAATCAGCAACAATCCGGACGAGTTCATTGGCCTGCCTGGCGCCTTCACGGCGCTCGGCGCGACCGGCGTAGTCGGCACCCTGTGGCCTGTGTCGGACGCAGCGACTGCGGTGCTGATTGCCAAGTTCTACGATCTGCATCTGGACGGGCTGCTTTCTCCGCCCGCTGCCCTGCACCGCTCGCAGGCTTGGCTCCGCGACGCCACTAACGACGACCTCACGGCCTACGCCGCAAACGCGGCCGACCGGGGACGTCTTGCTCCCGCTCAAATCGCCGAAATTGCACGGGCGTTGTCCGTCGACGAGCTTACCCGCTCGCGTAACCGCAAGGTCGTGCAATGGGTTACGCGAAACGACCGTTCGACCATCGCTGCAAAATCAGGTACGCCGAAACGGCTGGCGCGCCCTTACGCTCATCCCTATTTCTGGGCAGGGTTCATTTATACGGGCCGGTAGGTGGCATGACGGCAAACGACAGCACGGCCGCATTTCTGGTAGAACAGCTCGCCACGCTCGGGGGCATCACGGTGCGCCGCATGTTCGGCGGAGCTGGCGTGTTCTGTGACGGCGTGATGTTCGCTCTGATCGCCGACGACATCGTCTATCTGAAGGCCGCCGCCGCGGATCAGGCGGCCTTCAAGGCCGAGGGGCTGGGTCCGTTCACGTACGACAAGGGACAAGGGAAGACGGCAACCATGTCGTACTGGCAGATGCCGGAACGGCTGCTCGATGACACCGATGAGCTGTGCATTTGGGCGCGCCGGGCGATTGCAGCGTCGCAATCCGCCAAAACCAAGTCACTCCAAACCAGGCGCAAGCGCCGGTGAAAACGGGCAAGACCGCCGCCTCGATCACTCGGTTACGACGCGTGTTTTAGCCGGCTTGCGCAGGAATGCCGGCACGTTGTCCGTGAAACCTAAAGCCGGTTCTTTTCGGCCATCGGCGCCGCGCTCCCTTCTCGGCTCCTGCCCCCGGTTCGGCCGACCTTGATCTGATGCCCGCTCAGACGAAGATCCGCCTGCGCGACCATTGCGAGGCTGCGGGCCACTCTGCCCCGGTTCCTGACGGCGCCTGGGCTGCTCGACCCGTTCATCGAGATTGGTTACGGGCCAGGCATCGACGCGCGGCTGTTCGGCAACCTTCGGTTCGCGACCGCCGTGGCGTGGTGCA
>JBGTIU010000175.1:0-13620 GCA_041745515.1 Hyphomicrobiaceae bacterium | reverse complement strand
GTAGTTGACCGCCACAGCCCAGCCGCGTGCGCCGGCCAGCCGGGCGGTAGCAGCGCCGATGCCGCGGCTAGCCCCTGTGATCACCAGCACTGCGCTCATTCGTCTACTCCACGACTGTCCGGCCTGCTATCTATCAACCGCCGTACTCCGCAAAACCTGCCTTCCCGGAAAACGTCCGACCGCAGGTCGCGATGCTTATCCGGGACTCGTCCCGTCGATAGGACGAGTCCCGGCTTTCGCTCAGGCCGTGATATGCGCCGCTGCATCAGCGGCGCAGGCTTGGCCGGGAAGGCGATCGAGAGAGTTCATGTTCGACGGTTGTCACCGGAGCAGGTCCCAATTGTCCATCTTCGCCTACTCCGCAACCGGCACGACGTAGTTGAGCGGCATCCGGCCCCCGTCGGCATAGATTGTAGTGCCGGTCAGGTAGCTCGATTCATCACTGGCGAGAAACGCGACCACGGCCGCCACCTCTTCCGGCTGTCCGAAGCGCCCGAGCGGCGTGCGTGACAGCACCTTCTTACGGAAGGCGTCGTCCTTCACCACATTCTTGATCAGCGGCGTCTCAATCGTTCCGGGCCCCACCGCATTGACGCGGATGCCAAGGCCGGCGAGCGCCACCGCCATCGATTTCGTCATCTGGTTGATGCCGCCTTTCGACATCGCGTAGGCGGCATGATCGGGCAGGCCAAACCAGGCATTCACCGAACTCATGTTGACGATCGCACCGGCCGTGCCGCGCGCATTCCGGGGCTGTTTTGCCATTTGCCGGGCAACGGCTTGCGCCATCAGGAATGCGCCCTTGAGATTAATGCCGATGATGCGGTCGAACTCGGATTCGGCCAAATCGAGGAACGGGCTGTCATCGACCACGCCGGCGTTATTGACCAGGACATGGATGCTGCCGTGGGCCTCGACGACCGCGGCGACCAACGCGTCGACCGAAACCTTTTTCGATACGTCGCAGGCGATGAACCGGGCACGGCCGCCGGCTTTGGATATGGCCGCCACGACCTCGGCGCCTTGACCGGTGTTGACGTCCGACACGACCACGTGCGCCCCTTCACGGGCAAGACGTTCGGCACAGGCGCGGCCGATGCCCTGCGCCGCGCCGGTGACGATGGCAACCCGGTCCTCGAGCAACATGGGCGTGATCTCTCGGCTGTTAATTTCGATCGTTGGGTCGGAGGGTATGCGGGATGCCATCTTGCGGCAACCGCGACCCGCAACTGATTGCAGACCGGCCATGCGTCAAGTAGCGTTGGAGCCTCAACACAGGATCGGCAGCCCGCGCGATGTCCGCCAACCCCTACGACCAGCACCTAGGCAAGACGCCCGCCAACTATCAACCGTTGACGCCGCTATCGTTCCTGGAGCGGGCGGCCAAGGTCTATCCGAGCCGCACCGCCGTGATCCACGGCACCCGGCTAACGAGATACATCGAGCTTTACGAGCGCTGCCGCCGCCTGGCCTCGAGCCTTGCGCAGCGTGGCATCGGGCCAGGCGACACGGTCGCGGTGATGCTCGCCAACACCCCGCCAATGATCGAAGCGCACTATGCGGTGCCGATGACCGGCGCGGTGCTGTTGTCGCTCAACACACGGCTCGACGCAGCGATCCTTGCGCTCCAGCTCGATCATGGCAACGCCCAGGTGCTGATCACCGACCGCGAATTCGCCCCCGTTGTCAAGGCGGCGCTGGCGCTGGCCCAGGTCAAGCCGCTGGTGATCGACTATGACGACCGCGAGTTTGCGCAAACCGGCGAAAGGCTGGGTTCGCTCGACTACGAACAGTTCGTCGCCGATGGCGACCCGGCGTACCGCTGGCGCATGCCTGGCGACGAATGGGACGCGATCTCGCTCAACTACACGTCGGGCACGACTGGTAACCCCAAGGGCGTCGTTTATCACCATCGCGGCGCTGCGCTGATGTGCTACGGCAACATTGTGGCAGGCGGTATCGGCCAGCACCCGGTCTACTTGTGGACGCTGCCGATGTTCCATTGCAACGGCTGGTGCTTCCCGTGGACTCTTTCGGTGGTTGCCGGCACCCACGTCTGCCTCAGATGGGTGCGTGCCAAGGCCATGTTCGACGCCATCGCCGACCACAGTGTCACACACCTGTGCGGCGCGCCGATCGTGATGTCGACGCTGCTCGGTGCCCTTCCAGAAGAAAAACGCCCGCTTCCCCACCAAGTGCAGTTCATCACCGCTGCCGCCCCGCCGCCCGAGGCGGTGCTCGCCCAGATGGCGGAGGCTGGCTTCAATGTTACGCATGTTTATGGACTGACCGAGACCTACGGACCAGCGGTCGTCAATGATTGGCAGGCCGCGTGGGATGGTCTTGACGCCGATGCGCGCGCGGCCAAGAAGGCGCGTCAAGGCGTGCGCTACGTCGCACTCGAAGACCTGACCGTGCTCGATCCCGAAACCCTGGCCCAAGTTCCCGCGGACGGGCAGACCCTTGGCGAAGTCATGTTTCGCGGCAACATCGTGATGAAAGGCTATCTCAAGAACCCGACCGCCACCGACGAAGGCTTCGCCGGCGGCTGGTTCCATTCCGGCGACCTGGGCGTGCTGCATACCGACGGCTACATCCAGTTGAAGGACCGCTCAAAGGACATCATCATTTCAGGCGGCGAGAACATTTCATCGATCGAGGTCGAGGATCAGCTCTACAGGCACCCGGCCGTGGCCTACGTGGCGGTGGTCGCCAAGCCCGATCCGAAATGGGGCGAGACGCCATGCGCGTTCGTCGAGCTGAAACCGGGTGCGGAGGCGACGGTCGACGAGCTGATTGCGTGGTGCCGTCAAGGCCTCGCCGGCTACAAGTGCCCGCGCACCATTGTATTCCAAACCATCCCGAAAACCTCGACGGGCAAGATCCAGAAATTCAAACTGCGCGAGATGGCGAAGGCCATGTGACTGGATCGTCTGCCGAAAAAACAATCCTGACATGGGGCCTTGCCAACGTCCGCTGTTCGCTCGAACACCGGCCTGGACCGAGCGCGATCCAGTTGAAAGCACAAATTGACGTCCAGAGGAAAATCGAGGGGATCCACATGAAAGCTGCTGTCTGTCGGACGTATGGCCCGCCCGATGTGGTCAAGATCGAGAATGTCGACAAGCCCAAGCCCAACAAAAATGAAGTCCTGATCAAAATCCACGCGACCGCCGTTTCCTCAGGCGACTGGCGTGTGCGCAGTCTTGTCATGCCCAAGGGCTTTGGACCGATGGCGCGTCCGGTCTTCGGCCTCTTCGGCCCGAGGCAGCCGATTCTGGGATCAGAGCTTGCCGGGGGGATAGAAGCCGTCGGCGAGGGCGTCACGAGGTTCAAGACCGGCGACCATGTCGTCGCCTATCCCGGGATCGGCATGGGGTGTCATGCAGAATACCGGACCATGCCCGAAGACGGGAGGATCGTGCTGAAACCGGGCACTCTGAATTTCGAGGAAGCCGCTGCGATGTGCTTCGGCGGGGCCACTGCGCTTCATTTTCTGCGGGACGTCGCCGGCATCCAGCACGGTGATAAGATCCTCGTGATCGGGGCCTCCGGCGCGGTGGGGAGTGCTGCAGTCCAGCTGGCCAAATCCTTTGGCGCTGATGTGACGGGCGTGTGCAGCACCGCCAATCTGGACCTCGTGCGATCGATCGGGGCCGACGGGGTGGTCGACTACACCCAGGAAGATTTCACCGGGAGCGGCGAGACCTATGACATCATCCTGGACACGGTCGGCCACGCGTCATTCGCAGCCTGCCAGCACTCGCTGAGGGACAAAGGTCGGCTTCTTCTGCTCGTTGCTAGCCTCCCGCAACTGCTCGCGGCCTTTGGTCCGAAGCCTGGCAACAAGAAGGTCTACGCGGGTCCCGCCAAAGAGACCGTGGAGCATCTGCTGTTTCTCAAACAGCTGGCCGAGGCGGGACAATTCAGGCCGGTCATCGATCAAGTCTTCTCTCTGGAGAGGATTGCGGAGGCGCATGCCCGTGTCGACAGCGGCCGCAAAAAGGGAAGCGTGGTCATCACCGTAAGCCACGATGATCGGGCCTGATGTCCACTGCATGGTTCGGCCCATGTCCTTCGCCGGTTTGGAGCCATAAAGCAGCCCCGTCGTTTGTTGAGGACACCGCCTACCCTTTGAACCCGAACGCCTCGCGCAATGCTTGGCCATAGATCGACGAGGCGAGATCAGTCAGTCCCGATCTTACGTGATGGCGGGCAGTTGCAGCTGCTAGACCGCCGATAGCAGCCAGAACTGCGGCGTGATCCTCAGTGCTGACCGTGGGCGCGGTTCGCGCATTGGCGGCAGCCGCCGTCAGTCGTTGCTGCAACACCGGCGAGCCTGCCGCAACCCAGCTTTCAAAGAGTTGGTTGTCGTCGAGCGGCCCTAACCGCATGGACCGCGCTCGAGCCCGCGTCGCAGGGGTCCCTAACGCGTAGCCGCCGTGTCCCTGTTGCAGCAACGCCGCGGCAGGGTCGGGCGACACAGGTCGCGACGGTATGGCAACGTTGCTGGCCGTCTCGGCGTCGATGATCAATTTATCAACCGACACGCCATCATCGAGATCGACCGCGCCAATGGGGCCGACGATAGCATTGGCACCGAGAAAGTGCGCCGCCGTCAACCAGCGCGCAGTCTCGGCCGTGGCGAGTGCGTCGTAGCCTTTCGCGTTTGTTGCAGGACCGATCGCATAATATGCAAAATCCCAATGCCGAGCCAGTTCGGCGCAGCCACCCAGTGCCGCAATCGCGTCGGCGGTGCATGCCAATGGCAGCCCATTGCGAAGCGAAATGTCGGAGATGGTTGCTCCGAGCGCCACCGGCTGCCCAGGACACAGAGCCTGGGCAAGGGCCAGGCCAGCCAGGGTCTCGGCGGCGAAGCGCACGAGGAGCTCGTCGCCACGGGCTGGTGCATTTGCTCCAATCAGCAGTGTCGGCGCGATCACGAGGCCCTGCCGGCTGGCACTCGCCGCCACCAGCGTCTCGACAAAAATGTCGTCGAAGATCAGCGCGCCATCGACGGTCGCGATCAACATGAGGCTGCAGTGGGGGCCAGCGGGCTTCGCTGCGTCCCGCGTCGCGGCCTGTGCCGCCGCGATCAGTGTTTCTGGGCGAAACGGACCGCGGTCCGACGCCAGCAGCGGGCGATCTGTTGATAGCGCGAACCGAATCAGACGGTCTGGTGCCGTTAGGTCCGGCACATCGAGATGCAGGGCACTTGCACCATAACCAAGGCAGGCTTGGGCTTCAGCCAAGGCTGCGAACTCCGAGGCACTGGCCGCGTCGAGTGGCATGCGCGTGGCTTCGGTCCAGATGTGCCGCGCGCTATAGGCGGGCCCGAACGTCGCCAGCGCGGCCGAGACCTCGAGCTTGCGGTCGGCATTCCGAGCTAGATGGGTGAAGCGGCGCGGTGCCGACCCGACTAACGTAGGAACTACGCCCGGCGGAAATCTCACGCACGCGGCGCCGACGTCGATCCCAACCGCCCGGCAGCAGGCCGCGGACTCTGGCGGCAGACGGCAGGCGACACCTAGCTCCGCGAGAATACTCAACGCCGCCGCCTCGATGCGCACCGTATCGACCCGCGGCGCGCCGGTGGCCGGGACCAAGGCCGATCCATGCGCTATCAGCCCGGTGTCGACATTGCTCGTTGCCCGCGCTTGCCGTCGCCGGGATCGTCTTCTGGCGGACGGCTCATTGTCGCTCGGGCCCAAGGTGTCCTGCGTTAACCTTTCGCTGTAATCTTGACTTGTGAGAACCTTCAACCCAACTCTGCGCTTCCAATTCGCAAAGGTTGCCACGCCCGTCGTTTCGAGAACAGCAGATTGGCGGCCTCCTGTCGCCGAATGACGGAAAAGTGCCGCCGGCGATACAGCAGGTCATGCGAAAGTCCGATAGAAGCATCGGCTGACGCATGATTACTCAATGGATGGCGAATGGCGGACGGCGACGACATCATCCTGAACGATCTCGACAACGAAGCTCTCGTTCTCCAGATGCACCAGGATCTCTACGATGGCCTAAAGGAGGAGGTCGTCGAAGGCGTCAATATTCTGCTGGGCCGTGATTGGGCACCCTACAAGGTGCTGACAGAAAGCCTGGTAGAAGGTATGCGCATCGTCGGCATCGACTTTCGCGACGGCATCCTTTTTGTGCCTGAAGTGCTGCTCGCCGCCAACGCCATGAAGGCTGGCATGGCCGTGCTGCGGCCGCTACTGATCGCGAGTGGTGCGCCGCGCCAAGGTCGCATCGTCATCGGCACGGTCAAGGGCGACATCCACGACATCGGCAAGAATCTGGTCGGCATGATGATGGAGGGTGCAGGCTTTGAGGTATTCGACCTCGGCATCAACAACGGTGTCGAAAAGTATCTGGCGGCGATCGAAGAACACAAACCGGACATCGTCGGCATGTCGGCATTGCTGACCACGACTATGCCGTACATGAAAGTCGTGATCGATACGTTGAAAGAAAAGGGTATGCGCGACGACTACATCGTCATGGTTGGTGGCGCGCCCCTAAACGAGGACTTCGCCCGGGCGGTCGGCGCCGACGCCTATGGGCGCGACGCGGCGGTGACCGTCGAACTCGCCAAGGACCTGCTCAAACGCAAACACAATCAGCGGCCGGCCGCTTGACAGAGCCCTTGCCAGTGAAGCGCTCCCTGGTCATTGCCTGCGGCGCTCTCGTCCGCGATCTGCAGATGCTCATCGCCCAGAGCGCGAGACAGGATATCGATATCAAGGCGATCCCCGCGACCTGGCACAATCGCCCGGCGCGCATCGCGCCCGCGGTCGCCCGGCGCATCGCCTGGGCAAGGCCGCGCTACGAGCATATTTTCGTCGCTTACGCCGATTGCGGCACCGCGGGCGATCTCGACCGGCTTCTCGCAAGAGAGAACATCGAGCGTCTTCCAGGCGCGCACTGTTATGCATTCTTTTCCGGCGTCGACGCCTTTGCCGCCCGCGCCGACGAAGACATGCGCAGCTTCTTCCTGACCGACTTCCTCGTCCGTCACTTCCAATCACTTGTCGTGCGCGGCCTGGGACTCGACCGTCACCCGGAGCTGAAGCCCGTCTACTTCGGCAACTACGAGCGCGTCGTCTATCTGTCGCAGATGCCGACGCCAGAGCTGATTGCGCAGGCCGAGGCCGCCGCGCAGACCCTTGAGCTCGGTTTCGAACATCGCCATGTCGGCTTCGGCGATTTGCGGCTTGCTTTGGCGCATTGAACGAAGGCAACTGTCGAAGGGGTCTTGCTCTTCTCGGCGAGGAGCGCGAACATGAAGCTGTCGCTGCCCTCCTGACAGGCGCGGAGCAGCGGCTTGGTTTCGATGCGTCTGGTTCATGGAGGAACCATGGGGTCGTCCGCAAATCAAAACGGCCGCGCCAGTTCCGCCCGGTGCATTGCACTGGTCGGACCTTACCTCGCCGGTAAGACGACGCTGCTCGAGGCTATTCTCGCCCGCACAGGTACGATCACTCGGCAGGGCAACGTCACCGACAAATCGACTGTCGGGGATTCGAGCACGGAGGCGCGCGGTCACGGCATGAGCGTCGAGCTCAATATCGCCGATGCCGAATTTCTTGGAGACAGTTTCACGTTTGTGGACTGCCCCGGCTCGATCGAATTCCAACAGGAAGCCGCGGCTGCCTTGGCCGCCTGCGACGCAGCAGTAATCGTCTGCGAACCAGACCCGAAGCGGCTGCCGGCACTGCAGGCGCTGTTTAAGCAACTTGAAGACCGAGGCATTCCACATTTTCTCTTTCTGAACAAAATCGACACCTTCGCCACCCGCGTTCGCGATGTCGTGAAACTGCTGCAACCCGCCAGTAACCGGCCGCTTGTGCTGCGCCAGATTCCGATATGGGAGAACGGCGTGGCGACGGGCTTCGTCGATCTCGCCCTCGAACGCGCCTTCGTCTATCGGCCGCATGCGCCAGCCGAGGCTATCGAGATGTCGGCCGGCGTGCTCGACCGCGAGAAAGAGGCTCGGTTCCAGATGTTGGAGCAGTTGGCCGACTACGATGATGCGCTTATGGAGCAACTGCTGTCTGATGTGGCGCCGCCGCGCGACCATGTCTTCGAAGACCTCGCGAAGGATCTGGCCGAAGGATTGATCTGCCCGGTACTGCTCGGGTCGGCCAGCAACGGCAATGGCATCCTTCGGTTGCTCAAAGCCCTGCGTCACGAAGTGCCGTTCGTGCAATCGGCAGTCAATCGTTTAAGGCTTGATGACGCGCGCAGCGCCGCGCGCATCATCAAGACGGTCCATACGGCGCACGGCGGCAAGCTCTCGATTGCGCGCATCCTAGCCGGCACCTTCGCCGACGGCTCCCTGGTTGCCGGAACCGGCAGCGAAGAACGCATCGGCGGCCTCTTTTCCATGCTTGGCACCGAGACCCGCAGACGAACCTCGGCCACGGCAGGCGATACCGTCGCCTTTGGCCGGCTCGAGCGCATCAAGACCGGCGAGACGATTTCAGCCGAGAAAGGCGCGATCGGCCAAGCTCGAACAGAGCCAGCCCCGGAACCCGTCTGCGGCACGGCGATCGCGCTCAAGGACCGGAAGGACGAAGTGAAGCTGTCGGCTGCGCTAACCAAGCTATCCGAGGAAGATCCCTCGTTGACGATCCAACACGATGCCGAAACACATCAAGTGCTGTTGCACGGGCACGGCGAAATGCACTTGCGTGTCACGCTTGAACGGCTCAACCGCAAGTACGCCCTGACCGTCGAGCGCCAACCACTGCGCGTTCCCTATAGAGAGACCATCCGTGGCGGTACGACCATCCGCGGCCGGCACAAAAAACAATCCGGCGGGCACGGCCAATTTGGCGACGTCGTGCTCGAGATTAATCCACTGCCGCGCGGCAGTGGCATTCAGTTCGCCGATCGCATTGTCGGCGGAGTGGTGCCACGCCAATACATTTCCGCCGTTGAGATCGGGGTCAGGGATTACCTTCAGTCAGGCCCGCTGGGTTGCCCGGTGGTCGATGTCGCCGTCACGTTGATCGACGGCAGTACGCACAGTGTCGATTCCTCCGATATGGCGTTTCGACAGGCTGGGCGCATCGCCATGTCGGAGGGAATGAAGCAGTGCCAACCGGTGCTTCTCGAGCCAGTCATGGCGGTCGAAATCGCGGTGCCGAACGATGCCACCGCGCGGGCTAACGGCATGATCGCGCAGCGCCGTGGGCAAATCGCTGGGTTCGACGCACGGCCCGGCTGGTCGGGTTGGGACGTGATCGAGGCACGCCTTCCGGCCGCTGAGATGAACGATCTGATTGTCGACCTCCGTTCGGCGACCGCAGGCGTCGGCACGTTCACATCGAAGTTCAGCCATTACAGTGAGCTTACCGGTCGGCTGGCCGAAAAAGCGCTCGGCCGGCAGGACCAGGCCGCCGAGTGACGCTTCGGCCTAATTGACGCATCGGTGCTGCTGCGATGGCCGCGCAGCCGCGCGGCCAACTGCGCAAGATTAAGCGTCCCTTAAATGATTCTGACCGATAGTCCCGAACTGAAACAACTTGTTGTTGGTTCGCAGTCCCGGCGGCATTGCCGCCAGTCAGATGGGGAAAGGTCTCGTATGACATCGGTGGGGAGGACCTTGCTGCTTGGCGCGGCGGTCCTCGTCGCCAATTTCGGCGGCGCCAGCGCTGCCGCGAGATCGATTCCGGATGCTGACCTGCCCGGATAGTTGACTGCCCACGATTGCCTTGTCCGTTGCGTCCTTTGTGCCGTGTCTCGAAGCCCAGACGTGCCTCGCTCAAGGAAACGACGATCATGAAACGTATTTTGACTTCTGCCGCGTTGAGCCTGGCTTGTCTGGCAGTGTTGGCGGGCTCGGCAGGTGCTAACGGGTTCAGACCTTATGGCCGGGCGGCGGTGCCTGTGCCGGCACCATACCCCGTGCCCGACGGACCGAGCGGCTGGTACCTGCGCGCCGACATTGGACTGGCGCGTCAGTCGGACGAATCGGCAAGCGAGCGCGGTTTGGTCTATGGCGCTGGCAATGGCTTCACTTCGTCATCCGTGACCGGCGCGGGCTTCGGATCCTCATCGTCGTGGTTCAACAAGGACTTCGATACGACGATCACATACGGTGTCGGTGTCGGCTACCACTGGTCTACATATTGGCGTTCGGACTTGACGATCGAGCGGCGCGGTAACGCCGAATATCGGATGCGCGGCAATTACCGATATCAGCAGCACTTTGCCGACCCGCCACCGCTGCCTCCCGCGCCGCTGACGTACAGCGCTGACCCGAATCTCGTCGTGAACGGCGTTACGTCAGATACGACATCGCTGAAGAGCGGTGTGTTCATGGCCAACACTTACTACGATTGGAAGAACAGAAGCGCCTTCACGCCATACGTCGGCGCCGGCCTTGGCATCGCGTACTTAACGCTCGACCGTCAGCACACGACTATCGAATCCGAATGCAATGCAACAACCGATCCGACATGTGCGTTGCAGACTGTACTGCCCGCCCGCTCCTTCTCGGCCGCTGGCGACGTCACTCGGCTGACCTTTGCCGGCGCCCTCACGACCGGCTTCAGTTATGCCATCACACCGGTCACGTCGGTCGATGTGAACTACCGATTCCTTTACATCCCGGGTTCCAATATCGACATCATCGTCAACGGCAATCAGAGCCGCCTGTCGTTTGCCGATATCACCGAGCACCAATTGCGCGCGGGCTTGCGCTGGGACATCAACTAGCTGTGGGCTTGCCTGCCGAGTGTCGTGGCGAGCAGGTGTTCCTTACCCTCAGACAATCCTTTGCCCGGTCTTTCTCCAGTCGGCCAAAAACTGTTCCAGGCCTTTGTCGGTCAGCGGGTGCTTGACCAGCGCCTTGAGGATGGCCGGCGGGATCGTGGCGACGTCAGCGCCGATCAGGGCCGCCTGCTTGACGTGGTTTACGGTGCGGATCGAGGCGGCCAGGATCTCGGTCGTCAGGCTCGCATAGTTCTCGTAGATCGTGCGGATCTCGGAGATGAGATCCATACCTTCGACGCCCTGGTCGTCGAGGCGGCCGATGAAGGGCGAGACGAATGTCGCACCGGCCTTCGCCGCCAGCAGGGCCTGGGTTGCCGAAAAACACAGCGTGACGTTGACCATAGTGCCTTCGCCGGTCAACGTTTTACACGCCTTCAGTCCGTCCCAGGTCAGCGGTACCTTGACCGTTACGTTTTTCGCGATTTTCGCCAGCGAGCGGCCTTCGGCGATCATGCCTTCGTAGTCGAGAGCCGCAACTTCGGCGCTGACTGGGCCCGGCACGATGGCGCAGATTTCCTTGATGATGGTCTTGAAATCGCGGCCTGCTTTTGCCACCAGCGAGGGGTTGGTCGTGATGCCGTCCAATAGTCCGGTCGTGGCCAGCTCCGTGATCTCGGCTATGTCGGCGGTATCGCAGAAGAATTTCATTCGCCCCTCCAGCATGCCTTGGGTCCGGCTTGATCCCGGAGCTAGGTTCGTCTCATGATCATCGATTCGCGACTTTAGTCTGGTGGTCAGGCCTTTGAATAGTCTGTTCGATTCTCAAGTGACTTCGGGCGTCCAGCACGCGACCGTGCCGGTGCTGCTGCCGGTCGCGCTCGACCAGACCTACGACTATCTGGCGGGGCCAGGCGTCGAACTGGGCGCCGGCCAGTTCATTATTGTGCCTTTCGGGTCGCAATCGCGCATAGGTGTCGTCTGGGATCGCGCCATCGGCGATCCCAAACCTGTCGACCCGCGCAAAATGAAGACCGCCATTGCCGCACTCGACGTGCCGCCGTTACCGCTGCTTTCGATGCGGTTTGCAGAGTGGATCGCCAAGTACACTCTGAGCCCCCTAGGCATGGTGCTGCGTCTGATGATGGGGGCGGCTGCCGCGTTCGAAGAGCAAAAGCCGCGTACCGGCGTCAGGCTCGCAGCCGGCTTCAGGGAACCGTCGCGAATGACTCCGGCGCGCGCCAAGGCCTTGGCCGTCGCGCGTGACGGCCTCATTCGAGCCAAGCCCGCCCTGGCCGCCGAAGCGGCGGTTTCAACCGGTGTCGTCGATGGGCTCATCGAGGCGGGCCTGCTAGTCAAAGTGACGATCCCCGAACACAGTTATCCATGTCCTGACGCTGGCCATGCGGCGACGAGCTTCAGCGACGAACAGCAGGCAGCGGTCGATGCGCTGCGCTCGGCAGTCGATGCGCGCAATTTTTCCGTGTCGCTGTTGGATGGCGTCACTGGCTCGGGCAAAACCGAGGTCTACTTCGAGGCCGTTGCGCGTACGCTCGCGCAAGGTCGGCAGGCTGTCATCCTGCTCCCGGAGATCGCACTGACAAGCCAGTTCATGAATCGTTTCGAGCGGCGGTTCAGGGTGAAGCCGGTCGAATGGCATTCAGCGCTCGGGCCGGCCGAACGCGGGCGCATCTGGCGGGCAACGGCAACGGGCGCCGTACGCGCCGTGGTTGGGGCCCGATCGGCATTGTTTCTCCCTTACCAGAACCTTGGCCTCATCATTGTCGACGAGGAGCATGATCCGGGGTTCAAGCAGGACGACCGCGTACACTATCAGGCGCGCGACATGGCTGTCGTGCGCGGCAACATCGGCCAGATACCAGTGGTGCTTGCATCGGCCACGCCATCAATTGAAAGCCATGTCAACGCCCGCAATGCCAGATACCGGCATGTGGTCCTGCCTGGCCGATACTCGGGCGCAGAGCTGCCCGAAGTAACCGCGGTCGATATGCGCAAAGCACCGCCCGAGCGCGGCAAGTGGCTATCGCCGGTGCTGGTCGATGCCATGGTCGAAACGCTGGCCCTCGGCCAGCAATCGCTGCTGTTTCTCAATCGCCGGGGTTACGCGCCGCTGACGCTGTGCCGTGGTTGCGGGCATCGCTTCGAGTGCCCGCAGTGCACCGCATGGCTTGTCGAACACCGCTTTAAGAAACGGCTCAATTGCCATCATTGCGGGTTTACCCTGGCGTTGCCGGAGAAGTGCCCCAAATGCGGCGCGCCTGATAGTCTTGTGGCGTGTGGACCAGGTGTCGAACGCATCGCGGAAGAGGTCACCGAGCGCTTTCCCAACGCACGCCTCGCGCTGCTGTCAAGCGATCTCATTCCGGGCCTGATCGAGATGCGCGAGGTGATCAACAAAATCGAGCGAGGCGATGCCGATATCATCATCGGTACGCAGATGGTCGCGAAGGGACACCACTTTCCGGGCCTGAGTCTCGTCGGCATCGTCGACGGCGATCTGGGGTTGGGCCAAGCCGATCCGCGCGCGGCGGAACGGACGTTCCAGCTACTGCATCAGGTGACGGGTCGGGCTGGGCGAGCACTCGCAAAGGGTCGCGGTCTGGTGCAGACGCATATGCCGGAACACCCGGTGATGGATGCGATCATATCCGGCGACCGGCAGACTTTTCTCGAACGTGAGATACGCCAGCGTCAACTGGGGATGCTGCCGCCCTTCGGCCGGCTGGTGGCGCTAGTTGTGTCGGCGCGGCAGAAGGATATCGCTGAGCGCTACGCCCGCGAGATCGCCCGTCGTGCGCCCCCAGCGGAACGCATCGCGTTGCTCGGACCGGCGGAGGCGCCGGTGTTCCTGGTGCGCGGCCGGCATCGCTGGCGGCTGCTGCT
>JBGTIU010000174.1:0-3363 GCA_041745515.1 Hyphomicrobiaceae bacterium | reverse complement strand
GGCAAGCCTGGCGCGACCCTCGGCACCAGCCGCCAGTGAGTCGACTTCGTTCGCAACCTTTGCCGTGCTCCGGGTCATTGCTGGCGCTTGCGGTGCCGCCGCGACCGGCGTCGGCGGCCGCTCCGGTTGGAAGTCGACCGTTACAGGGCGCAGCGACGGCGCGGCACTGCTGGACGAGGGTCGTGCCGTCGACAGCGTCAATGCAACGTTGTCCCACGTCTCGCCCGAGCGCTGCGTGATCGACGCGCGCCGGGTCAAAGAAAGCTTCGGCGCAATCGTTTTGCTGCCCGAGGCGAGTCGCGCATCGTAGAGCGGTGTCCAGTTGGCGTTGGCGACCTGATAGCGGATGAGGAGGTCGGCATCGAGCGCGGCGCCGGCGTTCGCGAACACCTTCACCTCTAGTCGCTGGTCCAGCACGGGCGCGGTTTCCCCGAGCTTCTTCTGCAGATCCACGATCTTGCGGTCGACATCGCGCATCTTGATCTGGGTTTCGAGGATGGTCTTGTGAACCTCCGCCGTGCTGGCGCCGATCAGGGCCAGCAATTGGCTCCAGTTTTCCGGCTGTGCGGCGACGCCGGCGGCGGGTGCGGGGCGGGTCGGCAATGCGATCAGATTTGTGATCAACGCTTTCTGTGCTTCTGCCGTCTGTACCTGGCTGTTCAGAACGGTCTTGGCATCCTTCAGCGTTTCGATCTCGGCCTCGATGCGCTTACGCTCCGTCGCCGATAGCGCGGCATCGGTGCGGGGCACGCTGAGCACCCGACTGTCGACGGAGCCGATCTCGAGCTTGCCTGTGGCTTTGCCTTCGACCCGGATCGAGTTCGGCATCGCCGTGGCCGGCAAATCGGTGAGGATCACCGTGTGCTCGCCGGCCGTGAGCTTGACCTTGGCGACGCGCGTGATCTCGGCGCCGGCCGGGAACACCGTCACCGCCTCGACCTTCGATGTGGTTGGAATCTCCGCGGCAAACGCCGGCATTTGGGCCAATGCACCAAGCGGCGCGCCGAGGGCTGCAAGAGCCATCAGGGGAAAACGCATGACATTCCTCTAGGGTACAACGGCGAAACAACCGCTTACGTCAGCATGGTTTTCGTGGCGCCACGATGGCATGGGTCGCAATTGGTCAAGCAAGTTTCCATTGCCTGAACAGCCGGCCGTCGATCACGATCAAAGACAGGCCGATGACCAGGGCTCCGATGAAATGCCGCATCTGAAGCACTTCGCCCAGGTGCCACGCACCGAGCGGGATCGCGACGATCGGGATCAGCAGCGTCACCAGCATCGTGTTCATCGATCCCGACACCGCCATGATGCGGAAGAAAACGATATAAGCGAGCGAGGTCGCAAGCGCCGCCAATCCGACCAGCGCGACGATGACTTCTGTGCTCGGTAGACTGAGCGTCCATGGCCGCTCCAGCAGCAAGCAAAGCGGCAGCAGCATCAGAGTCGAGCAGATCAATTGCGCCGTCGACGTCACCAGCGGTGGGCTGTCGCGCAACCGTCGGCCCCACAACCCTGAGACGCCGTACGACAGTGCTGCGCCGAGGATGCAGAACATCCCGATAGTGCTTGAGGCGCGTCCGAACATCGCTTCCGGTCCGACCAGCATGGCGACCCCGCCGAGGCCGAGCAGGACCCCAGCCAGCTTGTTGGCCCTCAATTTCTCGTCGACCGTGGCGTAGTGCGCTATGAGCAGCGTAAAGATCGGCGTCGTGGCGTTGAGCACGGAAGCAAGTCCGCTCGCGATCTCTTGCTGGCCGGTGTTGATCAACGTGAAGGGGATAACATTGTTGAAGACCGCCATCACCAGGAACGGTCGCCACTGGGGCAATCCCGACGGCAAACGGTGGCCTAACACATAAACGATGGGGAGCAGGATCGCAGCAGCCAGTGCGACCCGCGTCAGTGCGATCGTCAGCGGCGGCAGTTCCTTCACCGCAATGCCGACGAATAGAAACGAGCCGCCCCACAGGACCGCGAGCAGGGCCAACAGCAGCCACTGGCTCATCGTCATGTAGGTGGCAGTCGCCGGCGTCGTCATCGCGTCCCCCTGGCAGCCTGCCGGGAGCTTTAGTGGGCCGCGAGCATCGCCGCCACCCGATTCCTGCGCGTCAGCCGTGTAATTGCGGAAGTCGATTCTAGCCCAGTACTTCGGGATTGATGACGTTGTCCCTGATCGGCCGGCCATCGAAGACGCTCAGCACATTGAGCGCGGTCTGCAGCCCCATGCGTTCGACAGACTCGCGCGTGACACCGGCCATGTGCGGCGCCGTGATCACGTTCGGCAGCTTCAGCAGCGGATGATCGGTTGGCGGCGGCTCCTGTTCGAACACGTCCAGTCCGGCGCCACCAAGCCGGCCGCCGATCAAGGCGGCGTGCAGCGCCGTTTCATCGACGATGCCGCCACGCGCGGTATTGACAAGCAACGCCGATGGCTTCATCCGCGCCAGGCGGGCAGCGTCGATCATCCCGAGTGTCAACGGCGTCTTGGGGCAATGCAAGGTGACGATGTCAGCCCGCGCCAGCCCTTCGTCGAGATCGGTGACAGCAGTGCATCCTGCCTGCTCGATCGTCTCCGCCTTTACAAAGGGGTCATAGACCTCAACCTTCATCTCCATGGCAAGGCAGCGTTTCGCGGTACGCGAGCCGATGCGTCCAAAGCCGACGATCAGCACGGTCTTGCCGTTCAAATCGGTCGGCAGCATCGAAAACCGAATGGCCCAGCCGCCGTCCTGCACCAGCCGGTTGAGCTCAGCGCCGCGTTTGGCGAGCGTCAGCATGAAGAATACCGCCTGTTCAGCGACCGAAGGCGAATTGGCGATGCCGGCTGTCATCAGCGGTACGCGTACTTCGGTGAGTGCGTCGACATCAACCGCGTCGAAGCCAACGCCGATGCGGGCGACGACCTGCAAGCCCCTGGCGCTCGCAATCTCGTCGCGGCCAAAGCGCGTGGGCCCTAGTACCGCGGCATTGACCTGGCCGGTCTGGCGCATCAGCGCGCAGAAATCAGCGGATGAGATCATGTTCGGGAAACGATGAATTTCAATATCGTCGCGCGTCTCGAATAGGGCGACAGCAGGTTTCGACATAGCATCCGGCACCATCAGGCGCTTCTTATTGGTCGTCATGCTTCCTCCAAAATTGCCGCTTGGGACCGTCAGCGATACCCATACTGTCGCGCGGCAGCTTCGCGCGACACGAGCCCCGCGTCGAGATCTCGCGCCACATTCGAGCGCTCGCGCTGTCGTGGGTCGCCCATGCCACCGCCGCCTGGCGTTTCGATCACGAGCCTTTCGGTGGGCGTGATGATCTGGCCTCCCTTGCCCTTGAGTTTTGCGCCCGACGCCAGGCCGACACGACCCG
>JBGTIU010000173.1:0-18373 GCA_041745515.1 Hyphomicrobiaceae bacterium | reverse complement strand
CCGGGCGCGAACGGGCAGCCGCCCAGCCCCGCCGCCGCTCCATCCAGCACGCGCACGCCAACTTCATAGGCGGCGATCGCATTTGCGACCCCAAGATTATAGGTGTCGTGGCCGTGAAAGGCGAACGTGACGTTCTGGCTGGCAAACTGCTCGATCGCCCTTGCGAACAGCCCGCGTACGTGGCCCGGCGCCGCGCGCCCTGTCGTATCGCAGATCGCGATCTCCGTTGCATCGACAAAGCCCAGCACGCGCTCAATGGCCTGCAGCACTTTGTGCTCCGGCGTACGCCCTTCGAACGGGCAATCGAACGAGGTCGCGAGATTGAATCGCAAGAACGCGTCGGGATGCAATTCGCGCCATGCATCTTCGAGATCGCGGAAGCTGTCGTCGACGGAGCGCCGCACGTTGCTCCGATTATGGCTTTCCGACACCGAAATCACCCAGCCGATATCCCGCACACCGGCCGCCAGGGCTGCTTCGAGACCGCGCCGGTTCGGAACCAGGGCCTGCATGCGTATGTCTTTCGGCAGTCGGACTGTCTTCAGGATATCGCCGATATCGGCCATCTGCGGCAGCGCCTTTGGCGCGACGAACGCACCGATCTCCATACGAGAGAAGCCGCAACGGCCCAGAGCCTCGATGATCGCAATCTTCGTCGCTGTCGGGATCAGCTGTTTGACGACCTGGAACCCATCGCGCGGGGCAACTTCCATGATCGTAACGGCGGCGCTGTTCATCTGGTTCCTTGATTGGATTGGAGCGGTGCGTCAGCATTCAGAGGTTTGACCCATCGCCACTCGACGTCAAGGTCGGCGGCGCCATCTCAGCGATGGCGCATTGACGGTCCGCAACCGATTCGTCGTCGCGTTCCAGCAAAATCGTCTGCGCGTGTGGATAGCGGGTACGACACTCAGGAACAGCCAACCGCTCAGCCTTGCGAATCGCTCGAATCATTTAACTTCGGCGTCATGAACCAGCCAGCTCACAGCCAGACTCCGCCGTCCCTCTCCGATCAGCTCAAGGCGCAGGCACAGGCCAGCGAGCCGCTCGGTTTCCGCCAGGTGCCCCATAACATCGAGGCGGAGCAGGCGCTGCTTGGCGCCATCCTTGTAAACAACGAGGCGATGGATCGGGTGTCGAGCTTTCTCGACATGACACATTTCTACGATCCGCTGCACGGCCAGATCTACGAGATTGCCGGTAAGCTGATCCAAGCCGGTAAGCAGGCCACGCCAGTCACGCTCCGAACCTTCTTCGAAACCGCCGAGCCGATCGACGAGAACCTGACTGTGCCGCAATACCTCGGACGGCTGGCCGCGAATGCGACGACGATCATCAATGCGGCGGATTATGGTCGCACAGTTTACGATCTGGCGACGCGTCGCGCGCTGATCGTGATCGGCGAGGACATGGTGACTACGGCGTATGATTCGCCAGTCGATTTTCCGCCCGAGGACCAGATCCAGGAAGCCGAGGGGCTTCTCTATCAACTGGCGGAAAGCGGCAAATACGGCGGCGGCTTCCAGACGTTCGGCAACGCGCTGACCGATGCCATTCACATGGCGAACGCGGCGTATATGCGCGACGGGCATCTATCCGGGGTATCGAGCGGATTGAGCGATCTCGACGCCAAAATGGGCGGGTTGCAGCCGTCCGATCTTATAGTTCTGGCCGGGCGTCCCTCGATGGGCAAAACCTCGCTTGCCACCAACATCGCCTATCACATCGCCAGGAATTACAAGACCGAGAAGCAAGCCGACGGCACGATGAAAGTGGTCGATGGTGGCGTCGTTGGATTTTTCTCGCTCGAAATGTCAGCCGAACAATTGGCAACCCGCATCCTGTCGGAGCAGTCCGAGATCTCGTCGGAAAAGATCCGCCGCGGCATGATCACGCAAGAACAGTTCGGCCGCCTCGTCGGCGTTTCCCAGGAGATGTCGCGTATTCCGCTCTATATCGACCAGACCGGCGGCATCACGATCGCTCAATTATCCGCCCGGGCCCGAAAGCTCAAGCGGCAACATGGTCTCGGGCTGCTCGTGGTCGACTATCTGCAATTGCTGTCCGGATCATCGCGCAATTCCAATGCCAACCGGGTGCAGGAAATTACCGAAATCACCACCGGCCTGAAAGCGCTCGCCAAGGAGCTCGGCTGCCCGATCATGGCGCTTTCTCAGCTCTCACGCCAGGTCGAACAGCGCGACGACAAGCGGCCGCAACTGTCGGATCTGCGTGAATCGGGTTCGATTGAGCAGGACGCCGATGTCGTGCTTTTCGTGTTCCGGGAGGAATATTACATCGAGCGCACTAAGCCCAACGAGGGCACGGCCGAGTTCCAGGACTGGATGACCAAGATGCAGATGGTCTCCGGCAAGGCTGAGGTGATCATCGGCAAGCAGCGCCACGGACCTGTCGGCACGGTGCAGCTGTCATTCGAGGCGCAGTTCACGCGCTTCGGCAACCTTGCCAAGGAGTTTCATATCGCGCAGAGGCTGGAGTGACATCTGAGCATCGTTGGTTTTTGGAGATCGATATGGAGGCTCACGCGGCAAGCGACCGCATGGAACCGTCGCCTCAAGCCATCCCTCCCGACGCACGCGCAGTGCTGCGCATCAATCTCGGTGCGCTCCGAGCCAACTGGGCACGGCTTAACATCGAATCCGGCACGGCGGAGTGCGCTGGCGTCATCAAGGCTGATGCCTACGGGCTCGGCCTCGAGCCGATCGCTCGCGCCCTAACGGCCGAGGGTTGCGCCACGTTCTTCGTCGCAACCCTGGACGAGGGGCGGCGGGCGCGCGCCATCCAACCAGGCGCCGACATCTACATCCTCGACGGCCTTCTGCCCGGCGCCGAGGCGCACTACACGGGCTTCGATCTGCGACCGGTGCTATCGAGCGAGCCGGAGCTGCGCGATTGGGCTGCCTACTGCGCGAGGCTTGGCCGCCGGCTTCCGGCCGCCGTGCAGGTCGATACCGGCATGAACAGGCTCGGCTTACGGCCGCACGAAGTTGATCTCGTTGCGGCTGAGCCGGCCTTGTTCCAGGCATTCAAGATGACACTCGTCATGAGCCACCTCGCTTGCGCCGACGAGCACGACAACGCAATGAACGAAGCCCAGCGCACGCTGTTCGACCGGCTACGGGCAAAGCTGCCATCAGCACCCGCGAGCTTATCAAATTCGGGCGGAACGTTCTTGGGACCACAGTACCACTACGACCTCGTTCGCCCTGGTATTGCGGTCTACGGTGGCCGCGCCTTCGTGGGGGCCGAGAATCCGATGAAGCCTGTCGTCAGCCTGTCCGCGCGCATCCTACAGGTGCGCGATTGTGCCCCTGGCGACGCCGTCGGCTACGGCGCCACTTTTAGAGTCACGCGGCCGTCGCGCATGGCGACGATTGCCTGCGGCTACGCCGACGGCTTCCTTCGTGCGTTGAGCGGGCCATCGGGCCATCCGGGTCCGGTCGGTTTCATTGGACCGTATCCGGTGCCGGTCGTGGGGCGCGTCTCTATGGACCTTATTACCGTCGACGTCACCGACGTTCCCCAGGCTCTAGCGGTGCGAGGCAACTGGGTCGAAGTCATGGGAGGGCGTGTCACGCTTGATGACCTGACCGATCGAGCTGGAACAATCGGCTATGAGCTGCTGGCGCGGTTGTCGAAGCGGGTGCATCGCATCTACGAAAACTCGAACTTGCCTTTAATGGGAACTTGAGTTCGCAGCAT
Source organism: Hyphomicrobiaceae bacterium (assembly GCA_041745515.1). Lineage (GTDB taxonomy): Bacteria > Pseudomonadota > Alphaproteobacteria > Rhizobiales > Hyphomicrobiaceae > JAKFWF01. The sequence goes on along the minus strand of JBGTIU010000173.1, from coordinate 14,650 downwards.
GGCGAAGCCAGCTAAAAACGCGTTCGTCTGTCAAAACTGCGGCGCAGTATCAGCGCGGTGGATCGGCAAATGCGCAGCCTGCAGCGAATGGAACACCATCGTCGAAGAGGCAAACATTGGCGCCGTGCCGGGCTCCGGTTTAACCAGGACAACGCGTGGCAGGTCCGCCATCATTGAAACGTTGAGCAGCAGGACGATCGAGGCGCCACGGATTGCGACCGGCATCGCGGAACTCGATCGAGTGACGGGTGGCGGCATCGTGCCGGGATCGGCGATCCTGATCGGCGGAGAACCGGGCATCGGCAAATCGACACTTTTGCTGCAATTGGCGGCGTCGCTTGCCAACGCTGGCCGTTCAACCGTCTATTTTTCGGGTGAGGAAGCGACGGCCCAGGTTCGCCTACGCGCGGAACGGCTGCGATTGGCATCGGCTCCGGTCGCACTTGCGGCCGAAACCAACCTCGCCAACATTATTGCCACGCTCGAAGAGGGCCGCCGTCCAGATCTGGTGGTGATCGATTCGATTCAGACATTGTGGTCGGAAGCACTCGACGCCGCACCCGGCACCGTGTCGCAGGTGCGTGCGGCCACGCAGTCGCTGATCCGGTTCGCCAAGCAAGCCGGCAGTGCCCTACTGCTCGTCGGTCATGTCACCAAGGACGGCCAGATCGCAGGGCCCAAGGTCGTCGAGCACATGGTCGATACCGTGCTGTACTTCGAAGGCGATCGAGGCCATCCCTATCGCATCCTGCGCGCGGTGAAGAACAGGTTCGGCGCCAGCGATGAGATCGGCGTATTCGAGATGGCGGGCCTTGGGCTGGTCGAGGTCATGAACCCATCCGAATTGTTTCTTGGCGACCGCGACTGCACTGCTCCCGGCGCCGCTGTGTTTGCCGGGATCGAAGGCACCCGACCATTGCTGGTTGAAATACAGGCGCTGGTTGCGCCGTCAGCACTGGGTACGCCGCGCCGCGCCGCCGTCGGCTGGGATCAGAACCGGCTGTCGATGATCCTGGCTGTCTTGGCGGCACGCTGCGGCGTCAACTTCGGCAATCACGACGTTTATCTGAACATCGCCGGCGGCTTGCGCATCGCGGAACCCGCCGCAGATCTGGCCGCTGCCGCCGCCCTGTTATCGTCATTTTCGGGTGTTGCATTACCCATGGACGAAGTTTTCTGCGGCGAAATCAGTCTTTCCGGCGCGGTCAGACCTGCGGCGCACATGATGGCGCGATTGAAAGAGGCGCAAAAACTCGGGTTCAAGCGGGCGACGTTAGCGGAAGCCGGAGAACTCGAATCAGGGGTCTTGAAACTGGCTCTGACAAGAATTTCGCATCTCAAGTCACTTGCGGACACTTTGACACCGTGCCAGTGAACATCAACCGAAGCACTAGGCCGCAGGACCCGTGCCGAGAGCTCGGTTGTCGGCGCAGCATAGGAAACCCTTACGCATGATCGGGCCGTTATCCTACCTCGATCTGGCCCTGCTGGCGCTGGGTTTCATATCAGGTTTGCTTGCCATGTATCGGGGCTTGGGTCGCGAGCTGTTATCGATCATCTCCTGGATCGTCGGCGGTCTCGCTGGCGGCTATATGTATCTCTATCACCAAGGCCTCGCCAATGAGATGACGCAGAACCTGAACCTGCCGTCACCGAAGATTGCGCAGATCGGCTTAGCGGTACTCGCCGGCCTGATTGTGTTGATTGTCGTGCATCTGGTCACGTCGCGCATCTCTGATTCGATTCTCGACAGCCGGGTCGGAGTCATCGACCGCACGCTGGGGTTGCTGTTCGGCGTCGCGCGCGCGTTCCTGATCGTGCTGATTCCCTACATGTTCTACCAGCACTTCAGCCCGAAAGAGACCGAGCACCCCGATTGGGTTCGCCAGTCGCAGTCGCTTGGGGTACTGAACGGGGCGAGCGCAGCACTAAAGCCGCCGCTGTTGGCCGTCGTACAGCGCGTGACCGATAAGGCGACCGCCGAATGATCGCGGACTGAGCGAACGAGCATTAAGAATTACGCGAGGAAAAACGTTCGTTTCCCCGGCATCGTGCCAGTTGGCCACTGGCGCTGCCGCAAGCTTTTCATATATCAGTCACGCGACCTCGAGTTTTTTTCAGGTTTGCGCGGGAGCTGCTTGATGCCGGAAGCATGCGAAGGCGATATCAGCGAGGAATGCGACGGCCTGGCCCCGCTGCAGTGTCGTGACGACCGGCTCCGCGAGGAATGCGGGATTTTCGGGGTCCTGGGCCATCCCGACGCCGCCGCGCTGACGGCGCTCGGACTGCACGCCTTACAACACCGCGGCCAAGAGGCGGCCGGCATCGTCACCTACGACGGCAACCGTTTCCACACCGAGCGCAGGCTCGGTCTCGTCGGTGACAACTTCAACAAGCCCGACGTGATCCAGCGCCTCAAAGGCGACACCGCCATCGGCCACGTCCGGTACTCGACCACCGGTGACACCATTCTGCGCAATGTCCAGCCGTTGTTCGCCGATCTCGACACCGGTGGATTCGCGGTCGCGCACAATGGCAATCTGACCAATGCGCTGACGCTGCGTGGCGATCTCGTGCAGAGTGGCGCCATTTGCCAGTCCACCTCCGATACCGAGGTCATTCTGCATCTGATGGCGCGTTCGCGAAAACGCCGCGTCGTCGAACGGCTGATCGAGGCTCTGCGTCAATTGGAAGGCGCATATGCACTGGTATGTATGACCAACGATATGCTGATCGGCGTCCGCGATCCGATCGGCATTCGCCCGCTTGTCATCGGCCGAGTCGGCACGTCGTTCGTCCTCGCGTCCGAGACCTGCGCGCTCGACATTGTCGGGGCGAGCTTTGTCCGCGAGGTCGACAACGGCGAAGTTGTCGTCATTACTGCTGCGGGCCTCGAAAGCCACCGCCCGTTTCCCAAACGACCTGCGCGGCCCTGTATCTTCGAATACATCTACTTCGCTCGGCCGGACTCGACCGTCGGCGGCCGTTCCGTCTACGACGTTCGCAAACGCATGGGACACGAACTGGCAGTCGAGCATCCAGTTGACGCCGATGTGGTCGTGCCGGTGCCGGATTCCGGCGTCCCGGCTGCCATTGGTTATGCACAAGCGTCGGGCATTCCGTTCGAGCTCGGCATCATCCGCAATCATTATGTCGGCCGCACCTTCATCGAACCGACCCAGCGCATTCGCGATTTCGGCGTCAAGATGAAGCATTCGGCGAACGTTGCCGCGATTAAGGGCCATCGTATCGTGCTGATCGATGACAGTGTGGTTCGCGGTACGACGTCGAAAAAAATCGTCACGATGATGCGCGACGCTGGTGCGCGCGAAATTCACATGCGCATCGCCTGTCCCGAGATCCGTCACGGCGATTTCTATGGCATCGACACGCCGATACGCGAGGAGCTCTTGGCGGCCCGCATGACCCTCGATGAGATGCGGCAATTCATGGGCGCCGACAGTCTGTCATTCTTGACTGTCAATGGCCTCTATCGGGCCATGGGTCTCGCGGGTCGCGACGACCAGAACCCTCAGTTTACTGACCACTGCTTTACGGGCGACTATCCAACCGAACTCACCGATCAGAACGGCGGCTCCACGTCGCGCCAATTGTCACTGCTGGCGGAGGTGAGTTGAGGCAGTCCGAGGAGAAATCGAACCCTCAACCCTTGGACAAACTGATCGAAACACCCTTCAGCGCCGTTCCGGACGTGTTGATCGAAACCTGTTGGGTTGAACCGCCGAAGGATACCGACATCGATCCTGTCAATCCCCCGCCGGCAATCGAGACCGCCAGGTTGCCCGAAGTCGCGCGGCCCACAACGGTGCCCGACGCTCCAAAGATAGTCTCCTCCCAGCTACCCGATACCCGGCCAGCAGCGACCGTCATGGAAGATCGCAGATGGATCGAAAAGCTCGTTGAAGCACAGCGCAAAGTCAGCCCAAGGGAAACACCACCGTCGCGCGGCAAATAATAAGCCCTGCAGGAAATACGCTCTGTCTGGCCACCTTCAAGACGGACCTGACCGGAGCCCTTCCAGGACCCGTTCAGCCTCGCGAACGGCCCGCCGTCACTCTTTTGTGCCGAGGCCGGCGTCGCCAACATAGAAACTACAAGCGCTGCAACTGCGAACAGTAACAATGCTGTGTTCCGTCTGCGCGGACCTGAAGGCGACATTTTCAAGCTCCCAGAATCGGGGTTGACCCTTAAGCTGCCGATAAGTGAACCCGGCGACAGCAATCCGCAAGACACATACGATATGGCGCTGTTTGATTTGCCCGCAAGGTCGTGAATGTTGCCACAGACTCACCACATGGCATCATCAACGAAAAACGCCGCCCGAAGGATTTTCGGGCGGCGAGTCCGTTAATCATGCTGCAACCGGAGTTGCGGCTCAGGAATCAGGCGAGTTCGATCGAGCCGGCCTGTTTGCCACGGCCCTTGCGATCGTCTTCGAGTTCGAAGCTGACCTTGTCGCCTTCATTGAGGCTGCGAATACCGGCGCGCTCGAGCGCCGTGGCGTGCACGAATACGTCCTTGGAGCCGTCGGCTGGTTGGATGAAGCCGAAGCCTTTTGCGCCGTTGAAGAATTTAACGGTGCCAGTGATGCGAGACATTGATGAGTCCTTTCCGAATTCAAAAGCGTGAGTGGTAGCCAGTCAATGGACCGCACGCTCGGTCCCGAGATCTCAGAAGTCGGAAAAGACAGGGCAGCCGTTGAGGGTCGCGCGAGACTTAAGCCGGAAATCGTGAGGGCACAATCCAACGCGGATCGTACCGGCGCGCATTACATGGACCGAGCCCGTGGCAAATGCAAGGCATTCGGTGGTGTTGAGTTTAACTCGGCGCGACCGGCGCAAGCAGCACGTGCCGGTGTGGGTGGCGCTCTTGGGGCCTCTGATCGCTCTTTGCACCCGATCACAATAGCGTTTCCAGCCATGCCTTAGCGCCTGCCTGTGACGCTTGAACGTGCCATGCTCAGGAAGCTCGGGAGGATTGGGCGGCCCAACCTCACGCTCCCGGTCTGCCGGTCTTTTTCGCCCGGCCGCGGCGACCCTTTTTCTTCGGGCCGGCCGGCACATCGATCGACTTGATCTGGCGCGACGGCAGATCTTTCGACACGGGCACCGACAGGCTGGCGTGGGGCCCCATTTCATCGAGCGTCGGCTTGTGCGGACCTTTGATCTTCTCGCCAAAGCTACCGGCGTTGGCGCGAGCATCGATCTTGGGTGCACGAGCCGACGGCAGGTTTGCCACCGGCCCGTATTTCCGTGCGCCGCGATAGCCGCCGGTTCGTTCGTCGACCTCTGCCTGCCTCGCGAGCGGATCGTCGGCAACGGCAAGCTCGGTCTCACGCAGACGCTTGACCTCGTCGCGCAGGCGGGCGGCGGTCTCAAACTCGAGGTCGGCGGCCGCGTTTTTCATGCGCTTTTCCATGTCGGCAATAACAGCCGCAAGATTATGCCCGATGAGTGGCGTCTGCTGATCTTCGGCCAAACCTGCATCCACGGTGACGCGGTCGGCCTCGTAGATCGAGCCCATGATGTCGCCAATGTTCTTCTTGATGCTCTCTGGCGTGATGCCGTTGGCCGTATTCCACACAACTTGTTTCTCGCGGCGGCGATCAGTTTCGGCAAGAGCCCGCTCCATCGATCCCGTGATCTGGTCGGCGTAGAGGATGACCTTGCCCTCGACGTTGCGGGCGGCTCGGCCAATGGTCTGGATCAGCGAGGTTTCGGATCTCAGGAAGCCCTCCTTGTCGGCATCCAAGATAGCCACAAGCGCGCACTCGGGGATGTCGAGGCCCTCGCGCAGCAGGTTGATGCCGATCAGTACATCGTATGCGCCGAGCCGCAGATCGCGAATAATCTCGATCCGCTCCAGGGTCTCGATGTCCGAATGCATGTAGCGCACCCGAATGCCCTGCTCGTGCATGTACTCGGTCAGGTCTTCCGCCATGCGCTTGGTCAGCACGGTGACGAGTGTACGAAAGCCCTTCCTTGCGACCTGTCGAACCTCGTCGATCAGGTCATCCACCTGGGTCTTGGCGGCACGGATCTCAACTTCCGGATCAATAAGCCCTGTCGGCCGGATCACCTGCTCGACGAAGGCACCGCCGGTCTGCTCGAGCTCCCAGCCGCCAGGAGTAGCCGACACGTAAACCGACTGTGGCCGCATCGCGTCCCATTCCTCGAACCGCAGCGGCCGGTTGTCCATGCAGGACGGCAGCCGAAACCCGTACTCGGCAAGCGTCGCTTTGCGCCGGTAGTCGCCGCGGAACATGCCGCCGATCTGTGGGATCGTGACGTGGCTTTCATCGGCGAAAACGAGCGCATTGTCGGGCAGGTATTCGAACAGTGTCGGTGGCGGGTCGCCGGGGTTGCGGCCAGTGAGATAGCGAGAATAATTTTCGATTCCCGCACAACTCCCCGTCGCCTCCATCATCTCCATGTCGAACACAGTACGCTGTTCGAGCCGTTGTGCTTCCAGTAGTTTGCCGGCTGCGTAAAGCTCTTCGAGACGCGCTTTCAGCTCCGACTTGATCGCCTTGATGGCCTGCTGCAATGTCGGTTTCGGCGTCACATAGTGCGAGTTGGCGTAGATCTTCACGAGCTTGAGCTCATCAGTTTTGGCGCCGGTCAGCGGGTCGAACTCGGTGATGCTCTCGACCTCGTCTCCGAACAGCGAAATGCGCCAGGCCCGATCCTCGTAGTGGGCCGGAAACACCTCCACTGTGTCGCCGCGTGCGCGAAACGTGCCGCGCACGAAATTGGCGTCGTTACGCTTGAAATGCAGGGCGACGAGATCAGCCAGCAGCTGGTCGCGCGACAGCCGCTCACCGATACTGACGGTGAACGTCATCGCGGTATAGGTCTCGACCGAGCCGATGCCGTAGATGCATGACACTGAGGCGACGATGATGACGTCGTCGCGTTCCAGAAGCGATCGCGTCGCGGCGTGTCGCATGCGGTCGATCTGCTCGTTGATGCTCGATTCCTTTTCGATGTACGTGTCGGTGCGCGGCACGTAGGCCTCGGGCTGGTAGTAATCGTAGTAGGAGACGAAATACTCGACCGCGTTGTCGGGAAAGAAGCTCTTGAACTCGCCATAGAGCTGCGCGGCCAGGGTCTTGTTCGGCGCCAGCACCAGTGCCGGCCGCTGCGTCGCTTCGATGATGTGCGCAACGGTGAAGGTTTTACCCGAGCCGGTGACGCCGAGCAGCACCTGGTCGCGCTCGATCTGGTTAATGCCGTCAACAAGCTCCGTGATTGCCTGTGGTTGATCGCCCTTGGGTGTGTAGTCGGACACGATCTTGAACGGTTTGCCGCCTTCGGACTTGTCGGGTCGCGGCGGGCGATGCGGCACGAACTCCGGCGAAGTGCCGGCTACGATCGGGTGATTCGCAATCAGTGGTTGGCGCGCGAGAATAGTGCGGGCCATGTCGTCGCGCTCCTCCGGGCGGGTCAGGATCGCCGTAAGACTTGCAGTTATGCTTTCGCCGTTGGGGCGCGGGCCGGATTGTCTCAGCGCCGGCAGCGTCGCAGGGCCCGGCACATAGTTGGTCTGCATCGCCTCGCTGAGGCCGGGCGTCGCGGCCGCCGTTTCTGTTGGCGCGGCCTGCGGCTTGCCGGACCTAGTTCTGGACGGCCGGGGGGACGGGGGACGCGACGAAAACTTGGATTGCGATGGAGGGCGTGCCATCAGCGATATATGGCGCACTGCAACGGCGCATCAACCGTTATTGTGCAGGTCACCTCTGCAATTCAAGTCGCCTCCTCCCAGATCGATCAGAACATCGCGACGCATGGCCAAATCCAACCTAATTCTAGCGCCCGCCCTGCTGGTATTAGCCATGTCCCTTACGGGCATGAATGTCGCGATCGGCAAACCGATCGTGGCTGAAATGCCGGTTTATCTGTTTCTCGGGATTCGATTTGCCATCGCGACATCGGCTTTGGCACTGCTCTCGCGCCATGAGCCCGGGCCAAGGCTGGTGGACCTGCCCCGGTCGCAATGGATGACCATCGTCGTCATACTAGCGGGCGTCGGCAGCGTGTTATTCACAGTTTTTTTGCTCGAGGGCGTGAAACGGACCTCGGCCAGCGATGCCGGCATCATCACCGCGACCATTCCGGCAGTGGTTGCGCTGCTGGGCTTTGTGTTTCGATCGGAACGGCTGTCGGCGATGCAGGTTGCCGCCATTGGCGCGGCCGTCACCGGCATTGTCCTCATGCAGCTGGGCGCCGGACAAACCGGTTCCGCCGCATCGTCGGTGACCGGCAATCTGCTGATCGGTGGCGCCGTCCTGTGTGAGGCGATCTTCGTGATGCAATCCGGCCGCATCGGCGGACTGATCAAGCCGATCCGGCTGTCATTGGCGGTCGCCGCGGCAAGCCTCGTGTTGTCTTTGCCGTTGGCCATCGCAGAGTTTGCGCAGTTCAACCCAGCCACGGTATCGGGGACGACGTGGCTGCTCGTGGTCTGGTACGCTTTGGCCGCGAGCGTGTTATGCCCTATGTTGTGGTATCGGGGGGCGGTTCACGTCGAAACCTGGATGGCCGGCCTGGCAACGGCTGCGATGCCGGTGTCGGCGTTGGCGATTGCTGTGGCTATCCTGAACGAGCCGCTCGGCAGCTATCGGCTGGGAGGCGCAGTCCTCGTCGTCGCCGCCATCGTGCTTGGCAGCTTCAGCCAAAGGGCGACCCCTCAGCCTCCACCTTGAAGAGCGCGCGATTTCTGATCATGCTCGCGAGATGAGGGTATCCACGCTCAATGATTACGTCGACGGCGTGCGCGGCGGCGATCGGGCGGTGCTTGCGCGGGCGATCACGCTGGTTGAAAGCACACGCGCACCGCATCGCGCTTTGGCGCGGGATCTACTGCTGACACTGCTGCCTGGCACAGGCGACGCACAGCGCATCGGCATCACGGGCGTGCCGGGCGTCGGAAAATCGACGGCGATCGATCAACTGGGCCTCAACCTGATCGCCAACGGTCATCGCGTCGCCGTCCTCGCAGTCGATCCGACGTCGAAACGATCGGGTGGCTCGATCCTCGGCGACAAGACGCGCATGGCACGGCTATGCACAAATGCCAATGCGTTCATCCGGCCGTCGCCGACGTCCGGTACTCTTGGCGGTGTGACGGCCAAAACGCGGGAGACCATGGTGCTGGTCGAGGCCGCCGGCTTTGACATCGTCATAGTCGAGACCGTGGGCGTCGGACAATCCGAGATCGCCGTGGCTGATATGGTGGACTTCTTTCTGGTCATGCTGCTGGCCGGTGGCGGTGATGATCTGCAAGGTATCAAGAAGGGGGTCATCGAGCTCGCAGACATGATAGCGGTCAACAAGGCAGACGGGGATAATGTCACGCGCGCCGCCAGGGCTGCCGCTGATTATCAGGCCGCGCTGAACATCCTGACGCCAACCACCGGCTGGCAGCCGCCGGTCGTGACGATATCTGGCGCGCTAAATCGCGGGCTCGACCAATTGTGGGCTCACATCGAAACCCACCGCGCAGTGTCGGCGCGTTCCGGCGAACTTGCTGCCCGCCGTAGTCGGCAAGCCGTCGGCTGGATGCACGACATGCTGGCCGAATGCGCGCTCGCGAGTTTGCGTACCAATCCAGCCGTTGCAGCCGTAATCCCTGAACTGGAGATCCAAGTGGCAAATGGCCTCGTGCTCCCAAGCCATGCCGTCGACCGCGTGATGGCGCTGCTGGAGCGAACGGTATGATGCGGGCGTTAAATGCTCTGGCGCATGTTCCGCTCGTGCCGTTTCTCGCGCTTAACAATCGGCACGCGACCGAGCTCAGCTTCCTGGCGGCCTGTGAGTTCGAGCGCCTTGTCGGGATCGCGTTCTACGCCAAGGGCTATGCCGACCAGTCAGGCTTCCTGCTGGCGTTCGACCAGGATGCTCTTTACAGCAGCCCCAATTTCCATTGGGTCAAGGCGCGTTACGCTCGTTTCGTTTACATCGACCGGGTCGTCGTGGATTCGGCCGCACGCAGTCAGGGACGGGCGCGGACGCTTTACAAGGATCTGTTCGGGCTGGCCAAGACGCGCGGCGTTGGCGTGATCGCGGCTGAGGTCAACAGCGATCCGCCCAATCCCATTTCGGATGCATTCCACGAAGGGCTCGGTTTCGAAACCGTCGGCTCCGCGGTTCACGCCAGCCGAGGCAAGACGGTGCGCTACATCGTGCGAAGGCTCGGAGAGGATGCCGGAGCGGTCGTGCAGTGAGATTAGGCCGCAACCGCCCCGTGATCCTGCTGACGGCGTTCGGCCCGTTTCCGAGCGTGCCCGACAATGCATCGTCCCGCCTGCTGCCGAGGTTGGCGCACGCCGCCGCAGCCGCGTTTCCCTCGTACGAGATTCGGTCCGTGATCCTGGCGACCGAGTGGCAGGCCGGCACGAAACGCGTTCTCGATCTGCTGGAGCAGTATCGGCCGGCCGTCACCATACATTTCGGCGTCTCACGACGGGCAACAGGCTTTACCCTCGAAAGCCGCGCAGTCAACGAGCGCGGGCCAACGGCCGACGCCTGCGGCGACATGCCGGATGCGACGCGCCTGAGCTGCGATGGCCCTGCGATGCTCCGCACGCGCCTGCCGATTGCACATATCGCAATGAGGCTACGCCGGCGCTGCCTCCCCGTGTCGTTGTCGCGCGACGCGGGCCGATACCTGTGCAACGCGGCGCTCTACCACTCGCTCGATCGTATCCGCCGGGAGGGATGGAACACGCGCAGCGGTTTCGTGCACCTGCCTGTCGAAATCGGCGATCATCGTCGCATCGGGAAGTCGCGACTGATGATGCACGATGCGGTGGCTGGCGGCCTCGAAATCATCGCTGCCAGCCTTCATGGCGGGCCGTCGGCCGAACGCAGGTAAACGACGAGGCCGCACAGGTTCCCGAACGCCAGGGCCGCGAAGGCTGAACGATAAGCGATCTCGGGCGCGCGCGATGATCAAATCGTTGGCCGTCGCAGCGGCCGCAACCATCGTCGCGCCAATCACGGCAAACCCCGAGAGAAGCGTCAGCGTGATGCGCGCGCCATAGCGGTCGAACCAAATCCCGATAGGGATTTGCGCGGCAAGCAACGTGAGAAAGAACGCGCCGCCGGCGACGCCCAGTTGTTGCGGCGACAAATCCAGATCGCGCATCAGTTCGGGCGCAATGACGCTGTTCGAGACCCGATAGAACTGGCTCAGGCAGCTGATCAGCATCAGCGCCGCCAGCAATCGCACCAGCTGGGCTGCGTTGGGTGAAGATCCGTTCTGATCCCGCATCTCAATCCTGGAACGGGTCACGCACCAGGATCGTGTCGTCGCGCTCGGGGCTGGTCGACAGTAGTGTGATTGGGCACTCGATCAGCTCCTCGATGGTCTTCACATACTTGACAGCCTCCGCCGGCAGTTGGGTCCAGCTTCGTGCACCGCGCGTCGATTGGGTCCAACCCTTGAATGTCTCATAGATCGGTTGCACGCGCGCTTGTGCGTTATGCCCGGCCGGCAGACGGTCGATGCGTTCGCCGTCGAGCCTGTAGCCGACCGAGACCTTCAGTTCAGGGAAGCCGTCGAGCACATCGAGCTTGGTGAGCGCAATGCCGTCGATGCCGGTGACTTTGATCGTCTGCCGCACGAGGCAGGCATCGAACCAGCCACAGCGGCGTTTGCGTCCCGTCACGGTGCCGAACTCGTGCCCACGCTGACCGAGTTGCTCGCCGATGTTGTTGCTCTGCTCGGTTGGGAACGGCCCCGAGCCGACGCGCGTCGTATAGGCTTTCGCGATACCGAGCACGCGGCCGATCGCGGCGGGCCCAACGCCCGAGCCGGTGGCCGCCTGCGCTGCTACCGTGTTCGACGACGTGACGTACGGATAGGTGCCATGGTCGACATCGAGGAGTGCGCCTTGTGCGCCTTCGAACAGGATGCGCTTGCCACCCTTGCGAGCACGATCGAGCAGATCCCACGTCACGTCCATGAATGGCAATATCTTTGGCGCAACCTCGACCAGCACCTGCATCAGCTTGTCCTTCGGCACCTCGGGCTGATCGAGCCCACGGCGCAGCGCGTTGTGATGCACCAGGATGCGATCGACCTTGGGACCGAGCGTGTCGAGGTTCTTCAGATCCTGCACACGGATCGCGCGGCGGCCGACTTTATCCTCGTAGGCCGGGCCGATGCCGCGGCCCGTGGTGCCGATCTTGGCCTCGCCCGCGGCAGTCTCGCGCATCTGGTCGAGTTCGCGGTGCAGCGGTAGAATCAGCGTGGCGTTCTCGGCAATGCGTAGATTGTCCCTGGTGACAGCGATCCCCTGCTTGCCCAGGCGCGCGATTTCTTCGCCTAACGCCCAAGGGTCGATGACAACGCCGTTGCCGATGATCCCGAGCTTGCCCGGCCGGACGACGCCCGACGGCAGCAACGACAGCTTGTAGGTCTGATTGCCGATGACGAGCGTGTGTCCGGCATTGTGCCCGCCTTGATAACGCACGACGATATCGGCGCGCTCGGACAGCCAGTCGACCAGCTTGCCTTTGCCCTCGTCACCCCACTGGGCGCCGACCACCACGACGTTCGCCATAGTCGCATCCTCTCGTGCCACGGCCCCAGCATCGCAAACTGCGAGCCAGGGCCGTGGATATGCATAGCGCAGTTCTGCGCCAATCGAAAGCGAAGTCGAGCCGCCGTCAACCGTTTCGGATGACAGGCGCAAGAACCGCTTGTATGCAGAAGCTGCTCGTTGCGAGGTACGCCCATGATCCTGCTCATCGATAATTACGACAGCTTCACCTATAACCTGGTGCACTATCTCGGCGAGCTGGGCGCGGTTTGTGACGTTCACCGCAATGACCGCATCAATATCGCGGACGCGTTGAAGAGCCGACCGAAGGCGATCGTGCTGTCGCCCGGCCCCTGTACGCCTGACGATGCCGGCATCTGCCTGGACCTGGTCCGTGCTGCCGGGCCGACAATCCCGCTGCTCGGCGTGTGTCTCGGCCATCAGGCGCTGGGACAGGTCTACGGTGGCAGGGTGGTCCGCGCCCCACTGCCGATGCACGGCAAACTTTCCAGCGTCCGGCACGATGGCCGAGGATTGTTTACCGGTTTGCCGGGCAGGATCGAAGCGACGCGCTATCATTCGCTCATCATCGAGCGGGCAACGCTGCCGGCCGAGCTGGAAATCACTGCCGAAACATCGGATGGCATCATCATGGGTCTGCAGCACAAGTCGCACCCCGTGCACGGTGTGCAGTTTCACCCCGAGAGCATCGCCTCCGAGCACGGTCACGATCTGCTGGCCAACTTCCTGAAGCTCGCAGGCCTCAACCCTAAACGTCGCAATGCGCCGAAAGCCGCATGATCGAGGACTACAATCGTGCCCGCCGACGAACTCAAACGCCTGATCCAGAAGGTTGCCGCCGGAGCGCCGCTCGAGCAGGGTGAAATCACAACTGCGCTCGAGATCATGACGGAAGGCCACGCCTCCCCCGCCCAGATGGGAGCGTTCCTGATGGGTCTGCGAATCCGCGGCGAAACCGTCGATGAGATTGCGGGAGCAGCAGCCTTTATGCGTTCGCGCATGACCCGCGTCAAAGCTCCGGACGATGCCGTCGACATCGTCGGGACGGGTGGCGACAGCCACGGCACTTACAACGTCTCGACCTGTGCGTCGCTGGTTGCCGCCGGCGCCGGCCTTGCCATCGCCAAGCATGGCAACAGGTCGGTGTCCTCGATCTCAGGGGCGTCTGACGTATTGGCAGCGCTCGGCGTCAAGCTCGATGTATCGCCTGCCGTGATCGAGCGCAGCATCGCAGAAGCCGGCGTCGGCTTCATGTGGGCCCCGATGCATCATTCGGCGATGAAACACTGGGCACCGGTCCGCGCCGAACTGGGAATCCGGACGATCTTCAATCTGCTCGGGCCGATCTCGAACCCGGCCGGCGTCACGCGCCAGGTTGTCGGCGTATTCTCGTGGCAGTGGGTCGAGCCTGTCGCGCACGTACTGAACACGCTTGGGGCGCGGCACGTCTGGGTCGTGCACGGCCATGATGGCCTCGACGAGCTGACCACGACAGGCGCAACCGATGTTGCAGAACTGAAGGACGGCAAAGTCACGGTTTTTGAAGTGACACCCGCCGATGCGGGCCTGGCGCCGGCCAAGCTGTCGGACCTCAAGGGCGGCGATGCAGCATTCAACGCAGCCGCCATCCGTGACGTGCTGGCCGGCAAGAAGGGGCCGCTGCGCGATATTGCAATGCTCAACACGTCCGCGGCGTTGATTGTCGGCGGCAAAGCGGCGAGCTTGACCGATGGCGTTGCACTCGCCACCCACGCGATCGAAAGCGGCGCCGCCGCCAAGGCGTTGGCTCGCTTGGTCGAGGTAACGAACGGCGGGTGAGCGCTGATACGCACGGTCGACGGATTGCAGCACGGGTCTTGCGACTTGGTTATACAAGCGCTGTGATCCTTCGACCCTTCATTTGCGTTCAGTTTTTCATTTTCACCCTCACCAATGAGGGGGCGGGGCAGCCGCAAGCCGCGGCGGGCCTTTCCGCAATTGGGTAACAAGCAGCAAGGAGCTGCCCCGCATGACAGGATTTTTGGCCTACCCACAGCACTCACACGATTACGCCGTGACTCC
>JBGTIU010000172.1:0-9274 GCA_041745515.1 Hyphomicrobiaceae bacterium | reverse complement strand
GGTTAGTCGCCGCCGGGCTCGGCGTCGCCGTGGTCCACGCCCTGCCGCTCAGCCGGCTCGCCGAGGATGTGACGGTGCGCCGGCTCGTGCCGTCGATTCCCTTTTCCTACGCCATCATCAGGCCGCGCCATCATGAGCTGTCGCCGATCGCTGCAGCGCTGCTCGGCTATGTGAAGGTCAGATTTGCGGAAGTGGCGAAAGGTTTGGTCACCAAATGACGAAGAACCTCTTGTCGAGCGACTTCGGACTTCGGCGGCTTTCGTTGAGCTCTCCATCGCGTGTCAAACGGCACGCGATATTGCCCCGACAAAGCACTGGCTCAGACTGCCCGTTCATGACAGTGGCTTTTGTCATTGCTTCGGCCAAGCAACTCTCGATGGCCGTCCAGGTGTGGCACGGGCCCGTAGGTCCGCGGGGCATCTTCGAAAATCGGTGCCGGCGCCGGATAGGAGACGGGGCCGGCCGGAGTCTCGACGGTTATGCGCCGCAGATGCGGGTGTCCCGAAAGCCCAGCCATGTCGTTGACCTTGGCGAACGCGATGTCGGCCTTGATCAAGGCTTGCTCGGCAGTCGTTGCATCGAGCGCTGCAAATGTTGCCGCGACGAGCGCGTCCGTCTCGGCGCGGTGGCTGACGCGCGCGACGTTGGTTGCAAAACGTGCGTCCTTGATCGCGTTGTCGTTCCGTAGGAACTGGCGGCACAGGCTCACCCATTCCCGGTCGCTCTGAATGGAAATCAGGATCGAAGCACCGTCCTTTGTCGTAAACACCCCATAGGGCGCGATCGATGGATGCGCGAGACCGACACGGCGCGGCGATTTTCCTCCCTCGTGGTGCAATAACGGTACTGTGAGCCAGTCTGCCATCACGTCGAACATGGAAACCCGGATGTCGGCGCCGCCGCCCGTCATCGCGCGTGCAAGGAGGGCTTCGAGAATGGCGGCGTGGGCAGTGGCGCCCGTTGCGATGTCGACAACAGAGATACCGACACGCGCCGGTTCGCTCGGACCACCCGTGATCGAGCAGAGACCCGATTCGGCCTGCACGAGAAGATCATAGGCCTTCCGGTCGGCGAGCGGACCGCGCTCACCGTAACCACTGATCGAGCATGCGACGAGGCGCGGGTATGTGCGGCAAAGATCGGGGATCGCGAATCCGAGGCGGTCCAACGCTCCGGGCTTCAGATTCTGGACGAGGATGTCGGCCCCAGACAGCAGTAGGCTCAGAGCATCTTTCCCATTCGGCGTAGAGAGATCGAGAACAAGCGATTCTTTTCCCCGATTGAGCCAGACGAAGTAACTGCTCTGCCCCTTCGCAACATCATCATAGCCGCGCGCAAAGTCACCTTCAGTTCGCTCGATCTTGATGACACGCGCGCCGGCGTCAGCGAGTCTTGCCGTGCAGAACGGGGCTGCGACCGCCTGCTCGAGCGCTATCACCGTCAGTCCCACAAGCGGCAGTTGCGACCGGTCAGCCATCAGAACGATCTCGGTAGGCCGAGAACATGCTCGGCGACGTAGCTCAGAATGAGGTTCGTCGAGATTGGCGCCACCTGATAGAGACGGTTCTCGCGGAACTTGCGCTCGACATCGTACTCACAAGCAAAGCCGAAGCCGCCGTGAAATTGGGTACATGCGTTAGCTGCCTCCCAAGATGCCTTGGCAGCTAGGTACTTCGCCATGTTGGCCTGCGCGCCACAGGGCTGCTGCGCGTCGAAGAGGCGGCAGGCCTCGAAGCGCATCAAGTTCGCAGCCTCCACCTCGATGTAACTATCGGCGATCGGAAACTGCACACCCTGGTTCTGACCGATGGGCCTGCCGAACACGATGCGCTCCTTGGCGTATGCGACAACCTTGTCGATGAACCAGTAACCGTCACCGATACACTCGGCCGCAATCAAAATGCGCTCGGCGTTGAGGCCGGTGAGGATGTACTTGAAGCCCTGCCCTTCCTCGCCAATCAGGTTTTCTGCCGGTATCTCCAGGTTGTCGAAGAAGAGCTCATTGGTTTCATGATTGACCATGTTGCGGATCGGCCGGACCGTCATTCCCTTCTTCACGGCCTCCTTCACATCGACCAGGAAGATCGACATGCCCTCGGATTTCTTGCTGACCTGATCGAGTGGTGTCGTGCGGGCCAGCAGGATCATGAGATCCGAATGCTGCACCCTTGAAATCCAAACCTTCTGCCCATTGATGACATAGCGGTCGCCATTGCGGGTGGCCGTGGTCTTGATCCTGGTCGTGTCGGTGCCTGTCGTGGGCTCGGTCACGCCCATGGACTGAAGACGCAACTCGCCGCTCGCGATCCTGGGCAGATAGTATTTGCGCTGGGCCTCCGATCCATGGCGAATCAGCGTGTTCATATTGTACATCTGGCCGTGGCACGCACCGGAGTTGCCACCGGACCGATTGATCTCCTCCATGATGACAGAGGCTTCGGCCAGGCCAAGACCCGATCCGCCATACTCCATCGGGATGAGCGCTGCCATCCAGCCCGCCTTGGTCAAGGCGTCGACAAACTCCTCCGGATAGCCACGCGCCTCGTCTACCTTGCGGTGGTACTCGGCAGGAAACGTCGCGCAGAGCGCGCGAACGGCGTCTCGGATTTCGGCGTATTGATCGCCAATGGATGATGGCATGGCGGGCTCTCTTCAGCTCGATCCGGTACTTCGGCCGAGGTTCTGCGCTATCTCAACACGAATGGATTGGGTACGCCGTCTGCCAGATTGATCCAGACGCACTTTGTCTGTAGATATTCATTGATGGCTTCCTGACCGCTTTCGCGTCCCAGACCGCTCTGCTTGAAGCCCCCGAAGGGCGCCATAAAGCTGACGGCACGGTAGGTGTTCACCCAGATTGTCCCGGCTTTGATTTTGTCCGCCATGACGAAAGCCCGCCGGATGTCCGAAGTCCACACGCCCGAAGCCAGCCCGTAGATCGTGTCATTGGCGATCTCGATCGCATCCTGGTCGCCCTCGAAGGGGATGATGGACAAGACCGGTCCAAAGACCTCTTCGCGTGCGATGCGCATACGATTGGAGACGTCACCGAAGATCGTCGGCTCGACGAACCACCCGCGAGCCAGCTCAGGAGCGGCCGGAACCCCGCCTCCCAGCAGGCAGCGGGCACCCTCCGAGCGGGCGATGTCGATGTAGCCCAGGACTTTCTCGAGTTGCGGCTTGGTCGTGATCGGGCCCACCTGGGTCGCCGACAGCATCGGATCGCCGAGCTTTGCCGATTGTGCAAAGGCGACGACCTTTGCCGCGACCTCGTCGTAGACGGAGCGTTGCACGAGCAGCCGCGACCCGGCGATGCACGTTTGACCCGACGCGGCAAAGATGCCCGAGATGGCCCCCTTCACGGCCTCGTCGATCTTGGCGTCGGCAAAAATGATGTTGGGCGATTTGCCGCCGAGCTCCAATGTCACGTGCTTGATCGATTTAGCCGCGGCCGCATAGACGGCGGCGCCGGTCACATCACCGCCCGTGAAGGCAACTTTGGCAACGAGTGGATGCTCGACCAGTGCAGGCCCGATTTCCGCGCCGTAGCCGGTCACTGTGTTCACGACACCATCCGGGAAACCTGCCTCTCGAATGAGATCCATGAGTGCGAGTGTCGAGCAGGA
This sequence comes from Hyphomicrobiaceae bacterium, assembly GCA_041745515.1. GTDB lineage: Bacteria > Pseudomonadota > Alphaproteobacteria > Rhizobiales > Hyphomicrobiaceae > JAKFWF01. Next base: position 5,648 of record JBGTIU010000172.1, on the reverse strand, counting down.
TGTGAATTCCGACGGCTTGATGACGACCGTGTTGCCAGCGGCAAGCGCGGGAGCCAGCTTCCACGTGAGCAGCAGCAGGGGTGAGTTCCAGGGCGTGATGGCCACCACCACGCCAAGCGGCTCACGCTTCGTGTACTGGAAGATGTCGGGCTTGTCGGACGGCAGCACCCCACCCTCGACCTTGTCCGCCAATCCGCCAAAATAATAGAACCATTCAGGGGCGTAGCGGAGTTGCGCGACCATCTCGGCCAGAAGCTTGCCGTTATCGCGGACCTCGATCGCTGCGAGCTTATCCGCGTCGCGCGCCATGAGATCACCGAGGCGGCGCAGGAGTTTGCCGCGCGCCGTCGCAGTGGTGGTGGCCCAGGGCCCCTTCTGAAAGGTGCGATGTGCAGCCTTGACCGCGGCGTCGACGTCATCGATGCCGCACTGTGGGACTTCGGCCCAATTCTCGCCCGTGAACGGGTTCGCAGACGCAAGCCACCGACCCGTCTCGCTGGGGCGCGGCTTGCCGCCAACTGTATTATGGTAGCGCACGAGGTCCAACATAATGGCGTGCCTCGACAATCAATGCGGCCCGTGCCCAAGCGCGGAACGGAAGCGGTTCTTGTTGAACACGCCGTCGCGCGGCGGCAAAACTCTTGGCGGGTTCTCCGCCTTCACCTTGATGGTGGCCAACTTTGCCCCGTCACACTGGCGGATCCGCTCACGCAGCTTATCGACGCCGGCCATGTCCCGGATTTCGTTCGTCCAGGAGAACCCGCAGGTCTCGGCGATGCGGTCGAGCCCGATGCCAAGGCCGGCGTGGCTGGTCTGCATTCCCGTCTCTCCGAACTGGCCGTTGTCGATGACGGCGATCGTCAGATTCGCAGGCTTCTGCACGGCGATGGTTGCAAGTGCCCCAAGACCCATCATCATTTCTCCATCGCCCGTGAGGACGAGCACGGGAAGGTTGGGCTTGGCGTGGGCGAGGCCGAGCCCGACCATCGCCGCGCTGCCCATGGCTGCCCAAAGATAGTAGTTCCGGTCATCATCGCCGGCGGCCATCACGTCATAGGACGCCGAGCCGAGCCCGGTCACGACCAGAAGATCGCGGCGATCGGCAAGCAGTCTCGCAACCACCTCTCGGCGCGCGAGCACGTCGTTCTTCACTTGACCCACTGCTTTTCTCCGATCAGGCGCTGTCCGAGGAGCACTGCACATGCGCTATCGCCATTGAACGCCATGGTGGCAGCGCCATGCAGAAGAGGTGCGACTTCCTCCGGCTTGTCGGCGCGCCAGGTGAGGACACCCATGAGCTTCAGGGCCGGCTCGGTCGCCTGCCCCATCGGATTCTGCCAGCCATTGAACTCAGCCCAGTCGCCGCGCATGGTCACCACCATGAGGAGTGGAAAGCGCGCGCAAACTTGAAGTGCCAGAGTGTTGAGGCAGTTGCCGACGCCGCTCGACTGCATCAAGAGCGCCCCTCGCTCGCCGCCAAGCCAAGCGCCTGCGAGGTAGCCGATGCCCTCCTCCTCGGTGGTCAGGACGACCGATTTGATGCCCGGGTCTGCTTCAGCGGTCCGGATCGCTGTCGAATGGCCTGCATCGGGAACGTAGACGACGTGCTTGACGTCATGTTCCTTGAGCACACGCATGACGTCACGTTGCCACGCGGCTTCCTCCGAATGCTCGGCTCGCGTTGCGTCCATGGCGGCTTCCCTCGACAAATCGCTTGCGTCGATGGAGTAGCTAGCAAACCGGCAGAGTTCGAACGAATATATATTCGTTCAAAGAGCCATGCCCAAATTTTATTGCTCTTCGAGGCGGCGGCCGGGAGCGCTACTTGAGGAGCGTACCGGTCCAGATGCCGCCCTTGACCATGTCGTACACCTCGGCGGTCAGAGCGTCGCGAAAGAGGCGCACCGCGCGCGACGTCTGTCGACCGAGTGCTTGCGCAATAACCAGGGTCCGGGTGAGTTGAGGCGCCGTGATCTGAGCTGCGCGAAGGCGTCCCTCCGAAACCTCGCGGTGGACCGACGGCAGCGGAAGAATCGTCCAGCCGAGACCCCGCTCGACGAGGTCCTTCATGGTTTGCAGCGAATCGGCTTCAACGATGATGTCGAGCGGTTGATCGAGCTTCCGAGCGGCGCGCTCAACAAGCTTTCGCAATCCATGCTGGGGACCAGGAAGGACCAGCCGGTGCTGGAAAACTTTGGCGAGCGGTACTTCACGCTTGCGTGGCAACCGCGCATCCGGTCCGGCTACGACGAAGAGGGTCTCGGTTATAAGCGGCTCGGTGCGGAGATTTTGACGCGCTTCCGGTTCGTACGTGATCGCAAAGTCGATCTCGCCCCGTTGAAGCCAATCCAGCAAATAGCCCGAAAATGCCGGTACGATGCGGATAGAGACGCTCGGATGGGCATTCAAGAACCTTTCGACCAGGCGCGCAGACAGCGCATCCCCGACCGTCGGAGGTGTGCCGAGAACGACCCGCCCTTTCACGGCACCGGCCTCGGTAGCGACATCGGCGCGCGCCGCCTCCAGATCCCTCAAGACAGCCACGGCCCTGGCGAGCAGAACGTCGCCAGACGACGTCAGCACCATGCCTCGACCATGCCGGGTGAAGAGCGGGACCTTCAACTCTTCTTCGAGCATACGGATCTGACGGCTCAAGGCGGGTTGGGCGACGCGCAGCCGGTCGGCTGCCTTGCTGAGACTGCCGAGTTCGGCGACATGGACGAAAGTTCTGAGCTGCCTTAAGTCCATGAAGCTATAGAACACCGGCATAGCTCAATTACAAGCTCTATAGTTTCCAGCCACCCAACAGATCGCTAACACTTGAGGGATTGGGTGCCCCGAATTCTCCGCCCGGTCGCCAGACAGGCGTGACGCGGATGCAGAACAAAACCCAGCGGAACGGAACCAGGCAAGCCAGCACTTGCAAATTTTTGCACAGGGAGATCCGGGATGAAGTCATTGAGGACTGTTGTCGCCGCGCTGGCGATGGTGCTCGTGTGCCCCTGGGTCGGGCAAGCGCAGGACAAGTTTCCCTCCAAGCCCATGGTGATGATCGTCCCGTTCGCCGCGGGCGGCGCCACCGACGTGGTGGCGCGCCTCGTGACCGACCGGATGAGCCAGATTCTGGGTCAGCAGATTGTCATCGAGAACGCAGGTGGCGCCGGTGGGATGATCGGTTCTGCCCGCGTGGCGCGCGCAGCAGCCGACGGCTACATGATGGTCATGGGAACGGTCGGGACGCATGCCCAGAACCAGACGCTACTAGCCAAGCCCCAGTACAACTCCGCGACCGACTTCACGCCAGTCGCGCTGATTGCCGATGTTCCTCTCGTGCTCGTGACCCGCAAGGACCTGCCGGTCGACAACTTGCAGGACTTCATCGCCTACACGAAGGCCAACCAGAAAAAGATGGCCTACGCGTCAAGTGGCGCAGGTGCTGCACTGCATATCGGTACGGTGTTGCTCAATACAGCGATCGGTATCGACGTGGCTCACGTGCCTTATCGCGGTGGCGGTCCTGCCATGAACGACATCGTCGGCGGCAGGATCGACTACATGCTCGATGTTTTGTCTACGGCAAAGCCGCAGATTGACAGCAATACCGTCAAGGCAATTGCAATCTTGCAGACCAAACGGTCTCCCGCGCTGCCCAACTTGCCGACCGCTGACGAGCAAGGCTTGAAGGGCGTCTCCGCTTATACCTGGAATGGGATCTTCCTACCGAAGGGTGCATCTGCGGATGTGGTGAAAAAACTGAACGACGCAGCGGTGAAGGCGAGCAACGACCCGTCCGTCAAGAAGAAGCTCGAAGAGCTCGGGTACACGGTCGCAAGCGGCGAGCAATCGACGCCGGAATACCTTGGAACGTTCGTCGCCTCGGAGATCGAAAAGTGGGCGGTGCCGATAAAGGCATCTGGATTGAAAGTGGAATAATTGTCATCGGCTAAGCCTAGCAAACATCAGCTGACAGGAGACGGAGCATGAAGTGGTCGAATGGAGTCGTGCCGGGGCTTGTCGCTCTTGCAATTGCCAGTGTTGCGCAGCCCGCATGGGCTCAGGCCACCTTGGAAATCGTCAAGAAGAGGGGCGAGCTGAGATGCGGAGTAAACACCGGAGTGGCAGGTTTCAGCGCCCCGGACGACAAGGGACGCTGGACCGGCTTCGACGTCGATTTCTGTCGAGCCGTCGCCGCAACCGTATTCGGTGACGCGAACAGGGTTTCCTTCATTCCCATGACCGCAAAAGAGCGCTTTACCGCACTCCAGTCCGGAGAGATCGATGTCCTCTCGCGACAAACCACCTGGACCATGAGCCGGGATACAAGTCTTGGCCTCTCATTCAGTGTCGTCACGTATTTCGATGGCCAAGGATTTCTTGTCAAGAAGAGCACGGGCGTGAAAGCGGCCAAAGAATTCAAGGGGGCAACGGTCTGCCTCATCACCGGTACGACCAACGAGCTCAATTTCGCGGACTTCGCGCGCACCAATAAACTGGATAGCAAGCCGGTGGTATTCGAGAACGTGGATCAGGCCATCGGCGCGCTCGGTAGCGGTCGATGCGACGGGTTCTCGTCCGACGCGTCTCAACTTTTTTCGCAGCGACTGAAATTGGCGGCACCAGATGACTACATGGTCCTGCCCGATATCATTTCGAAGGAGCCTCTCGGGCCGGTTGTCCGGCAGAATGATGTCGCTTGGCTCAACCTTGTAAAGTGGACGCACTACGCACTCTTGAATGCCGAGGAACTGGGAATAACTAAAGCGAACGCGGCCACGTCATTGACCTCGTCGAATCCGGATGTTCGACGCCTGCTGGGCGTGGAAGGCGAGTTCGGCAAGGCGCTCGGCCTAGACAAGGACTGGGCATTCAAAGCCATCTCGGCTGTCGGAAACTACGGCGAGATTTATGGAGCGAATGTTGGCACGGGCAGCCCCCTCAAGATTGATCGAGGATTGAACCGGCTTTGGAAAGACGGGGGCCTGCAGTACGCTCCACCTGTCCGGTAATATATGGTGGCCGGCATGAAGCCTGCGAACGGCACCGGACCGTCGCCGAGTTCCTTGCGCCAGCGAAACAGCAGGCTGATCGCCAGGTCGTAGCGCTGCGCCACATCGGATACTGACGAGCCCGGCCGATTGGCGAGTTCCAGGAAATGCCGCTTCTCCTCGTCCGTGAACCTGCGGCGACGGACGGCGGGACGTACGCATCCGTCACCGCTTCGCCGGATGCGTACGCGGCAGGCGGGCTGCTGCGATCTACACGCGCATCGAAACCTGTACGTTGAACGATGTCGACGCCCGCCTGGCTCGCCGATATCCTCGCCCGCATCGCCGATCACCCGGCCAAGCGCATCAAAGAACTGCTGCCGTGGAATTGGAAAGCCGGACATCCGGCGAAAGTTCAAGCCGCAGCCTGAACGCACCAGGCTTCTCCTGCGGCCCTGGCCGGACGCGTACCCTGCTCAGGCTGCAACAACCAGTGATCGGCGTTTTGGCGGACACGCGCTTCGTGATATCATGAGTGTCTATGCAGCAACGGAGCCTTGCCGTGTCCGGCAATCGAACTTACAGCATCATTCTTGAACCCGCCGAGGAGGGTGGCTTTGTCGTTCACGTGCCCGCACTTCCTGAAGTCGTGACCGAAGGTGA
>JBGTIU010000171.1:0-6544 GCA_041745515.1 Hyphomicrobiaceae bacterium | reverse complement strand
GCAAACCCGCGACACGTAAGGATCCCGGCCCTCGCCGGACCCGGCGCCGTGGCTTCCATCCGATGCGGGGCCGGCTCGGCCGGGAATGCGGGGGAGAGAGGAGGCGTTCAATCAAATCCAGCAATCCGCGATCTGAGTTCCGTGTCTCCGACGCAAACCCACCAGCTCCCGCCCAATGCCCGTCGGGATTTATTGCAGACCAAATTCAATTAAACCGGACAGTAGTGGGACAAGCCCGAGGATGACGATCTTTATGACACAACGGAGTCGGGTCGGGTCGCCCTGCGGTACCGACATCTGCAAGCCGGGTGATGCACGCCATGCTGCAGATGAAAAAGATCGAGATCGACAAACTGCAACAGGCCTGAGGAAGCGGAGTCGCATGATCCCCGGCTCGCGTCAGCCTCCGAAGGGTGTATAGTAGTAAGAAGCGGGAGACTGCGCCCAGTTCGCTGGGCTCGCCAGCCTTTGCCAGAGGGAAGTTCAGTGGCACGCTATTTTCTCTTCGCGCTTCTGCTCGCCGGTTCGACAGTGGCTTCGGCAGCGGAGCTCCAGCCGAAAACCGTTGCCTTCTTGGCTGAGCTTGGGATTAACCCGAGGTCAGAGGAGATCGCCAGCATCATTGGTGACCAGGGTGGCCTGATGCCCGACGGCCGTCCGTTTAGCCTCGATGCGCTGGCGACCTTGCGAAGTGAGAATGGCGTGAGGCATTTCATCGCGACGCGCAACTTCATTAGAAGATATCAGCAGAACATCAAGACGCCTTTCCCGCCGAACGATGTCTATCAGGTCAGGTACTTGCAGCCTGCAGAGGTGCAGTTCGTCCGCACAAGCTTGTCAGGAAAATTACAGCCGAAAGCCGTTGCCTTCCTACAAGAGATGGGGATTGATCCGAGGTCGGAGCAGATTACGACCATACTTGATGACCAAATCGGTCTGTCGCGCGAAGGCCACCCGTTCAGCCTCGATACACTTGCGAGCTTGCGCAGTGAGGATAGCGTCCGGCAATTTGTCGCGACCCGCAATTTCATTCGTCAATACCAGAAAAACACCAAGACGCCTTTCCCGCCGCGCGATCTCTATCATGCCCGCTACTTGGAGCCGGACGAAGTGCAGTTCATCTTCAAGGAACAGAAAGCGTACGGTTTGAACATACTCAAAGAGCTCAAGGCGTCGGGCGTGAACAAATAATAATGAAAATCATTAAGCGCGTTCGGCTCTAACACGTGCCTCGGCGTCAAATCATCCAGCCAGTTTCGCCCAAGCTCATAGTTGATCCCGATCGCGAGAAGGCAAACAGCCATGCTGAAAATCTATGGCCGCGCCAATTCGAGCAATGTCCGCAAGGTACTGTGGGTGGCCGACGAGATCGGCGTTCCCTATTTGCGCACGGACTGGGGCCGGGGCTTTCGCGGGCTCGACGCGCCGGAGTTCAAGCGCCTCAGCGCTTTCGGTGTGGTGCCGGTCATCGACGACGACGGCTTCGTCCTGCGCGAGAGCAACACCATCGTGCGCTACCTGTGCTCGAAGCACGGCCGCAACGATCTCTATCCGACGGAACTCCAGACCCGCGCCAGGGTCGAAGCCTGGATGGACTGGGGCTCGACCGATCTCTATTCACCTGTGCGGCCGGTGTTTCTGGGTTTGATCTGGAAGCTTCCGGCATTCCAGGATCCCGGCGTGATCGCAAAGGGCATCGCCGAGTGGACCCATCAGATGCAGCTGCTCGACTCAGAACTAGCGGCCAACGGCCCGTATCTGGCAGGCGCCGCGTTCACCGTCGCCGACATTCCGGCCGGCATCATCGTCAACCGTTGGTTCTGCATTGAATTTGCCAAGCCCGATTTGCCTGCGGTGTCAGCCTATTACGAGCTGTTATCGGCGCGCCCCGCGTACCTCGCGCACGGCCGCAACGGCATGCCGTGATATGGCCGCTTTTCGGGGCGACTGGGGAGGTTCCTCTACTGGAAGGTTGGTGCAGCGTTGACCGTCGCATGAAACGGATAGCAATTGCCGTCGCCGCTCTTGCGCTTGCGGGGTTCGCTCCGGCCCACGGCCAGGAGACGTGCGTCGTTTGTAAAGCGCCGGAAGCGACCTACCGGTGCACGGTCGAGAAAGCCGAGAAGCTGGAGCGGTTGGGCCGCGGGGTCGAACGGGCGGTTCATGTTGCCTGCGCCAAGGAGTTGGCGCGCCAGGGTGGGCATGCATCATGCTCGGTGCGGCGCGAGGCGCAGGGCAGCGTCTGTGTCGGCGACCTTCGAAATTTATCCGTCGCAAGTCTGGTTGAGGCACTATCAGCGCCAGGACCGGTGGCTCCGGTCGTTCCAGTCCAGCCGCCTGTGCCTGCCGCCGAGGTCAAGGCAGTCGATCCCAAGGGCGCTCCTCCCAAGGTTGGGCCGCCTCGCACCGTACAGGAACTCGCCGAGCGGACCTCCGAAACGTCAAAACAACAGCTCAAGGATGCCAGCGATTCGGTTGGCGGCGCGATGCAAAAGACGTGGGCGTGCCTGTCATCGCTGTTCAAGCGCTGTTGATCCGGCAAGAACTCAGTGCGTCGCAATCCAGTCGCGGGCGAGCTTCTGGGCTCTGGCAATATCGGCCTTGGACATTTCCACCGCGAGGTCGATGCGATAACGTCTGGCCTCGTGGTTGCCGCGCAGAGCCGCAAGATTGAGCCACTTATGGGCGACCACGAAATCGATTTCAACCTCGCGTCCGGCGCAGTACATGAGGCCCAGCTCGAACAATGCATCCGGGCCGCCACCTTCCGCCGCGCACTCGATGTCACGCCCTGAAAAGTCAAACCGTGCCATGAACTGCTACTCCAAGTATCAACGCATTTCGCCGTGAGCTCCTCGACCATAACGTCTGTAGGCTGCTCGTTGACGCATTAACGATGTCAGGAGTGCGCTGACGAGTGGTAAACGGCACAACCTTATTCTCTCGATGACAGTGAAATGAAAATGAAGAGGCGGTGTTCACCCGCACCATGTTGCACCGTTTGTGCTGGTCCGGAACAACGGTCGCCTGATCGCTAAGACCTGCGTTAGCTTCGCGCTAACTCTGTCGCGAAGTCGTGCGGGCCGCTCTGCACCGCTGCAAGGCACGGGGGTGCGAGGCTGCGCAATAAAACGGTTGCCATGTCCGGTTGGTAGTCTAGCGTGCAGCCAACGTTCAGGTCGGGTGTGGCACCATTCGATCGAACGCTTGGGGACGGGGATTTCCGGTACTGGGCGTCGCGGCGTCGTTTTGGACGGGGGGATGGGCGTGTTTTTGCGGATGATAGCAATAGCCGGTGCGGCAGCCTTGGCCTCAGCCTGCGCAAATGAGCGGGCGGCCGCGCCGTTCGCATTCGCCAACGCTGCCGCAATGACTACCGGCAGCGTCGACGCCACGGAGCGCGATGCGGAGCTGCGGGCCGCATCGAAGCAGACGATCGCCGGCAAGGTGCTTGCAGCCATTGCGCTGGAGCGTGTAACCGGCCGCAAGCCGGACCCGTCGAGAATGGCGGAGCTGCGGTAGGGTTTCTTGAAAAGAAGAGCGGCTACCGCGCCCTCTGACCGAACATCACCGCCTGCGCCGCCTTGTCGGTGGCGAGATCGACCTTGCCGCGGACTTCTTCCCCGACCTTGACCGCGCGCGCCACTGCCGGTCGCGCCTGGATGCGCTTGAACCATGCATCGAGATTGGGGAACTCAGCCAGATCCTGACCCTGGTTCTTGTAGGGCCGCACCCAGGGATAGCTGGCCATGTCGGCAATCGAATAGTCGCCGGCCAGGTACTCGTGTTGGCCGAGCCGGTTGTTCATGACGCCATACAACCTGTTGACTTCATTGGTGTAGCGGTCGATCCCGTATGGGACCTGCTGGGGCGCGTAATTGCGGAAATGGTGTGCCTGGCCGGCCATCGGACCTAGACCCCCCATCTGCCAGAACAGCCACTCGTCGGCGGCGACGCGTCCGCGCTCGTCCTTGGGGTAGAACTTGCCGGTCTTGCGGCCGAGGTACTGCAGGATCGCGCCACTCTCGAATACTGAGATCGGCTTGCCGCCCGGACCTTCGGGATCGACGATCGCCGGCATCCGGTTGTTCGGCGCGATCGCCAGGAACGAGGGCTCAAACTGTTCGCCCGTGTTGATATTGACATACTTGATCTCGTAGGGAAGCCCGCACTCCTCCAGCATGATCGTGATCTTGTAGCCGTTCGGCGTCGGCCAGTAGTGGAGTTCGATTGGCTTTCGCGTCATCGGCGGGGTCCTCGACAGGTCAACGGATCACGGCAGCAGCACGATCGAGCCGGTGGTTTTGCGGGCTTCCAGATCGCGGTGCGCCTGCGCGGCATCCTTCAGCGGATAGGTATGGTTGACGGCGATCTTGACGCTGCCCTTCTTCACCACGTCGAACAGATCGTTCGCGGTCTCGAGCAGTTCGGCCCGGGTGCCGGTGTAGTTCCCCAACGTCGGCCGCGTCACATAGAGCGAGCCTTTGGCCGCGAGGATACCGAGATCGACGCCGGTGACCGGGCCCGAAGCATTGCCGAACGTCACGAACAGCCCGAGCGGTTTGAGGCAGTCGAGTGAGGCCGGGAAGGTATCCTTGCCGACCGAATCGTACACCACGTCGCACAGGCGGCCAGCGGTGATCGCCTTCACCCGTTCAACGAAATTCTCGGTCTTGTAGTTGATGACGTGCGCGGCGCCGGCGGCCTTGGCGAGCTTGCATTTCTCGTCCGATCCGGCTGTACCGATGACGGTCGCGCCGAGGCTCTTCGCCCACTGGCAGGCGATCAGGCCGACGCCACCGGCTGCTGCGTGCCACAGCAGTGTCGTCTCCGGCCCCACTTTGTAGGTCTTGCGGATCAGGTAGCGCACCGTCATGCCCTGCAGCATCATGGCGGCGGCGGTCTTGTAGTCGATGCCTTCCGGGATCTTGACTGCGCGATCGGCGGGCATCAGCCGTTCGGTCGCATAGCCTCCGATCGGCTGCGCGTAGGCGACGCGATCACCCACTTTAAGATCGGCGACGCCATCGCCGACCGCCGTGACTTCGCCGGCACCCTCCATGCCAAGGGCGAACGGCATGGCCGGCTGCTTGTAAAGTCCGGTGCGATGATAGGTGTCGATGTAATTGACGCCGACGGCATGGTGCTTGAGCTTGATCTGGCCCGGCCCCGGTGCCCCTACATCGACCGTCTCCCATTTCATCATCTCGGGACCGCCGTACTCGTGAACGCGGATGACCTGGGCCATGGGACAACTCCTGATGTGGGTCACGGGCGACACGCGGCCGGGACCGCCACGCCGTAATGCCGACTGGATCTCGCAGTGGAAACTGGTTAGCCAACAGAGTACTGATAGCTGTGGTTCGGCTCATTGCGGCCATATCCCAGCCATTGCTTAGATTTAGGGCTTAGTTCGGTAGTTCACAAGAGGCGAACTTATGACGGCCGGTATGCGGGGACGGTTGAGCTGGTCGAGGGCGGGCCGGGTCGAAAAAATCGACATGTCAACGAGTCGTCGGCGACTGCCGGTGCTCGCGTGTCTGCTGGTTGGAGCGAGCGTCGCCGCCTGCTCTTCCGGCGAACTTGGCGTGAAAGCGCCAGCGGTGGGTTTGGCCTGTGTCGATGACAGCCCGCACTGCATTGCCGAACGCGGCAGCGTGTTGAAGGGATTGCTGGCCGACAAATCGAAAGCCTGGGTGCGTTCTCCCGCAACGCCGGCGGCCTACGCCTCCGGCGTCCGGCTGTGGGCCTTCAGACAGAAAAAGCGCGAGTTCAGTTGCGATGAACTCACCCTCGCTCGGCGCGAGGCGGATGGAGCTGCGCAATCGCTGCGCAGCGCCGGCGCGGGACTGACACCAGCCCAGATCGCGCGCAGCATCATCCTGGCGCAGGACGTGTCGAAAGAACTCGGCAACGAGCACGGCCGGCGCTGCCGCGCGTGAGCTGCGTCTGACAGTTCCTCAGTCGATCCTGCTGCGCGCCGCCAGAGCACGAGGTCTAGCGCGCCAAAATCGGCGGCAGCTTTCTTGGAACCATCGGTACAAACAATCGTTGCCTGTTGATATTGGCGCGGTCTGCGCCGCGTCCGCTCACGATTGGAGTTAGCTTATGCCCGTGCAATTTCAGAACTGGAGTGACGCCTTGATGGCGTCCGTCAGTCAAGCGCTCGCCATCTTCCTCGCCGCAATCCCGAAGCTGATCGGCTTTGCAATCATCGTCATCGTGGGGTGGTTTCTGGCGTCATTGCTGGCAAAGGGTGTCGCCGCTCTGCTGCGCACCGTCCGCTTCAACGAACTGGCGCAGCGCTCGGGCTTCTCGGCATTCGTCACGAGCACGGGTGTGGAGACGGATGCCTCGGGCTTTCTCGCCCTGATCACCAAGTGGTTTGTCCGCCTCCTCGCCTTGGTCGTTGCCTTCGATGCGCTAGGCTTGCCGGCTGTTTCGGAGGTGTTGCGCCAAATGCTGCTTTGGCTGCCGAACCTCGTGGTCGGACTGGTGGTGCTGGTCCTCGGCGGGCTCGCGGCGAACGCGCTGGCCGGCATCG
>JBGTIU010000170.1:0-8500 GCA_041745515.1 Hyphomicrobiaceae bacterium | reverse complement strand
GCCGCTGCTGGTGACGGCGGACCCACTGCTTCGCGTAGCCGGCTGAGCGCAATCCGGCCGCAGCTGGGGATTGAAGCCTGACGGGCAGGCCTGGGCAGCGGTCCCGGCCGGGAACAGGGGTTGGCCGCCGTGACCCCCGCCGCCCAGTTGGCGTGAGATCATGTATCCAATCATCGCCGGCACGAACACATTGGCCCCGTTCCATGTGCTTGTACGACATTGCCCGGAACCGTGAGCTTTCTCACAATCGGCGTTGTCGGTGAACTTCTGTGCCGTAGCGATATGCTGGTCAGACGCCTTCGCCCATTCCGCATCGCATTCCGATGCACCCATATCTCCGCTCTGGCGGCATTCCTCGGCTGACGCATAGGCGAACGCGTCTGCCGGCTGCTCTTTTGGCGTGCTGCTCGGCCAGAACGCGGCAACGGCGATGACACCCACCGTTCCCAAAACGATTTTCTCAGAGCGCTTCACCGCTAACCACCAGTGCCGGGCGTTATCGTCATGGCAGCCGCGTTGAGCATGCCGCCGACCAGCGCGGCGAAGGCCATAAACGTCGCCACTGCAACATTATTCTGCTCGATCCGCGTCGACACATCCGGGATCAGGGCGCGAGCCCCAAGGTAGATCACCACCTGCACGCCGAGCGCGATTGCTGCCCAAAGAAGACAATCCCAAACGCCTGCGGCTTGCGCGATTGCCTTATTGAGCGGGATCGAGAATCCGGCAAGATTGCCACCCAGAGCGAGGGCAGCGGCGAGATTGCCGCCTTTGATCAGTGCCACTTCGTCGTGAGCGGTAAGACGCATATAGATCATGGCAAATGCAGCGATCAGAACGCCTCCCAATCCAAAATACAGCGCGAATGCAGCGATGTTTGACAACGTGTTGCCCATTGGAGTTCCCCCAAGCCAGCGATTCGCGAGCTTACATCGAGAAAACCGGCGACAAAAGCCAGTGTCCACCAGTGTGATGATCGAGAAGTCCGCTTCATACTCGCGGCTAGGCTGGTGGGCGGACTTCTCGATCTGAATCACACTAGAATCAATGCCTGCTAGTGTCCTTGTCGATCGCGAAGTTCGTGCAGAGTGCGCGGAAAGAATGAAACGAACTTCGCGATCGGGACACTAGGTCATAAACTCATAAACGGGATTCCCAAGCGCTGCGAACAGTGATTCAAGCTCCCAACCAAGGGAGCTGTCATGGCCGCTACGAACTCTCCGACGCCGAGTGGAAGATCATCGATCCGCTGCTGCCGCGCAAGTCTCGTGGGGTTGCGCGCGTCGACGACCGGCGCGTGTTGAATGGGATATTCTGGCGCTTGCGATCAGGAGCGCCGTGGGCCGATATCCCCGAGCGCTACGGCCCCTACACGACATGCTACAACCGCTTCGTGCGGTGGCGGAAGGCTGGCATCTGGGATCGGATTTTAAGTTCGGTTTCGGAGGCTTACAATGGCAAGATCCAGATGATCGACAGCTCGGTGGTGCGCGTTCATCAGCATGCCGCGAACGGCGAAAAAAAAGTGGCCGTAGTTGTTGCATGGGACGTTCCCGCGGCGGGCTTACGACCAAAATTCACGCGGTCGTCGACGGCCACGGGCTCCCGATCGCGCTCAAGCTGACCGAAGGGCAAGCACACGATGGCAAGAGTGGCGAGGACATGCTCGGCGCGCTCGGTAAGGACTGCATTCTGTTGGCCGATCGCGGCTATGACAGCGATGCGCTTCGCACCAAAATCGCCGAACAGGGCGCTTATGCCAACATCCGCCCGCTCGATCATCGCGTCGATCCGCCGGCCTTCAGCCCGAGGGTCTACAAGCTGCGCAATCGGGTCGAACGGTTTTTCAATCGCATCAAACACTTCCGCGCTGTCGCAACCCGCTTCGACAAGCACGACGCCAATTTCCTCGCGTCAGTGAAACTTGCAGCCATCAGAATCTGGATGCGGTTTAATGAGTCTGTGACCTAGGTTCAGGTTGATACCGCCGCCTTCAATGCCTCTGCCGCCTGCTCCTCCGTGCCCGCGCTGGTGTCGACACTAGCACTGGCCCTGGCATACAGCTGGGCACGGCTGTGCAAGATTGCCTTTAAGTCTTCCATGGCCTGACGACTTGACGCCATCGGCCGGAGATCGCCTTGCGCAGCAACCCGGCCCATGTGCGCTTCGGGCGACGCTGTCAGCCAAACGACGTAACAGGACGACAAAAGGACGTCGAACGTATGCGGCTCGGTCACCAAGCTGCCGCCGGTGGCAATCACGCAGTCCTGGTGAGTGACTATGGTGCGTTCCAGGCAATCGAGCTCCAGGCGTCGGAACCCGACCTGACCGTGCACCGAAAACACCTCCGCCATGTCCATGCCGCTGGCTCGTTCGATCTCGCGATCGAGTTCGATAAAGGCTACGCGAAGATGTTCGGCCAGCCTTAGGCCAAGCGTCGTCTTGCCTGCACCGCGCAAGCCGATCAGAGCGATACGGCGACGACTTGACTCGTTAACACGCCCAAACCGGCTTGCGACAAGGGTGCGAGCTTCAGCAATTTGCTGCGGCGACAACCGTTCCAACTGATGGATTGCGTGGTTGAGATCGACCGAGCGGTCCGGTTCTTCCGATGCCAGCTCGGCGACACGGATTCCCATCGCCGTCGCCAGCTTGCGCAACACAAGCACCGATGCGTTGCCCGTGCCCCGCTCCATTTCCGCCAGATAACGCTCGGAAACGCCCGACGCCGCCGAAAGAACTTTGCGCGACATCCCACGGCGCGCCCGCGTCATGCGCAGGCGTTCGCCGATCAGTGCGAGATAGCTTTCCTCGGCCGGATCGGACCCTCGACGCGACTCACTAAATTTCTGACGGGCTTTTGACATGCCCCGACTATACAGTGGCGACGGGGCGGTGAGAATATTGTGCATTGCACAATCGCGCAGCAAAAAGCACCCCTCGCTTAGGCCGGCAGCGGCACGCCCACGGCCGTGAACGCCGCCGCTTGGCGTGCGGCCACTGTCTCCTGCCGGAAGCCTTCGATCTGCTCGTTGAACAAACGGTACCAGTTCTGCTTCGCATCGAGATGCAGGAACACCCCGCCAAGGCCGATCGCCGCCCTGTCCATGAACACGAATTCGCGCGGCACCTTTACCGGCCCCTTCTGCTTCAAAATCTTGTGCACGCTGAACGCTTCCTTGCGGCCGTAGTCGCCGGGCGCGGTGCCTTCTGCGATGGTGCGCTCGCGATCGTCGAGCAGCGGACCGTAGATGAACCGCGCCCAGATGTTCATGGCATCGATCAGCTCGGTGTTGAGCCCCTTGAAGCCCCAGGTCTCGTAGGCGTGTACGACGAGGTCGCGGCGGTCCGTGGCGAGCCCGGTGTAGAGATCGACGACGCCGGCCACGAACTTGGTCGGGAATGAGCGGATGCAGCCGTAGTCCAGCAGGTTGATGCCGCTGGCGGCGCCTCGCTCGTCCTCGAAGATGGTGTAATTCCCCAGATGCGGATCGCCGTGGATCACGCCGTAGTGGCTGAAGGGATGCCACCAGGCGCTGAACATGGCGCGCGCGATGACATTGCGCTGTTCGATGGCCGCCGCCTTGTAGTGGAGCAGCGGTTTGCCCTCGAGCCACGTCATCGACAGCAGACGCTTGCTCGAAAGTTCGGGCAGAACTTCCGGCACTCGGATCAACAGGTCGCCGCTCAGAATGCGGGCGTAGAGGGCGATGTGCCGGGCTTCGAGGTCATAGTCGAGCTCTTCACGCAGGCGCGCCGCGATCTCCTTCAGGATCTCGGTCGTATCGACGGCAGGGTCCATTCGTGCATGCAGTCCGAACACCACCTTCAACTGGTTCACGTCGGCCTCGACCGCCGACTGCATGTCCGGATACTGCAGCTTGACCGCGAGGCTTCTGCCGTCGAGCGAGGTCGCCCGATGCACCTGTCCCAGCGACGCCGACGCCGCGGCAGAGGTCGCGAACGTGGCGAATTTCGCCGCCCAATCGGCCCCAAGTTCCGCCATCATGCGCCGTTTGACGAAAGCGGGTCCCATGGCCGGCGCCTGTGCCTGCAACTGCGCCAGCTCGCGCGCGTACTCCGGCGGCAGCGCTTCTGGGATGGTCGACAGCAGCTGGGCGACCTTCATGATCGGGCCCTTGAGCCCGCCGAGCGCGGCGGCAAGCTCCGCGGCGTTGCGCCCGTTATCCGCTTGCAATCCGAAAAACCTCTGGCCCGCGACGCGCGCCGCCACCGCGCCGACGTTGGTGCCGACCTTCATGTAGCGGGCCGCGCGCGCCGAAAAGCGGTTGTCTTCGTTGCTCATGCGCCTTCATAGCTGTTGCGCAGGACTTCGCACAGCAAAACGGCGCAAGGCATTCATGAGTATCGCGGCGCGCGGATGGTCGGGCCGCTGGCAAGGGCTCGATCGATACGGTCACGTCGTAGACCGCGCGCAGGCCCACACACTCGTTTTCATCGACGAGACCTGGGCCAAAACCAATATTACCCGTGCGTCGCACGGGTGCTTTCGCAAGGTCACGCTGCGCGAGTGAAGTACGATTTCTTGGCGGCGGACTGCGTCTCGTAGATCGATCCCTGGCGAATGGCAGGGGGCAATGGCATGCGCACAGGCACATCCGTCAGCCGCGGCGTAATGATCGGGTCGCCCGACAGCAGCCGACTGTTGAATTCGTCGAAGTCCTTGACGCCCATCAGCGGCCACGCATCGCTGGCGGCGACTTCATATAGCAACAGATTTCGTTGGCGGTCCGAGGTATTCAGCGCGGAGCCGTGCAACGCGCGAACGTGATGGAACGACATGCTACCGGCCCGGCCCATACAGGGCACGGCTCGTTCGATCTCGACCTGGATCGTGTCTGGGTCGATCATGCCGGCGAAGCATCCATCATCGCCGTGATGGTTCCAGACTTGCCCGGTGTGCGTCCCTGGCGTGACCAGCATTGGCCCATTGGACAGATCGGTATCATCCAACAGCACGCCGATCGCGAGAATGTCGTCGTTGGTATGCGGATAAAAGGCCCAGTCCTGATGCCACTCCACCGGCGACCCATAACGCGCAGATTTCATGTTGAGCTTCGACCCATGCAATCTCAGGCCAGGCCCGATCAACTTCTTCAGGATATCGAGAACGGCGGATCCGCGCACGATTTCATTGAACAACGTATGCACCTTGTGGGGCGATTTGATGCGGCGAACGCGCGGGTCGGCTGCCGTGTGGCCAGGCTCGAGATCGTAGACATCGGTGTGCTCCAACGTCTTTGCCGAGCCCGCGACGAGTTCTGCGATGACGGATCGAACTCGGGTCAGAGTATCCGCATCCAAGACGTCGGGCACCGCGATTACGCCGTCGCGCTGATAGGCGCGCACCTGGTCTTCAGAAATCATCGAGGTTTTCTCCTTAGTTGTGGGAGAGTATTTGCCTGCTAAGCGTCGATCCACAGGTCCTTGGCTTCGACGTACAAGCTCGGGTGGATGTTGTAACCTTTGATCTTCTTGTCCGAGTAGTTGAAGATCGCGCGCCACAGCGGGAGGACCATCGGGCCGTCTTCAACCATGATCCGCTCCAGCTTGGCCATCAGGGCGCGACGCTTTTCGACATCGAGGTACCCTTCAGCCTCCGACAATAGCTTGTCGAACTCCGTGTTCGACCACTTGGACTCGTTCCATGCCCCGCCGGTGCGGTAAGCGAGCGCAAGCACCATGGTGCCAAGCGGGCGGTGCGCCCACGTCGTGAAGCCAAAGGGAACCTTTGTCCAGTTGTCCCAGTACGCGGCCGACGGCATCACGTTGATTTTCACCCGGATGCCAGCCTCCTTCCATTGCTCGACCAAGATCTGTACGGCCAGCAGCTCCCAGTCCGGCGCCGGGCGACAGGCGATCTCGGCGTCAATGCCGTCCGGGTATCCGGCGTCCTTCAACAAAGCTCTGGCCTTGGCGACATCGTGCCCGACGCCCGTAATCTTGGCGTATTCCGGATGGGCCGGCGCAACATGATGGTGCTCGCCGGGCTTGCCGAGGTCGCGGTGCGCCGCCTTCAGCACGGCTTCGGGGTTGGTCGCATAGCGCAGCGCCTGGCGAACACGCGCGTCGTCGAACGGCTTGGTGGGGTGGACGCGGGCAACGGCCGTCGCCGCCGAGTCGATCGCGTTGACTTGGACGTGCGCCAGTTTCTCGACCGTCGACAGCGCGGTGATCGACCCCTGATAGATCATGTCGACCTGCTTCGAGGTGAGCGCGGCGACCTGCGCCACGCTATCGTCGCCGAGATCGATGATCTCGAAACGGTCGATGTGGGGACCCTGGCCCCAATAACCGCTCTTGCGGGCGACCAATACAGCGCGCTTGTTGACTTCATGCTCGACGAGTTCGAAGGCGCCGGTGCCGTTGCTGCCAACCCCGAACTTGCCGTTGTCCTCGGGATCGAGGATCGACAACGGATAGTGGAACAGTGCCTCGGGGAGGCCGAGGTTCGGGCTCTTGCCGGTGACTTTTACCGTATGATCGTCAACCTTCTCGATCGCGTTGGCGTCCCAGAGCCTGGTCGACTTCCGGGCGTTGCCCTTGTCATCCTTCTCACCGGTCTCGAACTCGTCGAGGATGAAGCTCTTGAGCAGGCCGACCATCGACGAGCCGGTCTTGGCGTCAAGCACGCGCCGCAGGTTCCACACGACGTCGTCGGCGGTGAACTGCCGGCCCTTGCGCCACTTAACGTCCTTGCGCAAGTGCAGCGTCCAGGTCTTGAGATCAGCGCTGGCCTCCCACCTCTCGCACAGGCCTGGCCGGGTGACATTGTCCGCGCCCGTGTAGGTCAGGTACTCGACGACCTGGCGCGCGGCATTGACCGGCTCGACCCAGGATAAGGTGTGCGGGCTCGAGGGGTCCTGCGCACGCATGCCGATCCGAATGACGCCGCCTTTCTTGGGAGCTCCCTGCGCCAACGCCATCGGTAGCCCAGCCATGGCGTAGGCACTCACCGCGGACATCCCGAGCAGTGTCGCGATCCGCAAGAAGTCGCGACGGTCGAGCTTGCCGTTGGCCAGCTCGCGGCTGGCTTGGCGGATGATGGGATGTTCATGACGGGCCATTTGGTCTTCCCCTGGGCTCGCGACCGTGAGCCGGCCGACGGCGGCAACAACACGCCCGGTGCGCGTGGGCGACAATCTTCGTGGAGTACCGCACGATAGAGAACCGCCAACCGGCTCGGCATGCAATTGCGTTTGTTGCGACAGAGGTTTAATTTGATTCAATCCTGGATGCCCGAGCCATGACCCGAAGGATCCCGCCTTTCGCCGCCCTGCGCGCTTACGAAGCGACTGCGCGTCACGGCACGCTGCGCCGCGCAGGCGAGGAATTGGCGCTATCGGTCTCCGCCATCAGCCATCAGATCAAATCGCTTGAGAACTTCCTGGGCGTTGCCTTGTTTTATCGCGAAAAGAATACGCTGATCTTGACTCCGGCCGGGCGCGACTACCTGGTCGACCTCACCCGGTCGCTCGATCAGTTGGCCAACGCGACCGCCAGGGTCGAGCAGCTGCGTCACTTGCCTTATCTGACGGTCAACTTGTTTCCATCACTGGCTGCCTTGTGGCTGCTGCCGCGATTGAGCGCCTACCGGCTCGTCGAGCCAAACGTCGATGTGCGTGTAATGACGACGGCTGAACCCGTCGATTTCCGCACCGGGACCATAGATATTGCCATCCGCTACGCCTTCTTGGCGACTGAAGGCTTCCGCGCCGATGTCCTGTTCGAGGAAGAAGCCTTCCCAGTTTGCAGCCCTGCATATGCCAAACAATTCCGCGAGATCCGCAATGAGGGGAATTTCTCTGCCTGTACGATCATTCACTGCCAAGCTGCGCCCTCGGAGTGGGAGGACTGGTTCGCATTCACCAAGTCTGCCGGTAAGCGATCCCGACGCAACATCGTGCTCGACAGCCGCCTTCTTGCGCTAGAGGCGGCCGCCGACGGCCTCGGAGTGGCGATGGGGCGCACGCCCGTCGTCGATCGCGCGCTGGCGAGCGGACGACTGCTACCGCTGTCCGATCGGCGCTTGGTGACCGGCGAAACCTACACGGTGGTGGTGCCGGAGCGATCCCTCCGCATGCCGGCCGTCAGGTCGTTCCGCACCTGGCTCATGTCGGAGGCTTGCCAGCCACCGACCTTGCGCAGAGGTTGAATTGGGTGCGAGGCGTAAAAGGTGACGTTACCGACCCGCTATTCAAATACCTGACGTCTTGTCTCTACACAGCATAGAGCGAGCGCAGTGCTTCAGTCCTTGATCGCGGACGACTCGCCGTCGCGCACCTCGCCCGGATTGGGCGGCGCCGGCGGCGTGTAGGCGCAGCGGTCGGGCTTGAGATCGAGCAGCGGCGTGCCGTCGATGCAGTCGAGTCCACGCACCAGCACTGCGCCGGGCTCGAGCCCCACCAGCTTCACCAGCGACGTCGCGATCGGATTGGGCCGCACCGGCGAACGCAGCGCGAAGGTGCCGGTCGCATGG
>JBGTIU010000169.1:0-18029 GCA_041745515.1 Hyphomicrobiaceae bacterium | reverse complement strand
GCCGCCGGCGCCGCACGACGGACGAAGCGGCCGAGTGAGCAGGGGCTGAGGCTCGAGCCGCGTCGCCGCGGCCTCGTCCTTATCTAAAAGCAGGTGCAATTCTCAGGTCACGTGCAGACCAAAAAAAGCAGGCGCCGCGTGTTGCCGAGAAAAAATACGCGGAAGCGGGAACAGAGGTTGACCGGACCCGAAGCTGTGTATATGAGAACGGCAACTCTCGCGGACAGGTGGTAGACCATTGTTGCGCTGGCGCTTGCGCTTGCAGGTCTAAACGCTTCCGTATCCAAGCAGAGAACATATTTAGGCCCACGATCTGGCAAGTCCGGTACGGACTTGGTCGATCCTCTGGAATTCCGGCCGGGCTTTCGCTAACGCGAGGCTCGGCCACTAGTCTTGGCGCTGCCTGCAAAGGGACGGGCACGCCACCATCGGGACACAGGGCAACATGCCAACGATCCAGCAGTTGATCCGGAAACCCCGGACGCCGAAAACCTACCGGGAGAAATCCCGTCACATGCAGGCCTGCCCGCAAAAGCGCGGCGTCTGCACGCGCGTCTATACGACCACGCCAAAGAAGCCCAACTCCGCGCTCCGCAAGGTTGCCAAGATCCGGCTGACGAACGGCTTCGAGGTCATCGGCTACATTCCAGGTGAAGGCCATAACCTGCAGGAGCACTCGGTGGTGCTGATCCGCGGCGGCCGCGTCAAGGATTTGCCGGGCGTCCGTTACCACATCATCCGCGGCGTTCTTGATACTCAAGGGGTAGGTGACCGAAAGCAGCGCCGCTCAAAGTATGGTGCCAAACGGCCGAAGTAGAGTGAGCTGAACGGTTCAAGGCAACAAACCCACACGAATTATTGCAGGCACAACGTCATGTCCCGTCGTCACAAAGCAGAAAAGCGCGAAGTCAGCCCCGACCCGAAATTCGGCGATCTGGTGCTGACCAAGTTCATGAACGCCGTGATGAACCAGGGCAAGAAGTCCGTTGCGGAGAATATCGTCTACGGCGCGTTGGAGAAGATGGAGGCCAAAGCCAAATCCGATCCGATCGTGATGTTCCGCTCGGCCCTCGAGAACGTGATGCCGTCGGTCGAAGTCCGCTCGCGTCGTGTCGGCGGCGCGACCTACCAGGTGCCGGTCGAAGTGCGCAACGAGCGCCGGCAGGCCTTGGCGATCCGGTGGATCATCACGGCGGCGCGCTCCAGAAACGAAAACACGATGGTCGATCGCCTGTCGGGCGAATTGCTCGATGCATCCAACAATCGTGGCACGGCGGTGAAAAAGCGGGAAGACACGCACAAGATGGCGGAAGCCAATCGCGCGTTCTCGCACTATCGCTGGTAATAGAAGTTCGGAGGCTCGAGCCATGGCTCGCTCGCACAAGATTGAAGATTACCGGAATTTCGGCATCATGGCCCACATCGATGCCGGGAAAACCACGACCACGGAACGGATTCTTTATTACTCAGGCAAGTCGCACAAGATAGGCGAAGTGCACGATGGCGCCGCTACCATGGATTTCATGGATCAGGAGGCCGAGCGCGGCATCACCATTACCTCGGCTGCAACGACCTGCTTCTGGCAGGGTAAACGCCTCAATATCATCGATACGCCAGGACACGTCGACTTCACGATTGAAGTCGAACGCAGCCTGCGCGTGCTCGACGGCGCGGTTTGCGTGCTCGACAGCAACCAGGGCGTCGAGCCGCAGACGGAGACCGTCTGGCGCCAAGGTGACAAATACGCCGTCCCGCGTGTCATCTTCGCCAACAAGATGGACAAGACCGGCGCCGATTTCTTCATGTGTCTCGATGACATCAAGGAGAAGCTCGGCGCGCGTGCAGTCCCACTGCAGCTGCCAATTGGTTCCGAGAACAATTTTCGTGGGCTCGTCGACCTGCTGAAGATGACCGCGCTGATCTGGGATGGCGACGGCAAGGACGCCAAGTTCGCGGAGCAGCCGATTCCAGCCGACCTCGTCGATCAGGCCAAAGAATACCGAGCGGCCATGATCGAAGCCGCCGTCGAGATGGACGACGATGTGATGGCGGCCTATTTGGATGGCCAGGAGCCCGACATTGCGACCCTGAAGCGGATGATCCGCAAGGCCACTGTGACACGCGCGTTCTATCCCATGCTCTGCGGCTCGGCCTTCAAGAACAAGGGCGTGCAGACATTGCTGGATGCGGTGGTCGACTATTTACCGGCGCCGTCGGATCGTGAGGCCTATACCTGTATCGACGTCAAGACCGGCGCCGAAACGCAGCGCAAGCCGCTCGACAGCGAACCGCTGTCAATGATCGCCTTCAAGATCATGAACTTCGAGCACGTCGGCTCGTTGACGTTCTGCCGCGTTTATTCGGGCAAGCTCGAAAAGGGCATGGCTCTGGCCCAGACCACGCGCGACAAGAAAGAGCGCGTCGGCATGATTTACGAAATGCACGCCGACAAGCGCGAGGCTGTCGATTCCGCCTACGCCGGCGACATCATCGCGCTCGCCGGCTTGAAGGACACCCGCACCGGCGAAACCCTCAGCGACCCGCAAAAGCCCGTACTGCTCGAGAAGATGGACTTCCCGAATCCGGTCATTGAAATGTCGGTAGAGCCGAAGACCAAGGCCGACCAGGAAAAAATGGCCGGTGTTCTCTACAACATGGCGCTCGAGGATCCGTCATTCCGGGTATCGGTCGATCAGGAGAGCGGCCAGACGATCCTGAAGGGCATGGGGGAACTGCATCTCGATATCAAGGTCGATATCATGAAGCGGGCGCCGCATAATATAGAAGTCAATGTCGGCGCCCCCCAGGTGGCCTATCGCGAGACACTCGCGCGGGCGGTCAGCGTCGACTACACGCACAAGAAGCAGACCGGCGGCACGGGTCAGTTTGCCCGCGTCAAGCTCAAGCTCGAGCCGAATGGAACCGGCAAGGGCAACGAATTCGAGTCGACGATCATCGGCGGCACGGTGCCGAAGGAATATATTCCTGGCGTGGAAAAGGGCATCAACAGCGTCTGGGACAACGGCGTACTGATCGGCTTCCCGATGGTCGACATGAAGGTGTCGCTTTACGACGGCGCTTTCCATGAGGTGGACTCGTCGGCCATCGCCTTCGAGATCGCGGCCCGTTCGGCGATGAAGGAAGGTTGCGAGAAGGGCGGCGTCAAGCTGCTCGAGCCGATCATGGATGTTGAAGTCGTGTCGCCTCAGGATTTTGTCGGTGGCGTCATCGGCGACATCAACAGCCGGCGCGGCCAGATCCGCAATCAGGAGATGCGCGGCAACGCCGCGGTCATCCGCGCGTTCGTGCCCTTGGCTAACATGTTCGGCTACGTCAGCCAGCTGCGGTCGATGAGTCAGGGCCGCGCGTCCTACACCATGCAGTTCGCACATTACGCGGACGTGCCGCGCAATGTGGCCGATGAAGTCAAGGCGAAGTACGCCTGATCAGGTAGAAGCAAAGCTGAGATCAGATAACCCGAGTTGAACTGAGGAGAGCCTCCCATGGGCAAGGCAAAATTCGAGCGGACAAAACCGCACTGCAACATCGGCACGATCGGCCACGTCGATCACGGCAAGACGTCGCTGACGGCCGCCATCACCAAGATCCTGGCCGAAACGGGCGGCGCTACCTATACGGCCTACGACCAGATCGACAAAGCGCCCGAGGAGAAGGCGCGCGGCATCACGATTTCGACGGCGCACGTCGAGTACGAGACCAAGGCTCGCCACTACGCGCACGTCGATTGCCCCGGCCACGCCGACTATGTGAAGAACATGATTACCGGTGCGGCGCAGATGGACGGCGCGATCCTGGTGGTGTCCGCGGCCGATGGTCCGATGCCGCAAACCCGCGAGCACATCCTGCTCGCGCGCCAGGTCGGCGTTCCCGCCCTCGTCGTGTTCATGAACAAGGTTGATCTCGTCGACGATGCCGAGTTGATCGAACTCGTCGAGATGGAAATGCGCGAGCTGCTGTCCAGCTACCAGTTCCCGGGCGACGACATTCCGATGGTCAAGGGTTCGGCCAAGGCGGCTCTCGACGGCGACAAGCCGGAGATCGGACGCGAGGCGATCCTGAAATTGATGGATGCGGTGGACAGCTACATCCCGCAACCCGACCGCCCGATCGACCAGCCGTTTCTGATGCCGATCGAAGACGTGTTCTCGATCTCAGGCCGTGGCACCGTGGTGACCGGCCGTATCGAACGCGGCATCGTGAAGGTCGGCGAGGAAGTCGAGATCGTCGGCATTCGCGACACCACGAAATCCGTCGTGACCGGCGTCGAAATGTTCCGCAAGCTGCTCGATGAGGGCCGCGCCGGCGACAACGTCGGCGCGCTGCTGCGCGGTATCGATCGCGAAGGCGTCGAGCGTGGGCAGATCCTTTGCAAGCCCGGCTCGGTGAAGCCGCACAAGAAGTTCATGGCCGAAGCCTACATCCTGACCAAGGAAGAAGGCGGACGTCACACGCCATTCTTTACCAACTATCGTCCGCAGTTCTATTTCCGCACCACAGTTGTGACCGGCGTCGTCACGCTGCCCGAGGGTACTGAGATGGTGATGCCGGGCGATAACATCACGGTTGCCGTCGAGCTGATCCAGCCCATCGCCATGGAGGAGAAGCTCCGCTTCGCCATCCGCGAAGGTGGCCGAACGGTCGGTGCCGGCGTCGTCGCGAAAATCGTCGAGTGAGACACCACTGTGTTGAGCATCGGGCCATCCGGCCCCGGCCGCTCGCCACTGCAATAGTGAGTTTGCTGCCATGAACGGCCAGAATATACGCATTCGGCTCAAAGCGTTCGACCATCGAATACTCGATGCGTCGACACGCGAGATCGTCAACACGGCAAAACGCACGGGTGCGGAAGTGCGCGGTCCGATCCCGCTGCCGACGCGGATCGAGCGGTTTACCGTCAACCGATCTCCGCATGTCGACAAGAAGAGCCGTGAGCAGTTCGAGATGCGTACGCACAAGCGGCTTTTGGATATCGTGGACCCCACGCCGCAGACGGTGGACGCGCTGATGAAGCTCGACCTTGCGGCCGGCGTGGATGTGGAAATCAAGCTTTAGGAGGCAGTGGGCAGTTGGCAGTAGGGCGTGTGCCCAGACCTACTGTGAACCTACTGCCTATTGCCGACTGCCCACTGCCTAATACGAGGGACCCATGCGGTCAGGATTAGTCGCTCAGAAAGTCGGGATGACCCGCATCTTCACGGATGGCGGCGAGCATATCCCGGTGACGGTGCTCAAGGTCGACAACTGTCAGGTTGTCGCGCAGCGCACCGATGACAGTAACGGCTACGTCGCCCTTCAACTCGGCGTCGGCTCGCGCAAACCTACGCACGTCAGCAAGGCGGAGCGGCAGCACTTCGCGGTCGCCAACGTCGAGCCGAAGCGCAAGGTCGTCGAGTTTCGGGTCAGCCCGGACAACCTGATCGAAGTCGGCGCCGAGTTGACCGTCGACCACTTCGTTACCGGCCAGCTCGTCGACGTGACCGGCACCAATCAGGGCAAGGGCATGGCCGGCCCGATGAAACGCTGGAACTTTTCCGGGCTGCGCGCCACGCACGGCGTGTCGATCAGTCACCGCAGTCACGGCTCGACCGGTCAGCGGCAGGACCCCGGCAAGGTGTTCAAGGGCAAGAAGATGGCCGGCAACATGGGCAACATGCGGGTCACGACGCAGAACCTGCAGGTCGTGAAAACCGATGTCGCGCGCGGGCTGGTCATGATCAAGGGTGCGGTTCCAGGAAACAAGGGCGGCTGGGTCCTGATTCGCGACGCCATAAAGAAGCCGTTGCCGAAGGACGCCCCGAAGCCCGGCAAGTTCAAACCGGCGATTGCCGCCGTGGCGAAGGAGTAGGCGCCATGCAGGCAAACGTAACGACGCTCGACAGCACGGCCGCCGGCACAGTTGAACTGTCCGATGCGATTTACGGGCTTGAGCCGCGCCCGGATCTGATTCATCGCATGGTGCGCTGGCAGCTGTTGAAGCGCATGGCCGGCACGCATCACACGCAGGATCGCTCGGAAGTGCACGTGACCGGCAAGAAGATGTACAAGCAGAAGGGCACCGGCAGCGCCCGACATGGCGACAAGTCGGTGCCGCAATGGCGCGGCGGCGGCAAGGCGTTCGGTCCCAAACCGCGCAGCCACGCTATCGGCCTGACGAAGAAGGTTCGTGCCCTCGCGTTGCGCCACGCCCTGTCGGCCAAAGCCAAGGCCGGTGAGATTGTCGTGCTTGACGCGGCAATGTCCGCCACCGGCAAGACTAGCGATATGCGCCAGAACTTCAGCAAGCTGCAGCTGAACAATGCGTTGATTATCGACGGCGCCGAACTCGATGTGCAGTTCGCTCGCGCAGCTCGCAACCTGCCGAACATCGATGTGCTGCCGGTGCAGGGCATCAACGTCTACGACATCCTGCGCCGCAAGAAGCTGGTGCTGACCAAGGCGGCCATCGAGGCGCTGGAGGCGCGGTTCAAATGAACAAGCTGAAATCCTACGACATCATCATCGCGCCGGTGATCACCGAAAAGGCGACGATGGCTTCGGAGTACAATCAGGTTGTGTTCCGGGTCCGCCCGGACGCGTCCAAGACCGACATCAAAGCAGCCGTCGAACAACTGTTCAACGTCAAGGTCAGGGCCGTCAACACACTGGTCCGCAAGGGCAAACTGAAACAGTTCCGCGGTATGCGCGCGCTGCAGAGCGATGTGAAGAAGGCTGTTGTCACGCTCGAGGCCGGGCATTCGATCGACGTGACAACGGGCCTTTAGAGGCGACTTAGGGCGATCCAGGGTAAAGAGCCATGGCACTGAAGACATTCCGTCCAACGACCCCGAGCTTGCGCCATCTGGTGCAGATCGATCGCAGCGGCCTTTGGAAGGGCGGCCCGGTCAAGGTGTTGGTCGAAGGCAAGAGCAAGACCGGCGGTCGCAATACCGACGGACGCATCACCATGCGGCACATCGGTGGCGGTCACAAGCAGAGCTATCGCCTGGTCGACTTCCGCCGGCGCAAGCACGATATGCCGGCGACGGTCGAGCGTCTCGAATACGACCCAAATCGCACCGCTTTCATCGCGCTGGTGAAGTACGCGGACGGTGAGCTGTCCTACATTCTGGCGCCGCAGCGTCTTGCGGTCGGCGACGCCGTGGTGTCCGGCGAGAAGGTCGACGTGAAACCGGGCAATGCCATGCCGCTCGCCGGCATGCCGATCGGCACCATCGTCCACAACGTCGAGCTGAAGGCAGGCCGCGGCGGCCAGCTGGCACGCTCCGCCGGTTCGTATGTTCAGCTCGTCGGCCGCGACAGCGGCTGGGCGATCCTGAAGCTCAATTCCGGCGAAACCCGCCGTGTCCGCGCCGAATGCATGGCCTCGATCGGTGCCGTCTCCAACCCAGACCACTCGAACCAGGTCGTCGGCAAGGCCGGCCGCACGCGCTGGAAGGGCACGCGCTCGACGGTGCGCTCGATTGCCATGAATCCGGTCGACCATCCGAACGGTGGCCGCACCAAGGGTGGCAAGCACTGGACGACGCCGTGGGGACAACCAACCAAGGGCTTCAAGACCCGCAAGAACAAATCGACCGACAAATTCATCATTCGCGGCCGTCAGGCCAAGAAATAACGGCACGCTTCAGGAGTTCAACTCGTGACACGTTCAGTTTGGAAAGGCCCGTTCATCGACGGCTATCTTCTCAAGAAAGCCGAGAAGGTGCGCGCATCGGGGCGGAACGAAGTGATCAAGATCTGGAGTCGCCGGTCGACCGTGCTGCCGCAGTTCGTCGGTCTGACGTTCGGCGTCTACAACGGTCACAAGCATATCCCGGTCAACGTGTCGGAAGACATGATCGGCATGAAGTTCGGCGAATTCTCGCCCACCCGGACGTTTTCCGGGCACAGCGGCGACAAGAAAGCCGTCAGGAAGTGAGAGGCTGATAGACACCCATGGGCAAGCCCAAACGCGAACGCAGCCTGAGCGAAACGGAAGCGCAAGCCGTGGCCAAGAACCTTCGGGTTTCGCCGCAGAAGCTCAATCTTGTTGCCGGTCTGATCCGTGGCAAGAAGGTCAACCAGGCGATGGCCGACCTAGAGTTCTCGCGCAAGCGGATCGCCGATGATGTGCGCAAAGTCGTGATGTCGGCGGTCGCCAACGCCGAGAACAATCACGGCCTCGATGTCGACGACCTCGTCGTTGCCGAAGCGCACGTCGGCAAGAACCTCGTGATGAAGCGGATGCACCCGCGTGGCCGCGGCCGCATGGGCGCGATCATGAAACCGTTCTCGCAGATCACCGTCATCGTCCGGGAAATCAAGCCAGCCGTCGAGAAGGACGCCTAATCCGATGGGTCACAAGGTCAATCCGGTCGGCCTGCGCGTCGGCATCAATCGCACCTGGGACAGCCGCTGGTTCGCCGGTCGTCGCGAGTACGGTCGCCTGCTGCACGAAGACATAGCCATCCGCAAGCAAATCCTGAAACAGCAGCGCACGGCCGGCATCTCGAAGGTCGTGATCGAACGGCCGCACAAGAAATGCCGCGTCACGGTCTACTCGGCGCGTCCCGGCGTGCTGATCGGCAAGAAGGGTGCCGACATCGAGAAGATCAGAAGCGAGCTCACCCGGCTCACGGCGTCGGAAGTGCACTTGAACATCGTTGAGATCCGCAAGCCGGAAATCGATGCAACGCTGGTAGCGGAGGGCATTGCCCAACAGCTCGAGCGGCGCATCGCCTTCCGCCGCGCGATGAAGCGTTCGGTGCAGTCGGCGCTTCGGCTTGGTGCGCTCGGGATAAGGATCAACGTCGCAGGCCGGCTCGGAGGCGCGGAGATTGCCCGCACCGAGTGGTACCGCGAAGGCCGGGTGCCGTTGCACACACTGCGCGCCGATATCGATTTCGGCTACGGCATTGCCATGACCGCTTATGGCGTGATCGGCATCAAGGTCTGGATCTTCAAGGGCGAGATCATGGAGCATGATCCGATGGCGTCCGAGAAGAAGATGACCGACATGCAGGAGGGCGGCGGTGGCGGCCGCCGGCGTGACGATCGCGGCGATCGCGGGTAATTGAAGTCAGGGACTAACGACCATGATGCAGCCCAAGCGCACAAAATTCCGCAAGGCCCACAAGGGCCGGATCCATGGCAAGGCCAAGGGCGGGACGACGCTGAATTTCGGCAGCCACGGCCTGAAGGCCGTTGCCCCCGAACGCCTGACCGCGCGCCAGATCGAGGCGGCGCGCCGCGCCATCACGCGTCACATGAAGCGTGCCGGGCGCGTGTGGATCCGGATCTTTCCGGACGTGCCGGTATCGTCGAAGCCGGCGGAAGTACGCATGGGTTCCGGCAAGGGCGCGCCGGAATTCTGGGTGGCGCGCGTCAAGCCCGGCCGGATCATGTTCGAACTCGACGGCGTCACCGATCAGGTTGCCAAAGAGGCGCTGGAGCTGGGCGCCGCCAAGTTGCCGATCAAGACCCGCGTTGTCACTCGCATGGCTTGATGGCCGACCATGAGACGTTG
Organism: Hyphomicrobiaceae bacterium; assembly: GCA_041745515.1. Taxonomy (GTDB): domain Bacteria; phylum Pseudomonadota; class Alphaproteobacteria; order Rhizobiales; family Hyphomicrobiaceae; genus JAKFWF01. Next base: position 8,503 of record JBGTIU010000169.1, on the reverse strand, counting down.
AGATGAAGTATCAAGGACCAGGACAATGAAGGCAGGCGAAGTTCGCGAATTGACGCTTGACCAGCTGGACGATCAGCTGCTCGCGCTCAAGAAAGAACAGTTCAATCTGCGCTTCCAGCGGGCTTCCGGCCAGTTGGAGAACACATCGCGAGTCCGGGCCGTTCGCCGCGACATTGCACGGATCAAAACAATCGCCCGCCAGAAGCAGTCGGGCGCCGCGTCGGTCAAGGGCTAAGGAAACGACATGCCAAAGCGCATCCTGCAGGGCACGGTGGTGTCCGACAAGAACGCCAAGACGATCGTCGTCGAGGTCGAACGCCGCTACACCCATCCGCTGCTGCGCAAGACCGTGCGCCGCTCGAAGAAGTATCACGCGCACGATGAGGCCAATACGTTCAAGGTCGGCGATCAGGTGCGCATCGAGGAGAGCGCGCCGATTTCGAAAAACAAGCGGTGGGTCGCGCTCGCAAGACAGGCGTGATTCGTTGAGGTTCCGGGTGCAAATCGCGCGGGACATCGGAAATTAAACGTAGAGACGGGGTTGCCCAAACGGCAGCCCAGCACAAGGACTGGTCGAATGATCCAGGTAGAGACCAATCTCGAAGTCGCCGATAATTCTGGCGCGCGTCGCGTCCAGTGCATCAAGGTGCTCGGCGGCTCCAAGCGGCGCTATGCCACCATCGGCGACGTCATTGTCGTCTCGGTAAAGGAAGCGATACCGCGCGGTCGCGTCAAGAAGGGGCAGGTCATGAAGGCGATCGTGGTGCGCACCGCCAAAGGCGTGCGTCGCCCGGACGGCTCGCTGATCCGTTTCGACCGTAACGCTGCGGTTCTGATCAACCCGCAGGGCGAGCCGATCGGCACCCGCATTTTCGGACCGGTCACCCGCGAACTTCGCGTCAAGAACCAGATGAAAATCGTTTCGCTCGCGCCGGAGGTGCTGTGATGGCCTCTGCCAAGATCAAGAAAGGCGACCGCGTCATCGTTCTAGCGGGCCGTGACAAGGGCAAGCAAGGCGAGGTTCTGGCTGTGATGCCTTCCGAGGGCCGCGCGCGTGTGCGCGGCGTCAACATGGTGCGCCGGCACACCAAGCCGTCAGCGCAGAACTCGGAGGGCGGCATCATCTCCAAGGAAGGCCCGATCAATCTGTCGAACCTCGCGATCGAGGATCCCAAGGACGGCAAGCCGACACGTGTCGGTTTCCGAATTCTCGGAGACGGCACGAAGACCCGTTATGCCAAACGCTCGGGCGAAGTCATTCCGGATAGGAAGTAAGTCATGGCTGACAACGACAAGACAAAGAAGGGCGCAAAGCCCGGCGGCCCCCCTCCGGCGGGCAAGCCCGCGAAGAAAGCACAGAAGGCCACCAAACCGGCTGCTGCCAGCGAGCCGCGCTCGTTCGCGCGTCCGAAGGATTATCGGCCGCGGATGAAGTCTATCTATGAGGCCAAAGTGCGCGCGTTGATGACCGAAAAGTTCGGTTACAAGAACGCCATGCAGGTGCCGCGTCTCGAAAAGATCGTGCTCAACATGGGCATCGGCGAAGCTGTCAACGACCGCAAGAAGGTCGACAATGCCACTGCCGATCTGGCGCTGATCTCCGGCCAGAAGCCGATCCAAACCCGGGCGCGCAAGGCCATCGCCGTCTACAAGTTGCGCGAGGGCATGACGATCGGCGCAAAAGTGACGTTGCGCGGCGATCGGATGTACGAATTTCTCGACCGCCTGGTCACCATCGCGCTGCCGCGCGTGAAGGACTTTCGCGGGTTGAATCCGAAAAGCTTCGATGGGCGTGGCAACTACGCTCTCGGCCTCAAGGAGCACATCGTGTTTCCCGAAATCGACTACGACAAGGTGGACGAAATCTGGGGCATGGACGTGATCGTGTGCACCAATGCGCGCTCTGATGACGAAGCCCGGGAGTTATTGCGCGGCTTCAATTTTCCGTTCCGGACATAAAGGGACCTCGGCAAGACGTTTCGCGCCGAAAGGCCTTTGGAGGATTTGATGGCAAAGACCAGTTCAGTCGAAAAGAACAAATACCGGCGCAAACTTGTCGCCGAAAAAGCGGCCAAGCGAAAGCGGCTCAAGGACGTGATCATGGATCGCGCCAAGCCGCGCGAAGAGCGTTTTGCCGCGCAGATGAAGCTCGCCGAGATGCCGCGCAATTCATCCAAGACCCGCATCCGCAACCGGTGCGAGATTACGGGGCGCGCGCGCGGATTTTATCGCAAGTTGCGGGTTTGCCGTAACCAACTGCGGGAGCTTGCCAGTCAAGGCATGATCCCGGGCATGACCAAGTCCAGCTGGTAAAGGAGGGCCAGAAACCGATGGCGATCAACGATCCGCTGGGTGATATGCTGACCCGCATTCGCAACGCGCAGATGCGCAAGCGTCCGAAGGTGTCGACGCCGGCGTCGATGCTGCGCGGCCGCGTGCTGGACGTGCTGAAGGACGAAGGCTACATCCGTGATTATTCCCGCATCGAACTCAAGGGAGCTACGCCCGAATTCGAGATCGAGCTGAAATACAGCAACGGCCAGCCCGCAATTCGCGAAATCGAACGGGTATCGAAGCCCGGCCGCCGGGTTTATTCGCCGGTCAAGGATCTGCCGACCGTCGCCAATGGGCTCGGCGTGGCGATCGTCTCGACGCCGAAGGGCGTGATGCCGGACTGGAAGGCGCGGGAAGAGAACGTCGGCGGCGAAGTTCTCTGTAATATTTTCTGATACGCCGGCGCATCCGCGCAGGACGCCGCCGGGATTGAGATTGAAGGGTAGTGGACAATGTCGCGCATCGGTAAGAAACCGGTCCCGGTTCCGTCGAAGGTGACGGCGCAGGTGGCTGGCCAGACGGTCAAGGTGAAGGGGCCGAAAGGCGAATTGTCCTTTACCGTTCCGGACGAGATCAAGGTCGAAATGACGCCGGGCGGCGTTTCCGTGCAGCCGCGCGAAGAAACCAAGAAGGCGCGGGCCATGTGGGGCATGTCGCGCACCATGGTCGCCAATCTGATCTCGGGCACGGTAGACGGCTACACCAGCACACTCGAGATCCAGGGGGTTGGTTATCGAGCCGCGATGAAGGGCAAGGATCAACTGCAACTTCAGATCGGGTTCAGTCATGAAGTGCTGCACAAGGTGCCGGCGGGCGTCGACGTGAAGGTTGCAGGCGCGAAGCAGGAGATCATCACGGTCAGCGGCATCGACAAGCAACTTGTTGGCCAGGTCGCGGCCGACATCCGCAGCTATCGTCCGCCGGAGCCCTATCAGGGCAAGGGCATCCGCCACAAAGGCGAGTTCATATTCCGCAAGGAAGGCAAGAAGAAGTAAGGATTGGGCATCATGGCTGCGCGTATTTCACAGACGGACCGGCGAAAAGCCAAGGTTCGCCGTAACCTGAAGAAAGTGGCGAATGGCCGTGCCCGGCTTTCGGTGCACCGTTCGTCGAAGCACATCTATGCCCAGGTCATCGACGATTCGAGCGGCGTCACTGTCGCTGCTGCGTCGAGCCTGGAAAAAGAGTTGCGCTCGAGCTTGAAGACCGGTGCCGACAAGGCCGCAGCAGCGGTGGTGGGCAAGCTGGTTGCCGAGCGCGCCGCAAAGGCCGGTGTAAAAAGCGTCGTGTTCGACCGCGGAGGGTTCATCTACCACGGTCGCGTCAAGGCGCTGGCGGAGGCCGCGCGTGAAGGCGGTTTGGAATTCTAGAACTCAAGAGAAGGGACTAACCCGTGGCACGTTCCCCCGGTGGTGGCAGTCGAGATCGCGGCCGTAAGACCGAGAAAGCCGACAGCGAGTTTTCGGACAAGCTCGTCGGCATCAATCGTGTTGCAAAAGTCGTGAAGGGCGGCAAGCGCTTCGGCTTCGCGGCGCTCGTCGTTGTCGGAGATCTCAAGGGCCGGGTCGGCTTTGGCCATGGCAAGGCTCGAGAAGTACCCGAGGCGATCCGCAAGGCAACGGAGGCCGCTCGTCGGGCGCTCGTCAAGGTGCCGTTGCGCGAGGGGCGCACGCTGCATCATGACAGCGAAGGCCGTCACGGCGCTGGCAAGGTAGTCCTGCGCTCGGCTCCGGCCGGAACCGGCATCATTGCCGGTGGCCCGATGCGCGCCGTGTTCGAGATGCTCGGCGTGCAGGACGTAGTTGCCAAGTCGCTGGGCTCGTCCAACCCCTATAACATGGTGCGGGCGACCTTCGACGGGCTGAAGCATCAGGAAAATCCGCGCGGCGTCGCTGCCCGCCGCGGCAAGAAATACGGCGACATCGTCGCACGCCGTCGCGATGGTTCAGTGACGGAAAGCGAAGCAGTCAGCGAGGCGTGAGCCAAGCAGTCCTTGCAGCATGGCCGGTAGACGAAATCAGGTAGATAACCATGGCTAAAGCACCCCGTAAAACGATTACGGTCGAGCAGATCGCGAGTCCTAGTAGGCGGCCCGACCGTCAGCGCGGCACGCTGATCGGCCTCGGCCTCAACAAGCTGCATCGGCGCAAGACCTTGGGCGATACGCCTGAGGTGCGCGGCATGATCACCAAGGTTGCCCATCTCGTTCGCATCGTCGACGAGAAAGCCTAACAAGCAAGAGCCCCGCCGACATCGCGGGTCAAAGGAGTTCGAGGACATGCGCCTCAACGATATTCAAGACAACGCCGGGTCGAAGAAAACCCGGGTCCGCATCGGCCGCGGTATCGGCTCGGGCGTCGGCAAGACCGGTGGCCGCGGCGGCAAAGGCCAGACGGCGCGGTCGGGCGTTCGAATCGGCGGCTTCGAGGGCGGCCAGATGCCGCTGCACCGTCGCTTGCCGAAGCGCGGCTTCAACAAGTGGCGTCCGAAGGACTATAACGAGATCAATATCGGTGACCTGCAGGAGGCCGTCGACGCAAAGCGCTTGGACGCGTCAAAGCCGATCACGGTCGCATCTCTCGTCGCGGCTGGCGTCCTGCGTCGCGCCAAGGACGGTCTGCGGCTGCTTGGCGGTGGCGAGCTCAAGACGAAGTTGACGTTGACGATCGATCATGCGTCGGCATCGGCCAAGGCTGCAGTTGAGAAAGCCGGCGGGTCGATCAAGGTGATTGAGCTCAAGGTTCTGCCGGACGACGAAGCCAAACGCAAAAAAACGGCCGCGAAGAAGGCCGCTAAAGGCACGAAGCAGAAGGGCGGTAAGGCTGACGATTAGCGATTCGACAGGTGGCTGAATGAAAGCCGCTTTGGCCCAGATCTCGGCCAGTCTCGCGGGTCTTTGAATTGCGCCTTGCCTTAGATTTGAACCGATCCGGCCTCACATAGTCGCAGTGAGACCGCCCATATAACCGCTGCCGGGGCCGCCCGCTCCGGGGTCGAGGAGAAAATCCCATGGCATCCGCCGCCGAGCAGCTGGCCGCAAACCTGAACTTTGGCGCCTTCTCCAAGGCCGAAGAGTTGAAGCGGCGCATCTGGTTCACGCTTGCCGCGTTGCTGGTGTATCGCGTGGGCACCTTCATCCCGATTCCGGGTATCGATCCCGTCGCCTTCGGGCAGGCGTTCAAGTCCAATTCGACCGGTATCCTCGGCATGCTGAACCTGTTCGCGGGCGGCGCCGTGGAGCGGATGGCGATCTTCGCACTGAACATCATGCCGTATATTTCCGCGTCGATCATCATGCAGCTGATGTCGTCGGTCGATAAGCGCCTCGAAGCGCTGAAGAAAGAAGGCGAGCAAGGCCGCAAGACCATCAACCAGTATACCCGCTATCTCACCGTGATCCTGGCCACAGTCCAGGCCTACGGCATTGCGGTCGGCCTCGAAGGCTCGAATGCTGGCGGTGCGTCGGTGGTCATCGATCCTGGCTGGTTCTTCCGCATTACCACGGTCATTACGCTGGTCGGCGGCACCATGTTCATCATGTGGGTCGGCGAGCAGATCACCGCGCGCGGCGTCGGAAACGGCATTTCGCTGATCATCTTTGCAGGCATTGTGGCGGGGCTCCCTGGTGCGATTGTGTCCCTGTTCGAGTTGGCACGCACGGGTTCGCTGTCGACCTTCCTGTTGCTCTCGCTGCTCGCGTTGATGCTGGTGGTCGTGGCGGCAATCGTATTTATCGAGCGGGCACAGCGGCGATTGCTGATTCAGTACCCGAAGCGGCAGGTGGGCAACCGGATGTTCCAAGGGGACTCGTCGCACCTGCCGCTGAAACTGAACTCCTCCGGCGTGCTCCCGCCGATCTTTGCATCGTCCCTGCTGCTGTTGCCGATCACTGCGGCGCAGTTCTCGGCGGGACCGGGCGCTACCGGCCCCGAATGGCTTTCTTGGATCGTGGCAGCGCTGGGCCGCGGCCAACCTTTACACATTGCCATCTATGTACTGCTGATCGTGTTTTTCTGCTTTTTCTACACGGCAGTCGTGTTCAATCCGCAGGAGACAGCCGACAATCTGCGCAAGTACGGTGGGTTCCTTCCGGGCCGCCGTCCGGGTGCGCAGACGGCCGAATATATCGATTACGTGCTGACCCGCATCACGGTCGTAGGCGCGATGTACCTAGCCATCGTGTGCGTGCTGCCCGAAATGCTGATATCCTATGCGGCCGTGCCCTTCTATTTTGGTGGCACGTCTTTGCTGATTGCGGTCAGCGTGACGATGGATACCGTCTCGCAAGTGCAAAGCCATTTGCTTGCCCAGCAGTATGAGGGGCTGATCAAGAAATCGAAGCTGAGGGGGGGCAAGGGGCGCGGATGAACCTGATCCTGCTGGGGCCGCCTGGAGCGGGCAAGGGCACGCAGGCTGCCTCGATCGCCAAGACCCACGGCATTGTCCAACTGTCGACCGGCGAGATGCTGCGTGCAGCAGTAAAGGCCGGCACCGCGGTTGGCCGGCAGGCAAAGTCAATCATGGAGAAAGGCGGCCTCGTCTCCGATGATATCGTCATTCGCATCGTCGAAGACCGGGTCGCCGAGCCCGATTGCAATCCCGGCTTCATTCTGGATGGGTTTCCGCGCACCCTGCCGCAGGCGGCGGCACTGGATCGGCTGCTGAGCAGGATTGGGCGTACGATCGACGTGGTCATCGAGTTCCGCGTCGATGATGCGGCGCTCCTTGCACGCGTCGAGAAACGTGCCGCTGATGCGGTCGCCACGGGCGCAGTTGCCAGGGCCGACGACACCGCCGAAGCCTTGAAGACGAGACTTTGGGCCTATTATCGTGAAACATCGCCGCTGATCGGCTACTACTTCGCGCTTGGCAAACTGAAGTCGATCGATGGGCTGGCGCCGATCGAGAACGTGACGCAGCGTATCGAACAGATACTGCGCGCTGGAGAACGTTCGTCGAAGTCCGAATTGATATAACCGCGGTTTTCCAGGCGAAATAAGCTAGAGTGCTTCCGGAAAAGTGTGAAGCGGTTTTCCGATAAGAAGCACGACAAAACAAGGAACTAGGGTCTGTCCACGATTCAACCAAAACCGGACAGACCCTAGCGGCTCGGCCATGCTTGATCATGTCTCCATCACCGTGCGGAATTTTGCCGCTGCGTCCCGCTTCTACGATGCCGTGTTCGCTGTACTCGATGCACCCTGTGTCTGGCGCGAGGCTACCGCCATCGGATATGGCGAGCGCAATTGCGCTGAAACTGACGGACATACCTACCTGACCATCAGATATGATCCCTGCGTTGCGGCTGGCGACCTGGACTCACCGCGTCGACACTGGTGCTTTCGTGCGTCCTCGCGTGCTTCCGTCGATTTGTTCCATGCCGCGGGTATCGCGGCGGGTGGCAGCAGCGACGGGCCTCCCGGCATCAGGGCGGACTATCATCCGAGCTATTACGCGGCGTTTCTTCTCGACCCCGATGGCAATCGCATCGAGGCGGTCTGCCATCGGCCGGCGTAAGGGGAAGTTCACGGGGCTTTCACTGCCGCCCCTTTCGGCACCGGCGTTGGCGTATCGCGAACCGAGCGCGGCCGCAGCTCCGCGTCGAGGTCATAGGTCGCACACTTCTTGTCGGCCAGTAGCCCGTTCATGGCTTCGAGCACTGCCTTGTCGCGTGCGACATCGACTTGCCGATCGCTGCCATAGGTGGTGCCACCCAGCACGGGCGTTATCGCTGACTGCAGGCCGCCCGCCAGTGCAGTGCCGCTGCTCCGCTCGCTGGCATCTCTGATCTGCAGAATGCGGACCTGCATCCGGCCTGTGAGGCGCTTGCAATCGAGGCTTCGTTCTTCCGCCGTCAATTTGTACGGCTGGCCCGGAATATGGGCGTCGGGGGACTTCGGGCCGATCTTTGGGAGCAGCTCAGGCCCGGATGCGTTCGTACATCCTGCGACCGCGCACGTTGCCATCAGGCTCAACACTGAGATCGTCGCGCGGACGGCTGTGGGCATGATGCAAATCCGGTCAATTTCTAGTATGATGCCGCAGCGCGTCGGCGCTGCCATCATGATCGCACTTCAGCGAGGTTGCCATGCCCCAGACCATCACCCGCAGCGTCAAGTCCATGGTGGAGCAGGCGAAGGCCGAGATCAAAGAGTATACCGCAGCCGAA
>JBGTIU010000168.1:0-14634 GCA_041745515.1 Hyphomicrobiaceae bacterium | reverse complement strand
GGCGGCCGGCTTTCGAACACTTCCTCCGGCTCGCCCTCGGCGCGGGGGATTTCCTTGCCGGTCTCCTGATCGACGATCTTCATCGAAAGTTTGGTCTTGCCGCGATCATCGAAGCCGAGCAGTTTGACCCAAACCTCCTGCCCCTCTTTCACGACTTCGTTCGGGTGGTTGGGTCGCATTTTCGAGGTCAACTGGGACACGTGCACAAGGCCGTCCTTTGCGCCGAAGAAATTCACGAACGCACCGAACTCCATCAGCTTGACGACCTTGCCCTTGTAGATCGTGCCGACCTCGGGCTCCGACGTGATCTCGCGGATCATGCGCAGTGCCGCCTCGATCGATTCCTTCTTGGCGGCGGCGACCTTGATGGTGCCGTCGTCGTCGATGTCGACCTTGGCGCCACTCACTTCCACGATGTTGCGGATCACCGATCCGCCCGAGCCGATCACCTCGCGGATCTTGTCGGTCGGGATCTTGATGGTCTCTATGCGCGGCGCATGTTCGCCGAGTTCCGCGCGTGCGCCGCCAATGCCTTTGGCCATTTCACCAAGGATGTGAATGCGGCCCTCGCGCGCCTGGTCGAGCGCGATGCGCATGATCTCCTCGGTGATGCCGGCAATCTTGATGTCCATCTGCAGGGACGTGACGCCCTTCGCTGTGCCGGCAACCTTGAAGTCCATGTCACCGAGGTGATCCTCGTCGCCGAGGATGTCGGATAGCACCGCGAATGAATTGCCTTCTTTGATCAGGCCCATGGCGATCCCCGCAACTGGTGCCTTCAGCGGCACGCCCGCATCCATCAGCGCCAGTGACGTGCCGCACACGGTCGCCATCGACGACGAGCCATTTGATTCCGTGATCTCGGAGACGACGCGGACGGTGTAGGGGAATTCCTCGGCCGCCGGGATCAGCGGGTTGAGCGCACGCCAGGCGAGCTTGCCGTGACCTATCTCGCGGCGTCCCGGCGAGCCCATGCGGCCGGTCTCGCCGACCGAGTAGGGCGGGAAGTTGTAGTGCAGCATGAAACGCGCCTTCTTCGTGCCTTCCAGACTGTCGATGTACTGCTCGTCCTCGCCGGTGCCTAGCGTCGCCACCACCAGTGCCTGGGTTTCGCCGCGCGTGAACAGCGCCGAGCCGTGCGTGCGCGGCAGCACGTGGACCAGCGATTGAATCGGGCGGACCGTTTTCAGGTCGCGGCCGTCGATGCGCTTCGATGTCCGTAGGATGTCGCCACGCACTACGTCGGCTTCAAGCTCTTTGAACACCGTGCCAAGCAGCACCTGTTCATCGGGCGAGGCGCCCTCGGGAAGCAGGGTCTTGACCTTGGCCTTGGCCTCGGCGACGAGGTCCTGCCGCTTCTGTTTCTGCGGCGTGGCAAAGGCCGAGCGCAGGTCGGCCTCGACCATCGCCTTGACCTTGTCGGCATACTTGCTCTTGTCCGGGAGCTTGACGTCGACGGGGTCCTTGGCGGCGGTTTCGGCGAGCTTGATGATCGCCTGGATCACCGCTTGCGCATGCTTGTGGCCGAACATGACGGCTTCGAGCATCTGCGTCTCACTGAGCTCGTGCGCCTCGCTCTCGACCATCATGACGGCGTCATGAGTGCCAGCCATGACGAGATCGAGCTTGGTCTTCGTCATTTCATCCACGAGGGGGTTGAGGACGAGCTTGCCGTCGATCAGCCCGACACGTGCCGCCCCGATGGGCCCGAGGAACGGCACGCCGGAGAGTGTCAGCGCGGCGGAGGCCGCGACCAGGCCGACGATGTCGGCATCGTTCTCGTTGTCGAACGACATCACGGTGACCACGACCTGTGTTTCGTTCTTGAAGCCATCGACGAACAGTGGCCGAATTGGGCGGTCGATCAGTCGCGACGTCAATGTTTCCTTCTCGGTCGGACGGCCTTCGCGCTTGAAATAGCCGCCCGGGATCTTGCCGGCGGCGTAGGTGCGCTCCTGATAGTTGACGGTGAGGGGGAAGAAATCGATCCCGGATTTCGGCGTCTTGGCGGCAACGACGGTCGCGAGCACACTGGTCTCGCCGTACTGCACAACGACGGCCGCATCTGCCTGGCGAGCCATATGCCCGGTTTCGAGCTTTAGCTTGCGCCCGCCCCATTCAATTTCCACGCGGTGAATGTCAAACATGAGTTTCAGTCTTTCGTTTCTGATCCTACGGACGATTCATTTGTTTGTGCTCGCGGATCGAGGACAAACCGAGACTGCGCTGCACCCGGTGTTACCGGGTCCAGAGGAGCCGTATTCAAGTGGCTCGCAAGGCGCCCACCGGCGGCCAACGACCGGGTTGGCTGGCCTCGAGGCGTGACATCAGCGGCGGATGCCCAGTTTGTCGATGATCTTCTGATAGCGCGGCGCATCCTTGCGCTTCACATAATCGAGCAACTGCCGGCGCTTGCTGACCATCTTAAGCAGGCCTCGGCGCGAGTGGTTGTCTTTCTTGTGTGTCTTGAAGTGGTCGGTCAAGTAGTTGATCCGCTCGGTCAGGATCGCAACCTGGACTTCAGGCGAGCCAGTATCGTTGGCTTTCGTCGCATTCTCTTTGATGACAGCAGTCTTCGCGTCCTTGCGGACGGGACGAATGAGCGACATCGGATATCCTTTCTAAAAGGCTAAGGTGAAGGACGGGACCATCTCGCGGTCCCTTTGGTGCGGCCACGGCCGGGATGTCGTCCAGCAGGGTCACGGAAATGTCCAAGCAAGGTGTCTTACAGCGCCTGGATGCCGCGTCTTATAGCTGAAGGCCTAAGAAAAGCGAGCCTTTTGTGGGCTGCGGCTGAAGCATCGCGTCGGAGTGTTGGGCGCTTGCCTTTGCACAAGCTTCCGGCGCATTGTCCGGCCCGTGATCATTCGTACTGCGATCCTCTAAACACGCGAGCCTGCCACCTCATGTCGTCTGCCAAGGCTGTATTCCTGTCGGTTCTGGGCCGGGCCGACAGTCCCCAGCGTGACACGCTACGCCGTGTGCTGGCCAAGCAGCGGGCTCAGTCGAAAAAGTCACTTGAACGCCCGAAGCTGGTGCTGGCGAGCGCATCGCCGCGGCGGCTCGCCCTGCTCGATCAGGTCGGCATCGCTCCCGACGCGTTGCGCCCAGCAACCGTCGATGAAGCACCGCGTCGCGGAGAGATGCCACGTGCGCTCGTCACGCGGCTGGCACGCGCGAAGGCGGAGGCCGCGCGCGACCAGCTGGCCAACGACACCTTGCTCGCGGATGCTTACGTGATAGCCGCCGATACCGTCGTCACTGTTGGGCGCCGTATTCTGATGAAGCCGCAGTTCGTCGAGGAGGCTGTCGCTTCCCTGCAACTGCTTTCCGGACGCGCGCATCGTGTCTTGACAGGTGTCTGCCTGATCACGCCTGACGACCGGACGCGCTTTAAAATCGTTGACACCCGTGTGCGATTCAAGCGGTTGTCGCTGACCGAGATCGAAGCCTACATCGCGTCTCGCGAGTGGCGGGATAAAGCCGGTGGATATGCGATCCAAGGGTTGGCTGGCAGTTTCGTGCAGAAGATCATCGGATCCTACACCAATGTTGTCGGACTGCCCGTGACGGAGGTCGCGGGATTGCTTCTAGGCGAAGGATTTCCCATTCACTTCAATTGGATCAAGGCCGCGGATGCCGGTCCAAACTGACCATCGGGTTTGCGCGTGGAACGTTGGATGAGTCAACCAAAAAGCCGAGATGCTCGAACTGCGGCGCGGCGGCCGTGGAAAAGTTTCGCCCATTCTGTTCGCGCCGCTGCGGCGACGCCGATTTGGCACGTTGGCTGACCGGGGTCTATGCCATTGCCGGGGGCACCGCCGATGCCGATGAGGATGGGGATGGGGATGGGGATGGGGACGGTGTTTCGGCCGATGGCACGGCGGGCGAACGATGAGTTCCTGAGTACCAACGGAGCGACCCTGATTTTCTACCCAACAGTACGGCGTGTAGCAATATCATGATCATTGCCATCGACGGTCCGGCCGCCTCGGGGAAAGGCACACTCGCCCGTCGCATCGCCGACTATTTCGGTTACCCATGCCTCGATACCGGCCTGCTCTATCGAGCCGTCGCTCGCGACGTGTTGGCGCGCGGGTGCGACCTCGCGGATACCGAAGCGGCCGCCGAAGCTGCCCGTTTGCTCGACCCGCTGTCGCTCGAGGACGAGGGCTTACGTTTGCCGGGAGTCGGCGACAAGGCGTCGATAGTTGCAAAGATACCGGCTGTCCGCACTGCCCTACTTCAGATGCAGCGTGATTTTGCCAACAAGCCACCTGGCGCTGTCCTGGATGGACGCGACATCGGCACCGTTGTCTGTCCCGAAGCGCAGGTAAAGCTGTTCATTACAGCGGACCTTGCGGTCCGCGCGCGCCGCCGCTTCGAAGAGCAGCGAGCGCGGGGCGGCAATCCTGACTATCATCGCATCCTCGACGTCATCCGCAGCCGCGACGAGCGTGACGCGAGCCGGGCCGACGCGCCACTAAAGATGGCTGCCGACGCATACTTGCTCGATACCAGCAATTTGATTATAGACGACGCATTCGATGCCGCCATCGGACTGATCAAGAGGACGATTGGCCAATAGGGTTCCGCTTCACCCGACATCCGCCTGGGACGCTGGGGAAGTACCGGACCTAATCTCGTTGGTGGGAAACCCCCTCGGACGGCGGCATGCGACCCAAACTTCCACTCTGCTCGCTGGCATCAGTCCAGCCGGTCATGCGCTTTCGCGTGTCCGGCAGTTTTGCATGCTCGAGCCTAACAAACAGGCGGGTCAGCCCGCAATCGCCAGATTTCAACAGGAGACCTGATGACGACAGCTCAAACCTCGAAAGACTACAATCCCACCCGCGACGATTTCGCGGCCATGCTGACCGAGACGCTTGGAGCCGACGACGCCTTTGAAGGCAGTGTGGTGCGCGGCAAGATCGTCAGTATCGAAAAGGAGATGGCGATCATCGACGTCGGCCTGAAGATGGAAGGCCGCGTCGCAATGAAGGAGTTCGATCTGCCTGGTCAACCATCCGGCCTCAAGGTCGGTGACGAGGTCGAGGTTTACCTGGAACGCATTGAAAATGCGCTCGGCGAAGCGGTTCTGAGCCGCGATAAAGCCAAGCGCGAAGAAAGCTGGACGCGTCTGGAGAAGCAATTCTCCGCCGGCGAAAAGGTTACCGGCGTCATCTTCAATAAAGTTAAGGGTGGTTTCACGGTCGACCTTGACGGAGCGGTGGCGTTCCTGCCTGGTTCCCAGGTCGACGTACGCCCGGTGCGCGATATCGGCCCGTTGATGCATCAGCCTCAGCCGTTCCAGATCCTCAAGATGGATCGTCGCCGCGGCAACATCGTTGTTTCCCGACGCTCGGTTCTGGAAGAAAGCCGCGCCGAGCAGCGCACCGAGATCGTCGCCCGCCTGGCCGAGGGGCAGGTGATCGATGGCTTGGTCAAGAATATCACCGACTATGGTGCCTTCATCGATCTCGGTGGCATCGATGGCCTGCTGCACGTGACCGACATGGCCTGGCGCCGCGTCAATCATCCGTCCGAGATCGTCAATGTCGGCGATACGGTCAAGGTGCAGATCATCCGAATTAATCCGGACACGCAGCGCATTTCCCTTGGAATGAAACAGTTGCAGTCGGATCCCTGGTCGGGCATCGAAGTCAAGTATCCGGTGCAGGGTCGCTTCAATGGCACCGTTACGAACATTGCCGACTATGGAGCATTTGTGGAACTCGAGCCCGGCGTCGAGGGGCTGATACACGTTTCGGAAATGAGCTGGACCAAGAAGAACATTCACCCCGGCAAAATCGTGTCGACCAGCCAGCAGGTCGATGTCCAGATCCTGGAGGTAGATGCCGCGAAACGGAGAATTTCTCTGGGCTTGAAGCAGACCCAGGACAACCCCTGGGAAAGCTTCATCAGTCAGCACCCGAAGGGCTCGATCGTTGAAGGCCCGATCCGCAATATCACGGAGTTCGGCCTATTTGTCGGCCTCGACGGCGGCATGGACGGCATGGTGCATCTGTCCGACCTCGACTGGAGTCGAGGCGGAGAAGAGGTCATCAAGGATTACAAAAAGGGCGACACCGTCAAGGCGATCGTGCTCGATGTCGACAGTACCAAGGAACGCATTTCGCTCGGCATTAAGCAGCTTGGCGGCGATCCGGCCGACACGCTGGCGAAGTACAAGAAGGGCGATGCGGTCACCTGTACCGTGACGCAGGTCCAGGACAGTGGCATCGAGGTCAAGATTGCCGATAGCGACATCACCTCGTTCATCCGCCGCTCCGATCTGTCGCGTGACCGCTCCGAGCAGCGGCCAGAGCGGTTCAATGTCGGCGACAAGGTCGACGCTTCGGTGGTCAGTGTCGACCGATCCTCTCGTCGTATATCCGTCTCTATCAAGCAGCTCGAGATGGCAGAGGAGAAGCAGGCGGTGGCCCAGTACGGATCATCGGACTCGGGTGCTTCGCTCGGTGACATCTTCAAGGCCGCTATCAAGAAACGCGAAGGCAGCGACAGCTGAGTCTGACTTGATCGCCTGATACTGATCACGGCGCGACTCGAAGGGTTGCGCCGTTTTTCATAGAGGTTGAAGCCACCGCGGCTGCGTCTTATGTTGCCACTGCTGTTCGAATGACTTTGATCCAAAGGCTTTTCCCATGACGTTCGAAACCGAAACCGTGCTCGACCGCCGCCGTCTGCGTCGCAATGTGTCGCTGTGGCGAGGATTGGCGGTGGCGACGGGCGTGATCGCGCTTGGCGTGTTGCTGTCGATGAAGGACAGCATTCTGGGATTCGGCCAACCGTCACAGGTAGCGCGCGTCAGCATCGAAGGTATGATCACGGAAGATCGCTCGCAGCTTCAACTGCTGCGGCAGATCGCGGACGCAAAACACGTCGAGGGCGTTATCCTGTTTGTCAACAGTCCCGGCGGTACTACGACTGGTGGCGAAGCACTGTTCGAGGGATTGCGGCGGCTGGCGGAAAAAAAACCGATCGTCGCACAGTTCGGCACCGTCGCCGCGTCTGCTGCCTACATCGCCGGACTTGGCACCGACCATATCGTGGCGCGGGGCAACACCATCACCGGTTCTGTCGGCGTCATCATGCAGTGGCCGGAAGTGTCCGAATTGCTCGCCAAGATCGGGGTGAAGATGAACGAGATAAAGAGTGGACCGCTTAAGGCTGCACCGTCGCCATTCCACCCGGCTGACGAGGCGTCGAAAAGGGTTGCAGAGCAGATGATCATGGATGGTCAGCGCTGGTTTCTGGGGCTCGTAACGTCACGTCGCAAGGTCGCGACAGCGGAGATCCCGGGCCTCGAACAGGGCCGTGTGTTCTCGGGGCGCGAGGCGCTGACGCTCAAGCTCGTCGATGAACTGGGCGGTGAGGCCGAGGCGCTGCGCTACCTGCAGGACAAGCGCAATGTGAGCAAGGACGTCAAGGTCATCAATTGGAAGCCGAAGCGTGACACGGACTGGCCGTTGATCGGTGCCAGCAGCAGTATTTTTGGCTGGATTGCAGGGCTGATCGGCAGTGATATGGCGGCGGGTGTGGGCCGGGCAACGGGTCTTGGTACCGCTACCCTTGACGGCATGGTTTCCGTTTGGCACCCTGGCAAAAACTGAGTGTTTACAATATGTTTGTGAAGAACTGCGGGTGGGAGATCCGATGTGATCAAATCCGAACTGATTCAGAAGATTGCCAATACGAACCCGCATCTATTCCACCGCGACGTCGAGCGCATCGTCAACGTGATCTTCGACGAGATCATCGAGGCCTTGGCGCGAGGTGACCGAGTTGAGCTGCGCGGCTTTGGTGCCTTCACGGTGAAGCACCGTGCGCCGCGCCAGGGCCGCAACCCTCGCACCGGCGCGGCGGTTCCCGTCGACGAGAAGTTTGTGCCATTTTTTAAGACCGGCAAGGAATTGCGCGAACGGCTCAACGCGCCAAGCTGAGTGAGGTACGAATTCAGGAGCGAACCGTGATTACGCGTATTCTCAGTCTCGTCGCCGGATTCGTTGCCGCCGTATTCCTGGTCTCTCTCGCGGTTGCCAATCGCCACACGGTCCGCCTCGCGCTCGATCCGTTCAATCCGGATAATCCGGTGATATCGACGGAGCTGCCGTTCTACGCATATCTGTTCGCCATGCTGATCGTCGGCGTGGCACTTGGCGGCTTTGCGACCTGGATCGGACAGAGCAGATGGCGGCGCACGGCACGCGGCAGCACGCAGGAAGCGATCCGCTGGAAGGCGGAAGCCGAGCGCCTAGCCCGCGAGCGCGAAGCAACTGCTACGGCTGCGATGCCGCGCAAACAACTGATGGTGGGCGGTGGCTCGCCGGCACGGCTGCACTAGCCTCTTTGGTTGTCGTACTTCATGTCGGAAACTGCTTCCCACTTATCCGGAAGCACTCCAGAACAACAACAGGCGGTCGTCATGAGGTTCGTGGACGCGGCCACGGTATCACACGTGCTGTCCTATCCTAAGCTGGTCGATATTCTCGACGCTGGCTTTCGCGCAGGCGCAATCTCGCCGCTGCGCCACCATCACCGGATCGCGCTGGAAAACCGGCCCGAGGCAATGTTGTTGTTGATGCCGGCATGGAGCGCGTCGGCACCCGGAGCTGCCACGGCTGGCCCCTACATCGGCATCAAGCTCGTCACCGTTTTCCCCGATAACGCGCGTCTGTCCAAGCCGGCGATCTATGGCGCCTACCTGTTATTATCTTCAGAGACCGGTGAACCATTGGCGGTAATCGATGCGCCGATGCTGACAGTGTGGCGCACTGGTGCCGCGTCGGCACTCGCCAGTCGGTATCTGAGCCGCCCCGATGCCGCGCACATGTTGATGGCCGGGGCAGGTGCACTCGCCGAGTATCTGATTCGTGCACATGCCTCCGTGCGGCCGATCCGCGATGTCGTGATCTGGAATCGCACGGTTCGCAATGCCGAAGCGCTTGCGGCCAAGCTCGCCGGAGCCGGGTTCACAGTTTCTGTGACGGATGATCTGGAGGCGGCGGCTCGCCGTGCAGATCTGATCTCCACCGCCACCATTTCGTCGACCCCAATCATCAAGGGCGCCTGGCTCAAGCAAGGATGCCATCTCGATTGCGTCGGCGCCTATAGCCCGGACATGCGCGAGAGCGATGACGACTGTGTCCGCCGGGCTCGGCTCTGGGTCGATACGCGAGAGGGCGGTCTGCATGAGGCGGGGGACGTCGTAATGCCGCTGATGACCGGCGTTATCACCGAGGGCCACGTGCTTGGCGACCTTTATGAATTGAGCCGTGGTACGTCACCGGTTCGATCGTCAGCCGACGAAATCACCATGTTCAAGTCCGTCGGCGCATCGATCGAAGACTTGACTGCGGCAATCGCGGTTTATGAAGCCGGCTAGAAATTCGGCCCGGCGACACCACCGTGTCTGTGGATTGCCCTGCGCCACGGAATTCGATACAGGTGCCGATGGGGTTGCACCCGTAGCTCAGCTGGATAGAGCGCTGCCCTCCGAAGGCAGAGGTCACAGGTTCGAATCCTGTCGGGTGCGCCAACTTCGGAACGGAAGTGCGAACACTTGTGGCCCAGCGCTCCAGCGATAACGCACTGTTCAAGAACATCTTTCCGGCCACATAAACGCGTCGTCGATTGCAGCGAAGTCGTGCGGACCTACTACTTGCGAGGTCCGAATCCGCATATCCGATTACCTGTCCACGAAGGCACGTCGGACCAATATGTCTCGGCCCGCCTTGCAACGGTCAGGGCAGGCGTGAAGGGGATCAGGGCTTCAAAAGCTGCGCTGGTAGCCAAAGTGTCAGCGCCGGCACGTAAGTCACGAGCGCCAGCACGATCAACATAGGAATGTAAAAAACCAGGATGCTCCTCGATACCGCCTCCATCGTCACCTTGCCGATGGCGCAGCCGACCACCATCGTCGGGCCGACGGGCGGAGTGAGAAGGCCAATCCCCAGATTGAGAATCATGATGATGCCGAAATGCACGGGGTCGATGCCGAACTGCGCGATTACCGGCAAGAAGATCGGTGTGCAGATCAGCAGCATGGGCGCCAGATCCATGAACGTGCCGAGCAGAAGCAACAGAATGTTCACGTAGAACAGGAAGGTATATTTGTCGTTGGAGATGGAAACGAAGAAGTCCGTGGCCATTGCGGGAATACGCATGATTGCCATCATGTAGCCGAAGGCGATGGAGAAGCCGATCATGATCATGACCATGCCGACCGTGCGAACCACGCGCGCGACCAGCTTCGGCAACTCGTTCCACTTGACGTCGCGATAAACGAACATCGTGACCAAGAAAGCGTAGACTACCGCGACGGCAGCGGACTCGGTCGGCGTGAACACGCCGGACAGAATGCCGCCAAGGATTATGGCAATCGTCACCAAACCCCAAATTGCATCGCCTGCGATCCTCAAGGCCTGACCGAGCGGAATGACTTCCCCTTTCGGATAATTCTTCCGGTGCGAAATGATAAGCACAAGGATGATAAGCGACAGCCCCAGCAACAGGGCTGGAATAATGCCACCGACGAAGAGATGGGCGATCGAGATCGTCCCGCCGGCAGCGATCGAATAGATGATCATGTTGTGCGAGGGTGGAACAAGAAGCGGCTGTAGCGAACCGGAGATGGTGACATTGACAGCGAAAAGCCTGGGGTAACCGGCCTTTATCATCTCGGGGATCATGACCGAGCCGATCGCGGCAGTATCGGCGACGGAGGAGCCTGACAGACAGCCGAACATTGTCGACGCGATGATATTGACGATTGCCATGCCGCCGCGAATGAAGCCAACAAATACTTTCGCGAGGTTGACGAGGCGCTCGGCCATGCCGCCAACGGCCATGATCGCACCTGCGAGGATAAAGAACGGAATGGCCAGCAACGAGAAGTTGTCCATGCCGTCCGAGGTCTTCAGCATGACCGCCTCGAGCGGAATGCCAATCCATAGCGCGGCGAATATCGAGGCGAGGCCGAGCGCGTAGGCGACCGGCATCCCCAGAAGGCAAAGGACGGTGAAGCCGCCGATAAGAATGAAGACGTCCATGGTATCAGCCCTGTCCGCGTGCCTATTCAGACGAGATCGGGGTGCCTTCGAGGGACGGCTCCGCGAACAGCTTTCCAGTCCACAGCCGCTCGATCACGAACAGCACGATGATGGCACCGCCGATCGGCAGCGGCAGATAGGAGACGCCGACCGACACCAGCGGAAATTCGGCTATGCTTTGATACCAGAGCGCGGCGACTAGCTTCACTCCCCACCACAGCATGAACAGATTAGTGGCCAACATACCGAGCTCGATGATCCAGCCGAGAACCACCTTCGGCGCTCCGGACAGCGCGGCTGGCAGCAATCCGACGCCGATGTGCAGGTTCTCGCGATAGCAGACGACCGCTGAGAGCAGCGAGAGCCAGACCATCAATAGAACGGCCATCGGCTCGGGCCAGGATGATGCGCTATTGAGGACGAAGCGCGTGAATACGCCCCAGGGAATGATGATGGTAATAACGATGAGACAGGCACCGGCGACGAACAGGCAAGCTTGATTGATGGCGTCCATCGCGCGTACGTACTGCGCTTTCATCTGCCCCCTCGAATGGATGATCGCGGCGGCCGGCTGGCTCACGAATGGAACCAACCGGCCGCGTCCTACACAAGCAGCTCTTACTTCACATCCTGGATGCGCTGGATTAGTGCTGTGTGCTGAGCGCCGAACTTGTCCCAAACAGGTTTTACCGCCGCCTGGAACGCCTTCTTGTCGCCGACGTCGTTGATCTCGGCACCGCCCGCTTTGAGCTTCGCAAGTGACTCAGTTTCTCGCGCGTACCACAGTTTGCGCTGCTCCTGTTGTGCTTCCTTCGCCACCTTCAAGATGAGCGCTTGGTCATCCTTCGACAACGCTTCCCAGCTTTTCTTCGAGAACACCAAGATCTCCGGAATGATCAGGTGCCCCGTCTTCGAGTAGAACTTGGCGTAGCGGAAGTGCTGGCCGCTTTCGTAGCTCGGCTCATTGTTCTCGGCGCCATCGACAACGCCCGTCTGCATTGCATTGACAAGCTGATCAAAACCCATCGCCACGCCGTTCCCGCCGAGCGCATTCATGGTCTCGACAAAAACCGGATTGCCCATCATCCTGATCTTGAGGCCCTTGAGGTCGGCCACATCCTTGATCGGTTTTTTGCTGTTGTAGACATTCCGCGTACCGGCATTCATCCAGCACAGGCCAATAAGATTTGCGGTCGGATGATCGGTCAGTTTCTTCAGCATTTCGTCGCCGATCGGCCCGTCGATCACTTTTTCCATGTGCGCGCCGTCGCGGAACATAAAGGGCAAATTGAAAACGTTGAGTTCCGGTACCAGCGGCCCCATCGGCCCAACCGAAATGCGGGCGATCTGCAGAGCACCGACCTGCGCCTGCTCGATCATTTCCTTCTCACCGCCGAGTTGCATAGACGGGAACATCTGGATCGACAACCGGCCGCTTGTCGCGGCTTCGAGCTTCTTGCCCATGGCTTCGACGGCGGCAACAGTCGGATAACCGGTCGGATGGACGTCGGTTGCCTTGAGCACCATCTTGGCCTGGGCGAAAACCGCACCCGCCATGAACGCGGCGGCTGCAGCGGTCGCGACAGCCCCTGCGCCGAGCTTCAGAATTTCGCGCCTTTTCATTGTTGTTCCTCCATAGACGTTTCGTTGTCCGGGTCAGGCTTCATGCACGAGCCAGCTCCTGGGGCCTGCTCGGTGTTGATGCCGGCGGGCCAGCTTTCATCAGCCGATCCACACCGCGCGCAAGTTCGGAAAATCGTTGATCACCTCATGTGGCGCATGCTAGCTATATTCGTACGATGACCAGACAAATTGCGTCAAGACTTAAATACACCACCGACAGGTCCAAGGCACTGCTTCGACGTGTGGCGCCGGCGCGCAATCTCACGGAGGAAGTCGTCGAGAGGATCACGAATGAAATCTCCTCTGGCCGGATGATGCCGGGAAGCAAGTTGCCGACCGAGCAGGAGATGATGGTTGCGATGCACGTCAGCCGCACCGTCGTGCGCGAGGCAGTGGCTGGATTGAGGGCGCGCGGCCTTGTCATCACCCGTCAAGGCGCCGGTGCGTTCGTCAGTTCGGACGCCGACAAGAAGCCCTACAATATAAGTGACGAGGGGCTCGGCTCGCTCGGTCAGGTGATCGAGGTGCTGGAGTTGCGACTGGCGGTCGAGGTCGAGGGCGTTGCGCTGGCGAGCGTTCGCGCCACGCCCGCGCAGCGCACAGCCGTGCGATCCGCTCAAAGCGTTTTCAGAAAGACAATCGTCGACGGGCAGCGCGGGGTCAAGGAAGACTACGCATTCCATTGCGCAATCGCGGCAGCGACCGGAAACCGTCAGTTCATGGAGTTCTTGAGTTTCCTCGGCCGCATTATCATTCCGCGACAGAGCATTCATACGTTGGACAACGGCAGAGAAACCCAAAAATCATACCTGCTGCGAATCGCCCGAGAACACGAGGCGATACTGGAGGCGATCGAAGCGCGCGCGCCGGAGAAGGCTCGCGAGGCAATGCGGCGGCATCTGTTGAACAGTTGCGAACGCTACCGCCGACTTGAGGTTGGCACCGGCGCGTTGCCGCCGGCCTGACGGGCTGCAGGCTCCTCAATCGGTGGCCGGTTCCCGCTTTGATTGGCCGCGTGTCAGCAGATGGCCGAGCAGCACGACGATCACCGCCCCTAGTACGCCAGCGGTGTAATTGACGATCGTTGCGGATCTGAGCCCGATCGGCGCGTCGGGGTCGGGCACGACGAAGGCCGGATTCCAGGCCTGCATCTGTAGCAGCGCGACCTTGTCGCTGACCATGAGCTCACCGGCCACGAACCCGAGCAGGGCGGCGCCGGCCCACACGAGAATCGGGAAGCGGTGCAACAGCGATGAGATCAGCGCGGCTCCCGCCACCACCAGCGGAATGCTGATCAGGAGCCCCATGATGATGAGCCAGTACTGCTGACCCGCCGGCGCACTCTTGGCTGCCGCGGCGATAGCCAGCACGTTGTCAAGGCTCATGACGATGTCGGCAATGGCGACGATCTTCACGGCTTCGTAGAGAGAGGCACCTGCGGCGACGCTGTCCTCGCTCACTTCTTGGGCGGTGAGCAGCTTGACGGCAATCCAGAACAGCAAAACAGCGCCAATCAATTGCAGCCAGGGCACTCCAAGCAGGAACCCCACGATGAGAGTGAAGATGACACGCAGCACCACGGCGGCGCCGGCGCCGAGCATAATGCCGATTCTACGTTGCCTGGGCGGCAGCCCGCGGCACGCCAGGGCGATGACCACCGCGTTGTCGCCGGACAGGATGATATTGATGCCGATGATTTTCAGGATGGCAACGGCGGTCGTGCCTTGGCTGCCGAACATCGTAAACACCCAGCCCAGGAACTGGTCGCTCCAGCTCGCCGCTTCAGCAATCAACATCATGTCCCTCACGTCTGATCATGGTCGAGCGCACACCTTTGGAACGCCCCGGTCGCGGGCAAACCAAGCCCGCCCTTCTCACAGGCTCGGGGATCGTCATCGCACGAGCACGAGTCGATCCGCAAGGAGCGCGCCGAGAAGCG
>JBGTIU010000167.1:0-33515 GCA_041745515.1 Hyphomicrobiaceae bacterium | reverse complement strand
GCGATCGCCTTCGGCGACGGGCCGAATACGCTTTCGTTGGCGCCGATGCGTGCGCGGAACCTCGCCCCGCGCGCCCGCTCCTGGGCCTCTGGGCCAACGAACGGCACGGTCGAAGGTAACTCGGCACACAGGGTCGATTGGCGGGGAGGCGGATACTGCTGCACGGTACAATCGCTCCGAGGAAGCCCAAAACCGCGCCATCAATATCCGGCGCAGGACAGTGTTACAACAGGCCGAGATCGACCAGCTCGCGGCGCATGCGCGGCGGCATCTGGGCAAGGCTGTCCGCGGCGCCACCTTTCAAGTCACCGGGGGCGTCTTCGGCGGTCAGATATCGCCAGCCCTGGAACGGCCGGCGCGGCACCGGGCGCACCGCAATGAGCTTCGGCGACAGCAACAGCAGGCAGCACGGCGAGCCGTTTTCCTTGTAGCCTTCACCGAAGCCGACGAGCGGCTGGCGCACCTGGATCAGCCCCTTGATCACCCAATAGAGCGAACCACCGTCCGTCAATTCAGCTTGCCGCTTGGGTGACTGGAACGTCGTGTGGAACAGCTGCAGCTTCTCGCCGGCTTTCTTCTGTGCCGCCAGCCGCCGCTTCTGCCACGCGGCCAGATCCTCGATGCTCTCCGCACCGACGCAGAGTTTGATCAAATTGAGGGTCACGGCCCTGCGTCCACGGCAAGCGATGCGATCAGCATGCCTTGGATGACCTGCGCGCCCTCCTTGACGGCGATCTTGCCAATCGTGCCGTCGCGGGCGACGTGCAGCACATGCTCCATCTTCATGGCCTCGACCACGGCCACCTTGTCGCCTTTTGTCAACACGTCCCCCTCGGCGACCATGATCTTGGCGAGCCGGCCGTTGATCGGCGCGCGGATGGTGTCGAGAGATGAACCGTCGGAGATTTCGTCGATATCGTAGGTAGGCCAGCCGACAACGGTTTGGCGACCATCGAGAACGACGAAAGCGCGGTTATCGGTCAAGTGCACTTTGACGGGACTGTCCGGTGGCGGATATGGTCCGCTCTCTTCGCGGTCGGCCGGATACGAAACCAGACAGCCGCTATCCACCCAACGAACGCCCACGGTTACAGCCTTGCCATCCACGTCGAATCGAACGCCCGTCTTGCGTTGAGCGCCCAATAGAAAGCCGTCGCACGCGATCCAGGGGTCGCGCCAATCGCGCCGCCGCATCGATGAATGCGCTGCCCAACGCTCCTCGATGAGGGCGTGCGCTCCCCTGACAGTCGCCATCGAAGTCGTCGCGTCCATAGTCAACCCAGCCAGATCTCGCGCTATGAGACCCGTATCCATATCGCCGCTGCGCACACCGGCGTGCCCGAGCAACGCACGCAGGAACGCAATATTCGTCTGTGGCCCAGCGACGAACGCCCCCTCGAGAGCACAGAGCAGCTGCTGGATCGCGCGGGCTCGGTCGCTTGCCGGAGCAATCAGCTTCGCGATCATCGAATCGTAGAACGGCGAGACCTCCCCATCTGCCTCGACGCCGGTCTCCAGTCGCAATCCCGAGTTGGAGGCGACATCGAACCTTACAATTTTGCCCACACTCGGCATGAAACCGTTCGTCGGGTCTTCGGCGCACAGCCGCGCTTCGATGGCGTGGCCGCTCATGGCGATCTCGGTCTGCTTCAAGGGCAATGCCTCGCCCGATGCCACGCGGAACTGCCACTCCACGAGATCGAGGCCCGTGATCTCTTCGGTTACCGGATGCTCGACCTGCAGCCGCGTGTTCATCTCGATGAAGTACCAGGGCGCGTCGGCCGACAGCTTGCCGCCCTCGACCAGAAACTCGACCGTGCCTGCCCCTTGATAGCCGACCGACTTGGCCAATTGCACTGCCGCGCCGCAGATTTTCGCTCGCAGCCCTGCACTCATGCCGGGGGCGGGCGCTTCTTCGATCACCTTCTGGTTGCGCCGCTGCAGTGAGCAGTCGCGCTCGAACAGGTGGACGACGTTGCCGTGCGAATCGCCGAACACCTGCACTTCGATGTGGCGCGGAGCGACGACAAATTTCTCGATCAACACGATGTCGTTGCCGAACGCCGATTTGGCCTCGCGCTGCGCGCTGTCGAGCAGGCTGGCGAACTCCGCCTCGCTCTCGACCAGCCGCATTCCGCGCCCGCCGCCGCCGGCAACGGCCTTGATCATCACCGGATAGCCGATGCGTCTTGCCTCTGCTTTCAGCGTGTTCAAGTCCTGCGCCGCACCCTGATAACCTGGCACCACCGGCACACCGGCCTTGATCGCGAGCAGCTTTGCGGCGGCCTTGCCACCGAGCGCGCGCATGGCGTCTGCCGACGGCCCGATGAAGGCTATTCGAGCCGCGGTGCACGCGGCGGGCAACTCAGCGTTCTCGGAGAGAAAACCGTAACCGGGGTGGATCGCATCGGCGCCGGTTGCCTTCGCTGCCGCAATGATCTTATCGATGCGCAGGTAACTGTCCGGCGCGGGCGACGGGCCTATGTGCACGGCCTCGTCTGCCTGCGCCACGTGGAGGGCTTTGGCGTCGACGTCCGAATAGACCGCAACTGTCGCAATACCCAACCGACGTGCCGTCCGAATGATGCGGCAGGCAATCTCGCCCCGGTTGGCGATCAGCACTTTTGTCAGCATGACGACGTTATCTCTTGATCCAACCGCTGCCGGCGACCGGTTATCCTCGAAAAAAAGCGGGCTACTTCGGCAGGCAGAAGCCCTGATACTGCGCGACGACGGGCTCGCCGAACAGTCCGAAATGGCGCGAGTGCACAGCCGGGTGTGCGCCCGCCTTCGCGTCGCGGTCATAGATCGTGCTGATATTCAGGAAACCTTCCGCTACGACCTCGAGATAATGGTTGGCATTGAGCGCACGCACGACCCGCAACTCGCCCCGCCCCTTGGGCGTCACGAGCTGGGCTTTCTGGCCCGCCAGATCGATATCTGCGACTTCAAACTGGATCGGCTTGGCCGGCGTGCGCCGGAACTTTCCCAGGTCGTAAGTCAAGGTCGTGCCAGCTCTGAACACGCAGGAAAACCCTTTCACTGTTTCCTGCGCCCCAACTGACGGAGGCGTTAGAACAAGCCCGAGCAGCAACACAATCGCGCCGATCATGATGTGCATTCCAGTCCCCATCGGATGCCCGTACCAAGACGAACGAAAACGAGACTTATAACAGAGCATTCCAAGACCAGTAGCCCCTTGGTGCAATAGTGCCCGCGCAGGCATTGCCGGGCACCAGAGCCTCGTTTACTTTAGGGATGATGACTGCGCCCTGATTTTGACGGCAGTGGCCAACGGCGTTGAGCCAGACGTGACGGAAACTAGACCGGCACCCGGCCGTCCGAAATCGAATGTCGTTCCGTGAGAAGTACCCATGATTGATTTGTACACCTGGTCGACCCCCAACGGGCGCAAAGTTTCCATCATGCTCGAGGAAATCGGCGTCGCCTATCGTGCCCATCCGATAGACATCAACAAGAATGAACAGTTCAAGCCTGAATTTCTGAAGATCAGCCCGAACAATCGAATTCCCGCGATTGTCGATCACGACACCGGTCAGTCGGTTTTCGAGTCCGGAGCGATCCTGATGTACCTGGCGCAGAAGACGGGCAAGCTGTGGGGCTCGAAGGGCGACGCCCACTGGCGGACGGTCGAATGGCTGATGTGGCAGATGGGCGGCTTCGGCCCCATGTTGGGGCAGGTGCATCACTTCGTGAAGTTCAACAAGGGCAAGGCACCCTACGCCGAGGACCGCTATCTGGCGGAAGCCAAACGGCTTTATGGTGTGCTCGACCGGCGCTTGGCCGAGATGCCGTATGTGGCGGGCGAATATTCCATCGCCGATATCTCGATCTGGCCCTGGGCCTCGCGGTTCGAATGGCAAAACATCGATATGAGAGAGTTTCCGAGCGTTTTGCGCTGGTATCGTGAGATCGCGGCACGCCCTGCGGTCCAGGCCGGTTATCACATTCCCATCAAGCAGCCTGAAATCCCCATGCCCTAGCCCGACCTTCTCAGAGGGTTGGGGGCCCGATTCAGAAGTTCCTATCCAGCTGGAGCATGGACGTGCAGCGTGCGACGGCAGAAGCGTTCGATGGGTGCCAGGATGTTGTCGGCGGACTCGGTCCAGCGCCGCCATTTTCTTGAACGTCTCGGCGGCTGCAGCGAGAAGGCGCGCCAGATGCGCTGCACGGACGACGCCGATATGCCCGAGCGGCAGAACTGAATCGTCCCGATTGTGCCTTGCAAAGCTACTATATGATGCGGAAGGGCCTTTGTGGTCCTGCTGTTGTCGCTCGGGAGCCCATCGTGGTCTTGGGATTGATCGTGATCGTGCTGATCATGGCGCTGGCCTACCTGCCTGGGCTGTGGGTGCGCGGCGTCATTCAGCGCCATGCCGTGGAGCGCCACGACTTTGCCGGGACAGGTGGTGAATTGGCGCGTCACATTCTGGATGAAATGAAGCTGCATCACGTCAAGGTCGAGGAGACCGACAAGGGCGACCATTACGACCCGATCGAGAAGGCCGTGAGGCTGTCGGCCGATCACATGCGCAAACGTTCGCTGTCCGCCGTGGTGATCGCAGCCCACGAAGTCGGCCATGCGATGCAGGATGCAACCGGCTATGCGCCCTTGAAGGCGCGGACCCGGCTGGCAAAGCAGGCGCAGCGCGTTGAAATTCTCGGCTCGATCGTGATGCTGCTGGCGCCGGTAATGCTGATCTTCGCCAAATCGCCGGCAATCATGCTGGTGCAGTTGTTTCTTGGTGTGATGATCCTGGCGTTCAGCGTGTTGATGCACGCGGTCACACTGCCGGTCGAGTACGATGCCAGTTTCAAGCGTGCGCTGCCGGTGCTGAAAGCTGGCAACTACATTG
This sequence comes from Hyphomicrobiaceae bacterium, assembly GCA_041745515.1. GTDB lineage: Bacteria > Pseudomonadota > Alphaproteobacteria > Rhizobiales > Hyphomicrobiaceae > JAKFWF01. The sequence goes on along the minus strand of JBGTIU010000167.1, from coordinate 28,638 downwards.
TCGACGCCGACATGATCTCGGCCCGCCAGATCCTGCGTGCCGCGGCATTGACCTATGTCGCCGCTGCGGCCATGACGCTGCTCGACGTGACGCGCTGGCTGCGGGTGTTGCGAATATAGCTTCCGCGATCAGCCGATTTTCAACCACGCGCCCAATCGGCAAGGCGATGCATGTAGCCCATGCAGGTGTCGAGATCGGCGGTCAGGATGAATTCGTTGGCGGTATGTGCCTGCGCGATATGGCCCGGGCCGCATATGATCGTCGGCGCGCCGGCGGCGTGAAACAGGCTTGCCTCCGTCGCGTAGGACACCGCGTGGGTCTCGTTCTGGCCGGCGAGTTTGAGCGTCAACGACAATACCTCCGACCCCGCATCAGCCGCGAACGCCGGGACTCACTGATGCGGGCGAGGCGGATATCGGCTTCCGCGGCAACGGCCTTCATCTCCGGCAGGCAATGTCTTTCGGCGAAAGCCATCAGGCGGCGCTCGATCGCCTTCGTATCGAGGCCGGGCAGCGCGCGGATTTCCCAGCCGAACCAGCAGCCGTTCGGCACGATGTTGCTGGCGGTGCCGGCCTCGATCTGTGTGACTTGCAAGGTGCTATGCGCGGGATCGAAACGCGGGTTCGGCACCGCCTTCAGTTCCTGCTCGATCCGGTCGAGCTCGCCCAGCAGGCGCCCTGCGTAGGTGATGGTGTTAATGCCGAGCGTCGCCATGCTCGCATGACAGGCGCGTCCCGTCAGTTCGACAGTCCAGCCGACCCGTCCCTTGTGCGCGTCGACCACAGTCATTGCGGTCGGCTCGCCAACCATCACCATGCGCGGCTTGACGAGGCGGCTGCCGAGCTCGGCGATCATCGGCCTGACGCCGGTGCAGCCGACTTCCTCGTCATAGGAGAATATGATGTGGATCGGCACATTGAGCTTCGATTTGGCGAATTCGGGCACCGCCGCCAACACGCAGGCGAGGTAACCCTTCATGTCGCAGGTGCCGCGGCCGTAAAGCTTGTCGCCCTTCTCGACCATGGTGAAGGGATCCGTATCCCAGGTCTGGCCAGCGATCGGCACCACGTCCATGTGGCCGGAGAGACCGACGCCGGCGCGGTCCTTGGGCCCGATCGTCGCGAACAGGCTCGCATGAATGCCGTTGGCAGCCGGCACCATGTGGCTCTCGATGCCATGGCCAGCAAGATAGTCGCGGATGAACTCCGCCATCGGCAGATTGGTCTTGTGGCTCGTGGTATCGAACGCGATCAAGCGCCCGAGCATCTGTTTGGCAGTGTAGATCGGCGGGCTCATGATCAGGTTGATCTTTCGTTGATCAATTCATGCGGCGCTGGACATAGGGACTGTCGAGCGAGAACGCCGGGATCGCGATGTCGAACAGCGTACCCGCCTCGTCGGCCATCTGGTAGCTGCCGACCATGATGCCGGACGGCGTGCGCAGCGGACAGCCCGAGGTATAACTGAAGCTTTCTCCGGCGGCGATGCGCGGCGTCTGACCAACGACACCCGGTCCCCGCACCTCTTCCCGATGACCACGCGTGTCGGTGATCTGCCACATGCGCGACTGCAATTGCATCGTCTGCGCACTCTCGTTGATGATATCGACAGTGTAGGTCCAGAAATAATAATTCTCCTCTGGTGTCGACTGATCGGAGTTGAATTGCGGGCTGACGCGAACGCGGATCCCGCGGGTCACGGATTCATACATGATGGCGCTCGGTCGATTGCAGTTCAAAAGGCCGATGGACTGTAGGACGAGCCCATGCAGCGTCAAGGGTCGTTTGCCGGTTTCTCCGTTTCCGTTCCATTAATCCGGACAGCCGTGGGAGGAGACCGGAAAAAACAGAATTGCCCTGGGCGATGGCCGGTCAGGTTAATCATTACCGGCGCTTTCGCATGGCGGTTGAAGAATCTGTGTGTCACTGCTGGCTACGCTGGGGTCGCGAAAGGGTGGGCTCGTGTCCCGGCGTTTCCGGCGTGGCCCGATGCTGACAGCATTCCGCGCTGGTGGAAATCGCGACGAGATCAGCGGGTAGCCGCCATGCCGCCAGACAGCAACCGACTGCGGGAGCAATCCGACACCGGATCCCTGCGCGCAATCCTGGCACGCCTCGGCGGGGGTCCGACGCCCGCGAACACGCCATCGACCGCGACGCCGTCGTCGTCCGAACTGTCGCAGACGTCTTACTGGAGGATGCTTCCGGATCGGGCTCGCGCTCGTTTGGGGGATGCATGGCGAAACCTGCCGCACGAAAACAGACTGAACCGCGACCTGGCGCGCGCCTTCGCCGGCGGCTTTCTGATCCCTTTGGCGCTTGTAGCCTTTATCGCGGCGTTGTGGTCGCCGGCTGTACCTGAACGCGGCAGGTCGGATGGAGTTTCGCAAGTCGCCAGTGCCAATGGATCAATGCACACGGAGCCTAGCCGGATTGGCGCCACCCAAGGCGGCAGCATTGCTGACGCAACCGACCAGGGCGCCGCTCGCGGCATTGCTGCATTTGCCGTACCGCCATTGGCGACCGGCCAACCTTCATTGATCGTTCCCGCGGAGATCGTGGCCACTGCCGGCGCCGCCACCGCGTTCCCGATCAACGTACTCGATGCGAATCTGGCGCCGGCGGGAGCCGTGCTTATGCTGAGCGGGCTGCCCGAGTACGCCGGGCTCAGCCCTGCGACACCACTCGGCAATGGCGTCTGGCTAGTCGAGATTGCGGCCGCGCCGCGACTTCATCTGACGATGTATTCGATCCCGCGCAACAACCATGAGATCAACATCGCGCTGCTCAATGCAAATCGCGCGACAATAACGGCCGCGCAGACAAGGGTGACAACGGTCAACCGCCCTTCGGACCATCCAAGCAATCCGGTGCAGGCGCTGGCAGCCGCGCCCGTGCCGGGCAAGTTTGCGACTCAAATACCACACGCCATGGTGCCGCTGCCCGGCCTGCAGCGGGCGACACCCGCCCAGCCGATCGCTGCGCCGCGCAAGTTCCAAGCACCACGAACGCCGGAGCTCGGCGTCCGTTCGCGTTCGCCGAAGCGGGAGCTGACGGCGGTTCCCCTGCCGCCGGTCAAGTTCCAGCCCCGTGCAGTACCAATTAGACAACCTCCGCCGGCGCCGGCTCCAGCCGCATTGCTCCAACCGTTTCCGGTTGCAGTCAGCCCCGAAGCGAAGCCGCCGGCGTGGGTCACCAAATGGAATCGCTCAATGGTCGGCGGGCCGCTCGACGGCAAATAACCGGCCGGTGCATCAATAGCTGCGTGGCAGGCCGAGCACGTGCTGCGCGACATAGGCCAGCACCATGTTGGTTGAAATCGGTGCGGTCTGATAGAGCCGCGTTTCCCGCCACTTGCGCTCGATGCCGTATTCGCGCGCATAGGCAAAGCCGCCGAACGTCTGCAGGCAGGCTTCGGCGGCTTTCCACGACGCATCGGCCGCGAGCATCTTGCTCATGTTGGCTTCGGGCGCGCAATCTCGGCCAGCCTCGAACAGTGCGGCCGCCTTGGCGACCAGCAGCTCGGCGGCAACGAAGTCGGCCCAGGCGCGCGCGATGGGGAACTGCACGCCCTGGTTCTGCCCGATCGGACGGCCGAACACGACACGCTCCCGGGCGTACTCGCAGGCGCGCCTGGTGAAATAACGGCAATCGCCGAGGCACTCGGCAGCAATGAGAATGCGCTCCGCATTCATGCTGTCGACGATATACTTGAAACCCTGGCCCTCGGTGCCGATAAGATTTTCGGCAGGTACTTCGAGGTTGTCGAAGAACACCTCGCAGGTGTTGTGATTGATCATCGCGTCAATCTTCTTGATCTCGATGCCTTTGCCCTGCGCCTCGCGAAGGTCGACGATGAAGGCGGACAGGCCATCGGAACGCTTGCGCACCTTGTCGGCCGGAGTGGTGCGCGCCAGCAGCAGCATCAGGTCGGACTGCACGACACGGCTGGTCCACACCTTCTGGCCATTGATGACATAGCGGTCGTTGCCCTTCTTTTCAGCACGCGTCTTTAGCTGGGTTGTGTCGCTGCCCGTTGTCGGCTCAGTGACGCCGAACGCCTGCATGCGCAAGGCGCCCGACGCGATGCCCGGCAGGTACTTCTGCTTCTGCGCGGCATTGCCGTGCTTCAGCAGCGTGCCCATCGTATACATCTGAGCATGGCAGGCAGCGGCATTGCAGCCCTCGGCATGGATCGTGTCGAGAATTGCCGCGGCGGCGCTCAGCGGCAAGCCGGCGCCACCGTATTGTTCGGGGATCAACGCGGCGAGGTAACCGCCTTCGGTCAGGGCCGCGACGAAATCCGCGGGGTAGGCATCGTCGTGATCGAGTTTCAGCCAGTATGAGTTTGGAAAAGCCTTGCACGCGTTGCGAACGCCGTCGCGGATATCCCCCCACTGCTGGTCGAGCGGCAACGTCAATGCGTTCGTCATATCGAGCCCTTGTTCAACGTCGGCTGCCAGCATTCAAAGCCCGGTTCGGCCTCGATGGCAAACGCGTTCGCGGCGCTGCACGCAGGCCAATTCAATTCTCCTGTGTCTCACCCCCACCGGTGTCATCCCGGTGCTTGTCACCGGGACCCATCGTGCCACGAGTTGCGGCGTCACGGTTTGTCGCGAGATGGGTCCCGGCAATAAATGCCGGGATGACAGTCTTTGTGTTGCAGGCGGTGCGTTAAAACTGAATCACTCTGGCACGGCACGTCGGATATCACTGCATCACTGGCCCATTTCCAGCTATGACGCTACAACCGCGATAGGGGACCAGGGGGATCAGATGGCTGCGATCGAGGCGACGATGGCTGCGAACCCGCAGGGCACCACGGTTGCCGCGCCGCCGCGCGCCATTGCCGGGTGGGTGATGTTCGAATGGGCATGTCAGCCGTTCTACACGCTGATCGTGACGTTCCTGTTCGGACCCTATTTTGTCAATTTCGTCGTCGGCGACAAGACTGCCGGCCAAGCGCTCTGGGGCTATGCCGCCGCCGCCGCCGGAATTCTGATCGCGGTCGGCAGCCCGCTGCTCGGCGCCGTTGCCGACGTGAAGGGACGCCGCAAGCCGTGGCTCGCGGTCTTCGTCGCCCTGATGATCGCCGGCATGGCAATGCTGTGGACCGCCACGCCAGGTCTCAAGGGCCAGGATCTGTGGCTGGTCCTCGGCGCGTTCGTGATGGCGAGCGTCGCCGCCGAATTCGCCGTCGTGTTCTTCAATGCCATGATGCCGACGCTGGTGCCGCGCAACCGGATCGGCAAGCTCTCCGGAACCGGGTTCGCGATGGGCTACCTCGGCGGCCTGATCGCGCTCATCATCATGGCGGGACTGATAGCTGCCGATGCGCAGACGGGCAAGACGCTGATCGGGCTCGACCCGATCGTGAAACTCAACGCCGCCACGCACGAAGGCGACCGACTGGTCGGCCCGTTCTCGGCGCTTTGGCTTCTCATCTTCTGCCTGCCGCTGTTCTTTTTCACGCCCGACGCACCGCGCACGACGACCAGGGGTACGGTCGCCGGCGGCATCAGGAACTTCATCGCCACGGTCAAGGGCCTGCCCTCGCACCCCGAGATCCTGACCTTCTTGATCGCCCGCATGATCTTCAGCGACGGCCTGACCGCGATTTTCGTGTTCGGCGGCATCTACGGCTCGGCGGTGTTCGGCTGGGGTCTGAAAGAGCAGGGCCTGTTCGGCATTATCGTCGTGCTCACCGGCGCGATCGGCGCTTATCTCGGCGGTTTTCTCGATGACAAGTTCGGCTCGAAGCGGGTGATCATCGGCTCACTTCTCATCATCATCATGGGGGCCATTGGCATCTTGTCCGTCGACAAGACGCACATTCTTTTCACACAGGTCGTGCCGGAAAAGTTGCCCGGCAGCGCGGCATTCTCCTCGGTCGGCGAGCGCGCGTTCCTGGGCTTCGCGATCCTGATCGGACTGGTTGCCGCACCGGTGCAGGCGGCGAGCCGCAGCCTCATTGCGCGGATGGCGCCGCCTGATCGGATGACGCAGTTTTTCGGGCTGTTCGCATTCTCCGGCAAGGCGACGGCGTTCGCCGCGCCGTTGCTGGTGGCGCTCACGACCTACATCAGCGGCAGTCAGCGGATCGGCATGGCCTCGATCATGGTCTTCCTCGTGACCGGGCTGTTCCTGATGTTCCGCGTCCGCGAGCAGCGATGAGGGTGATTCAGTTCTACCGCACCGTCTGAAACACACAGACTGTCATCCCGGCATTTATTGCCGGGACCCATCGCTCAGCAAACCGTGACGCCGGAGTTGGCGGCTCGATGGGTCCCGGGGACAAGCCCCGGGATGACAGCGGTGGGGGTGGAACACAGGAGAATTGAATGGCCCTGGAGCAGCGATGATTAGGCCGCCTACTCGGTCTTCACCTGCGCGGTTCTTGCCACATCGGCCCACTTCTTGATTTCGGCCGCAAGGTAGGGCTTGAAGGCCTCCGGCCCGCGCACATTGACGGCGATGCCCTGCTTGATGGCACTCGCCGCGACGTCCGGTTTCGCGAGCGCGGCCAACACCGCTTTCGAGAGTGTTTCGAGAACGGCGGGCGGGGTTCTTGCCGGCGCAAACAATGCCAGCCAACTGTCGGCTTCGGCGTCGACGATGCCCTGCTCCTTCAGTAAGGCCACGTCGGGCAACTGCGGCGCACGCACGTTCGATGCAATGGCGATGGCGCGCATCTCGCCGCCTTGGACTTGACCCAGCACCGAAGGCAGCGTCGCGAACGCGACATCGATGCGGCCAGCTACAATCTCGAACGCCATCGGTGCGGCGCCGCGAAACGGCACGTGCTGCATCTGAGTTCCGGTGCGGGTCTTGAACAGCTCCATGGCGAGATGCGAACCGGATCCGTTGCCGGTCGAGCCGTAGTTGAGCTTGCCAGGCTCCTTCTTGGCGAGAGCCACCAGCTCGGCGACAGTCGACACGCCGAGGTCCTTGCGCACGACCAGCGCGTGCTGCAGGTCTGCGAGCCCTGCAAGCGGCGTGAAGTCGGCTTGCGGATCGTAACCGGCGTCCTTCATCAGGATCGAATTGGTCGCATGGGTCTGGTTGTTGCCGAGCACGATGGTGTGGCCGTCAGGGTCCGATTTTGCGACTTCCCTACTGCCGATCGCGCCTGACGCGCCCGGCTTGTTCTCGATCAGGACTGTCCAGCCGTTCGTCGATTGCAATTCCTGCCCAACGATACGCGCCAGCGCGTCTGTCGGCCCGCCGGCCGGGTAGGGCACTACGATGCGGATCTGCTTCGAGGGAAAGGTTTGCGCCACGCCGGTCGCCGGGGCGAGCGCGACGGCAGCCGCTGCAATCGCGAACCATAGACGCCGAGAGAAAGCCATTGTCACTCCCCCTGATTTGCCCAGGACAATCGCATTAAACTTCCCCTCTCCCCGTTTTTCACGGGGAGAGGGAAAAAAACCCAGCCGATTTGCCTGTTACTCCGCCGCCAGCCGCACGGTTCTGCCTCCAACGACCGGGCAAGCCTGCCACAACTCGCTCAGCGCGGTGACGAGATGGTCGATCTGAGCATCGGTGTGGTCCGGCGTTGGCGTAATGCGCAGCCGCTCCGTGCCGCGTGGCACAGTCGGGTAGTTGATCGGTTGCACATAGATTCCATGAGCATCGAGAAGACTATCGCTCAACGCCTTGCAGTGCACCGGATTGTTGACCATCACCGGCACAATATGGCTCGGGTTCGGCAGCAACGCGATCCCGGCAGCGGCCAGGCGCGCCTTGACGGCGCCGACGCGCTCCTGGTGGCGGATGCGTTCGACGCTGCTCGTCTTGAGATGGCGGATGCTTGCCAGTGCCCCGGCGGCAATAGCCGGCGCCATCGAAGTCGAAAAGATGAACCCGGAGGCATAGGAGCGGATCGCGTCGCAGCAGTTGCGGCTGGCCGCGATGTAGCCGCCCATCACGCCGAAGCCCTTGGCGAGCGTGCCGTTGATGATGTCGATTCTGTCCATCACGCCGTCGCGCTCGGCGATGCCGCCGCCGCGTGATCCGTAGAGGCCGACGCCGTGCACCTCGTCGAGGTAGGTCAGGGCGTTATACTTTTGCGCGAGCGTGCGGATCTCAGCGATCGGCGAGATATAGCCGTCCATCGAGTAGACGCTCTCGAAGGCGATGATCTTCGGCGTCGCGCGCGGCACCGCCTGCAACCTCGCCTCGAGGTCGGCCAGGTCGTTGTGGCGGAAAATATGTTTCTCGCCACGGCCGTTCCGGATGCCGGCGATCATTGACGCGTGGTTCTTCTCGTCAGAGAACACCACGCATCCCGGCAGCAGCCGTTGCAGTGTCGATAGGGCCGCATCGTTCGCCATATAGGCCGAGGAGAAAACCAGAGCCGCTTCCTTGCCGTGCAGGTCGGCGAGTTCGGCTTCGAGATCGACGTGGTAGTGCGTCGTGCCCGAGATGTTGCGCGTGCCGCCTGAGCCGGCGCCGGCACTATCGATCGCCTCGTGCATGGCGGCAAGCACCGCCGGATGCTGCCCCATGCCGAGGTAGTCGTTCGAGCACCAGACCGTCACCTCGCTGATGTCGCCGCCTTTGCGTCGCCGGGCAGCTGGGAATGCGCCACGCTCGCGTTTGATGTCGGCGAACACGCGATATCGCCCTTCCGCATGCAGCGCCGCGATCCGGCTGCTGAAGGCGGCTTCATACCCCGTCTGATCGTTTGCTGGTTTGCTCATCTCGTCCCCTCGAAACCTTTACTTTTCCGGGTAAGCGTGCATGGAGCCAAGACGTGAGATAGTCAAGCCAGCGTGGCGCCGCGCGGCGTCCCCTCGAAGTGGTTCGATTCTGCCGCACTGGCCAAAACACAAGGACTGTCATGTGGGCAATCTTTGCCGCGACCCATCAGGCCACAAACCGTGACGCCGGAGTTCGCGGCTTTATGGGTCCCGGGGACAAGCCCCGGGATGACAAAGTTGGGTTGATGCGAATGAGAAATGACCCGCCCTGTTCTCTCAATGCACTGTTCTGGGCATTTCCACCGGTGTCGCGGCCGGCTTCGATGCCAAATCGCTGATCGTCAGCACGCCCTCGCTCACGCTGACCCGGATTGTTTCACCATCGTGGATCTGCCCGGCGAGAATGGCTTCAGCAAGGTGGTCCTGCAGGTTGCGCTGAATCACGCGCTTCAGTGGCCTGGCGCCGTAGGCCGGATCGTAGCCCTGATTTGCCAGCCACGTGCGGGCCTTGTCGTCGAGCTCGACCTTGATCTTGCGATCGGCCAACAGCCTGGCCAGCCGGCCGATCTGGATGTCGACGATCGCGCCCATGTGCTCGCGCTGCAACCGGTGAAACAGAATGATGTCGTCGAGCCGGTTGAGGAACTCCGGCCGGAAGCGCGCCTTCACCTCCGCCATCACCAGATCGCGCACGGCCTCGGTGTCTTCTCCCTCCTTCTGGTTGACGAGATATTCGGCGCCGCTGTTCGACGTCATGATGATGAGCGTGTTCCTGAAGTCGACGGTGCGACCCTGCCCGTCGGTCAGGCGCCCGTCGTCGAGCACCTGAAGCAGCACATTGAACACGTCCGGATGCGCCTTCTCGATCTCGTCGAACAAAACCACCTGATAGGGCCGCCGCCGCACGGCTTCGGTCAGCGCCCCGCCCTCGTCGTAGCCGACGTAGCCCGGCGGCGCGCCGATCAGACGCGAAACCGAGTGCTTCTCCATGTACTCGCTCATGTCCATGCGCACGAGCGCGGTGTCGTCGTCGAACAGAAAGCCCGCGAGCGCCTTAGTGAGTTCCGTCTTGCCGACGCCCGTCGGACCCAAGAACATGAACGAGCCGATCGGACGGTTCGGGTCCTGCAGGCCGGCGCGCGCACGGCGCACCGCGGTCGAGACGGCTTCCACCGCCTCGCGCTGTCCGATGACGCGCAGGCTGAGCGCCTCTTCCATCTTGAGCAGCTTCGCACGCTCACCTTCCAGCATCCGGTCGACCGGAATGCCGGTCCACCGCGACACCACCTGCGCCACGTGATCGGGCGTCACCGCCTCTTCCATCATCGGTGCGGAACTGCCATCGCCCGCTTCGAGCGCTTTCAATTTCTTCTCGAGTTCCGGAATGACGCCGTAAGTCAGCTCCCCCGCGCGCTGATACTGCCCCTTGCGGCTCGCCTGCTCCAGCTCGGTCCGGCGGGCCTCGAGATCTTCCTTGAGCTTCTGAGCGTCGCCCAGCTTGCTCTTTTCCGTTTGCCAGCGCGAGGTCAGCGCCTTTGAGCGCTCGTCAAGGTCGGCAAGTTCTTTCTCGAGCTTGGCCAGCCGGTCCCGGGAAGCGGCATCGCTTTCCTTGTTCAACGCCTCCCGCTCGATCCTGAGCTGCATCAGCCGCCGGTCGATCTCGTCGAGCGCTTCGGGCTTGCTGTCAACCTGCATGCGCAGGCGCGATGAGGCTTCATCGACAAGATCGATTGCCTTGTCGGGCAGGAACCGGTCGGCAATATAGCGGTTCGAAAGCGTTGCGGCGGCTACGATCGCGCTATCGGTGATGCGGACGCCATGGTGCAGCTCGTACTTCTCCTTCAAGCCGCGCAGGATCGAGATGGTATCCTCGACCGTCGGTTCGTTGACGAAGATCGGCTGGAAGCGGCGGGCAAGGGCCGCGTCTTTTTCGACGTGTTTGCGGTACTCATCGAGTGTGGTCGCGCCGACGCAGTGCAACTCGCCGCGGGCCAGCGCAGGCTTGAGCAGATTAGAGGCATCCATCGAGCCTTCAGCCTTGCCCGCGCCGACAATGGTATGCATCTCGTCGATGAACAGGATGATCTTGCCGGCCTCCGACGTGACTTCGGACAGCACGGCCTTCAGCCGTTCCTCGAACTCGCCGCGGTATTTGGCGCCGGCGATTAGCGCGCCCATGTCGAGCGACAGCAGCCGTTTGTCCTTCAAGCTCTCGGGCACATCACCCTTGATGATGCGTTGGGCGAGGCCTTCCGCGATCGCCGTCTTGCCGACGCCTGGCTCACCGATCAGCACGGGGTTGTTCTTGGTGCGCCGCGACAGCACCTGGATGGTACGGCGGATCTCCTCGTCGCGGCCGATGACGGGATCGAGCTTACCGTTGGCGGCAGCTTCCGTCAGGTCGCGCGCGTAGCGCTTCAACGCATCATAGGATTGCTCGGCCAATGCCGAGTCGGCGGTGCGACCCTTGCGGATCTCGTTGATCGCGCCGTTGAGCGCTTGCGCGGTCACACCGGCATCGGCCATGACCTTGCCGGCCTCGGTGCTCTTTTCCAGCGCGATGGCAAGCAGCAGCCGCTCGGCGGTGACGAACTTGTCGCTGGCCTTGTCGGCGAGTTTTTCCGCCGCCTCGAACAGGCGAGCGAGGTCGGGCGCCAGATAGACCTGGCCGGCGCCGCTTCCCGAGACTTTCGGGCGCTTGGCGAGCACGCGCTCCACCGCCGCAAGCGCATCCTTCGGGCGGCCACCGGCGCGCTGGATGAGACCTGCCGCCAGGCCTTCTTCGTCATCGAGCAGCACCTTCAGCACATGCTCGGTCGAAAACTGCTGGTGGCCTTCGCGTACGGCCAAACCCTGCGCCGACTGGATGAAGCCTTTGGCGCGGTCGGTGTATTTGTCGAAGTTCATATGCGGTCTCCGGCAGCAGCGCTTCACCGCCCAACTGGCGTGGATGAAGCACTCGAACGTGGATACGCAACGAGGCCGGCCCGTCAGGCGCCGGTCTTGATGCAGCCTGTATGTGGTAGTTGGTGGTGGCGCTGAAAAGAGGGTCGGCGAGCTTGCTGCAATGGCGATTCAAATCTGCCGCACTGACGCAACACAAAGACTGTCATCCCGGCATCTTGCGCAGCCCCCGGCCCGCTGCTTAGGTGCGTTGCACCAAGGGGAGCCTCATGCCGAAATTGAAGTCCGCCATCAACCCGTTCTCCGATGAGTTCAAGGCCTACGCGGCCGCCATGCGCGCGGTAACCTCGGATCTGGCGCAAAAGCGCGCGGAAGCGGCCGTCGGTGGTCCGGCCAAACTGCGCGAACGGCACGCAAGCCGCGGCAAGTTGTTGCCCCGCGACCGCGTGCTCGGGCTGATCGATCCGGGCTCGCCGTTCCTGGAGCTGTCGCAGCTTGCGGCTTACGGTCAGTATTCGGGCGACATTCACGGCGCGGGCGTCATTACCGGGATCGGCCGTGTGCAGGGCCGCGAGGTGATGATCGTGTGCAACGACGCGACGATCAAGGGCGGCACCTACTTCCCGATGACTGTGAAGAAGCACGTGCGGGCCCAGGAGATCGCGCTCGAGAATCGCCTGCCGTGCGTCTATCTCGTCGACTCTGGCGGCGCCAATCTCCCGCACCACACCGAGGTGTTTCCCGACAAGGAACACTTCGGCCGCATTTTCTACAATCAAGCGCGCATGTCGGCGGAGGGCATCGCGCAGATCGCCGTCGTGATGGGCAGCTGCACGGCGGGCGGCGCCTACGTGCCGGCCATGTCGGACGAGAGCGTGATCGTGCGCAAGCAGGGCACGATCTTCCTCGGTGGGCCGCCGCTGGTGAAAGCCGCTACCGGCGAAACGGTAACGGCCGAAGATCTCGGCGGCGCTGATGTGCACACGAGGCTGTCGGGCGTCGCCGACCACTATGCCTTGAACGACACCCACGCGCTCGAAATCGCGCGCGGTATCGTCGGCAATTTGAATACCGTCAAGCGCATCGACATTGCTGTGCGGGAACCGCGCGCACCCGCTTACGATCCAGCCGAACTCGACGGCGTAGTGCCGGCCTCGCTTATGACCCACTACGACGCGCGCGATGTGATCGCCCGTATTGTCGACGCCTCCGAGTTCGAGGAATTCAAGGCCCTTTACGGCACCACGATCGTCACCGGCTTTGCGCACATTGAAGGACTGCCGATCGGGATTCTCGCCAATAACGGCATCCTTTATTCCGAGACGGCGCAGAAGGCGGCGCACTTCATCGAGTTGTGCGGTCAGCGGCGCATTCCGCTGCTGTTCCTGCAGAACATCACCGGCTTCATGGTCGGGCGCGAGGCCGAGTCCGGGGGTATCGCGCGGCATGGCGCCAAGATGGTGACGGCGGTCGCAACCGCGCGGGTGCCGAAGATCACCGTCATCATCGGCGGTTCCTACGGCGCCGGCAACTACGCGATGTGCGGGCGGGCCTACGGGCCGCGCTTCCTGTTCACCTGGCCGAACGCGCGGATCTCCGTGATGGGTGGCCCGCAGGCAGCCTCCGTGCTGGCAACCGTCCGGCGGGAGAATATCGAAGGCGATGGCAAGTCATGGAGCGCCGCCGACGAAGCAGCGTTCAAGCAGCCGATCCTCGACCAGTTCGAGACCGAGGGGCATCCCTACTTCGCGACGTCGCGTCTGTGGGACGATGGCATCATTATGCCGTCGGAGACCCGCCGCGTGCTCGCACTCGCTTTGAGCGCGACTTTGAATACGCCGATCGAGGCGCCCAAATTCGGTGTGTTCCGAATGTAAGAAAGGGTCACAGTCGGCGGCGACCCCTTCCAGCACAAGCGACCTCAACGATCGCGTTCAGTTCAGTAGCGGTGCGTGTAGAGCCACCGGCGCCAGAACGACTTCTGCCCGTCGTGCGTCTCGTGACGGATGTGTCGTGCCGCATTGCGCTGCGCTTCGGCAATATTGCGATACTCGCGTCTGGAGACATGGCCATCGGCCTTCGCGCGGCTCTCCATCAGACGGATACTGTCCTGCTCGGCCCGCAGGTCGCGATATTCGCGTCGCGTGAGTTCGCCGCTGTAGCGACCTCGCTCGATTGAGGCGGCCTCCCGGGCCTGCACGTGGTCGATCCAACTCTCGCCATAGGCTTGCGCTCCGCTCGAAGCGGCGATCAGCCCGAAGCCGACGATGGCAGTTGAAATGAACGCCTTTGACGCGATCTTTTTGGATGCGATAGCTATAGACACAGTACACTCTCCTGTTGGGGGTTTCCTCGATTTCGTTTCGCTTCTTCGATAGTGGTACGAGTATGCTGTCTTTGCTTTGAACTGGATCTGAATGTGAAATTTAACTTCCGTTCATGATGCCGAACCAGGTGTGCGCAAGGCCGGACAGCACGGCGCCTTCGATCGAACGGTGAACAATGACGGCCACGGCAAGGCGCGATGCGCTGCAACACGCTCACGATATTCTCGACAAGATTCCGCTGATCGACGGACATAACGATCTGCCGATCGTCATCCGTCAGCGCGCAAATGGCGATGTGCGAGCCTTCGACCTCAACCGGACGCGGGCTGACTACGACACCGACATTCCACGAATGCGGCAGGGGCGGTTGGCGGCGCAATGGTGGGCGGCGTTCGTTCCATCAGGTGCGACGAAGCCTGGCTTGTATACGCTGGAGCAGATCGATATCGCGCTGGAAATTGCGCGCGCACACCCCGATGTGTTCTTGCCGGCGACCCGTGCGAGCGACATCGCCCGCGCCAAGAGCCAGGGCAGGATCGCCTCGTTGGTCACCGTCGAAAGCGGCATCGGCCTCGAAAACAGTTTGGCGTCGCTGCGGGTGTGGTACGCGGCCGGCGTGCGGCTGCTGACGCTATGTCACAACGAGACGCTGGATTGGGTCGACAGCTCAACGGATGCGGCCCGACACGACGGCATCACCGAATTCGGCGTGAAGGTTGTGGCCGAGATGAACCGCATCGGCATGATCGTCGATTGCGCGCACACGTCGCATCGAGCCCAGCACAAGGTGCTTGATGTCTCACGTGCGCCGGTGGTGCTCAGCCATATGAACGCGTTCACCCTGTGCAATCACCCGCGCAACGCCGCAGACGATATTCTCGATCGGCTGAAGGGCAACGGTGGCATCGTGATGGCGACGTTCGTGCCGCCATTCATCTCGCAAGCGTTGCGCGACTGGCAGCGCCCGATGACCGATCCGCACGGCAAGGCGCCGCCCGGCGCCGAGCGCGCGGAATGGATCAAGAAGCATGCGCGCAAAGCTGGACTGCCACCCCGCGCTGCACTGGCCGAGTTGTGCGACCACATCGAATACATGGCAGCCCGAGCCGGTATTGATCATGTCGGCATCGGCTCGGATTTCTTTGGCGGCACGACGCCGGCCGGGCTGGAAGATGTCTCGAAGTTTCCCGATCTACTCGCCCAATTGATCGCGCGCGGCTGGAGCGACGGCGCGATCGCGAAGCTTGCTGGGCGCAACTTCCTGCGCGTGTTTCGCGGCGTCGAGCGTGTCGCCCGTGAATTGCAGGTGACAGAAACGCCGCAGGTCGCATCCTTGTAGGTTGGGTCAAGCGAAGCGCGACCCAACGTCCACGGGCGGTGCCAGCCCTGTTGGGTCGCGCGAGCGGGCTTGACCCAACCTACGGCTGCTCAATCCTTTGCCCGTGCGATGCAGGCAAACGCCACCTTCGCATCCGTCGGTACCCCGAACCGGGCGGTGTGGCGGGCCGGCAATCCTCCCGGAAAATGCCTCGCGTACTCTGCATTGCACGCAGCATAGTCGGACGGATCCGTAATCAGCATCGTCACCTGCACGACGCGGTCAAGGCTTGTTCCCGCCTCGCGCAGAATTTCTGAAATCATCGCAAGGGAGTTCCGGACCTGCTCGCCTGCCGTCTCACCACGATGAATACCGAGCGCAGGGTCGTGGGGAGCCGAACAGCCGGAGACGAACACAAGACCGGCGGCGCGGGTCGCTCGGCTGAACGGCAGCGCAGAGCCAGGCATCGGCTGGCCGAAAAAATCGATCATGACACATCTCCCGGTACCAGGTTCGTGCGAATGCCTCGGCTCGCGCAATGCCGATGATCGGCAACGCCAACGTCAGAGCTTCACGAGGGGATTGTGGCTGTTTCGCCTTGCAGCAATGAGGCGGGCTGGATTCAAACCGTCAGACGAAACGCACACCCAGGCGCGACGGCCCTCGCCATTTGACCTCGACACGCCGCGTATGTCCTGATGCTGCCTGAAGATCAAACTGACCGGGAATGCCGAGCACGGTGGTTACGAAAAGCAGCGCGCCGGTTCTCGAACAGTCTTTCACCAGGCATCTGACGCGATTGCCACCTTCAAAGCGTATCGACGCGTTGATGCACGCCGGCTGGCGCACCGATCTCCGCCTGTCGACGCCGCCCTTTTGGCAATTCGCTTCTGGTCTGCCTGGACTCATTGTGTGCCGATCCACGTATGCATCCGCTGTCGCGCACTTTCTAGGTTGCGCGTGTTTATTAGCCGTGTGACCGGAGAGGTTTGCAACAACCAAAGAAGAACTCATTTAACCCTTGGTTGTCGTCATCGATCAAATTGTAAGTATTGCTATCGCAGCCGCTCATTGATCTGTTCGAGCGTCTTGGCGCCGGGACACAGTTCGGCCATCGGCACCATGCTGAGCGGGCGCGCGTCGCTCTCGAGCAGGTCGTGCAGGTCCTGCTGTACCTCGTCGATATAGAGCAGGCCGGTCGCGACCGAACCGCTCGCTGCATTCTGGCGAATGGTCATGATCGCAGCATCCGGGTC
This sequence comes from Hyphomicrobiaceae bacterium, assembly GCA_041745515.1. GTDB lineage: Bacteria > Pseudomonadota > Alphaproteobacteria > Rhizobiales > Hyphomicrobiaceae > JAKFWF01. The sequence continues at coordinate 12,132 of JBGTIU010000167.1, read as the reverse complement.
GCGCGGATCGTGTGCGCCATCGACCTTGTACAGCCTGACGACGGAGCCGTCGTGCATCGTGATGTCGGCCGCCGTGCCCGGTGCATAATCGGTGGTGATCTCCTCGCGCGATTCGACGAAGTCGAGCTTGTTCTCCGAGGCCATATTGTGGGCGCGCACGTAGTCATAGCTTTTGGTCGAGGCGGGGTGATTGTTGAAGGTGACGCACGGCGAAATCACATCGAGGAAGGCAAAGCCTTTGTAGCTGATGGCAGCCTTGATCAGCGGGATCAGCTGGCGCTTGTCACCGGAGAACGAGCGAGCGACGTATCCAGCGCCGAGCTGGATCGCAAGTTGGCACAGATCGATGGCTTCGAATGGATTGGCTTCGCCCTTCTTCGACGGTGAGGCCTTGTCGTTGGTCGCCGAGAACTGGCCCTTGGTCAGCCCATAGCAGCCGTTATTCATGACGATGTAGGTCATGTTCAACTTGCGACGGACCGCATGGCAGAACTGTCCGAGGCCGATCGAAGCCGTGTCGCCGTCGCCCGATATGCCGATGTATGTGAGGTCCCGGTTGGCCATGTTGGCGCCCGTCGTCACCGACGGCATGCGGCCGTGCACCGAGTTGAAGCCGTGACTGCGACCCAGGAAATACGTCGGTGTCTTCGACGAGCAACCGATGCCCGAAACTTTGGCGATGCGGTGCGCCGGCAAATCCATCTCGAAGCAAGCTTCGATGATGGCGGCGGTGATCGAGTCGTGCCCGCACCCCGCGCACAGCGTCGACATCGTGCCTTCGTAGTCGCGGTGGGTCAGCCCCAGCTCGTTCTTCCTGAGCGCAGGGTGATAGGCGGATGGCTTGGCGATGTAGCTCATGCGTGATTTTGGCTCATGTTGTAGGGCCAGCTGGCTTGCGATTGATGGCGAATGCTCAGTTGATCGGGGTCCACTGGTAAATATGCCGGAGAGGGATTTCGAATGTGATCGCGGGCAGCGCCAACGTCGATTCGAGGCCGGATACCGTCGTTTCCGACCAGGCGGCGGCACGGTCGTAGCGCATGATCTGTGCCGACTTCATCGAGACCGTGACATAGTGCTGACAGTTCGGGATACTGGCATAGACACGTTTGCGCCAGGCGCGATCTGCCTTGGTGTTCGATTTCGACAGCACCTCGAACAGGACGAGTGCGTCGTCGGTGAGGGGCGATGATTGGGCCACGCCTTCCTGTATGTAGACGTCGGGTTGCGGCAGGCTGTTGGGTGAAATCGGAACGCGAGTACCGACACCGAGCAGAGGCAACCAGGGCGCCTTGCTTGCGGCTTTCCTTGTCAGAAGAACGTGTACGATGTTCGACGCGATGATCTGATGCCATTGCGTCGGCGCTGCATTCATGACGGCCACCCCCTCGATCAGCTCCCAGCGTTCGCCGTCCGGACGCGTGTCCATGTACGCGAGGAACTCCTCGATAGTCATCTGATCGGCTTCGGCCAGTTTGGCCAACATGGGTTGCTCCAATGGCTACGGAAACTGCTGACAAAATTACTCCCGGTTGGGCAGCATTGCAAAACCGTTCCTATTCCGCCGCCTGCGCGGTGGCCGGTTGCAGATGCTTCAAGATGGAATTGCGTACGAAGGACGCCGTCAGAGGCATGCCATCGTAGTTGAGGGTGGCGATCAGCTTTTCGCCGGCAATGCCCGCCTCGACCATCAGCAAAGACCGCATCTGCGCGTCGCGGTTCTGTTCGATCACGAAAATCTGGTCGTGCGCGGCGCAGAACGCCTTGACTTCGGGCGTGAACGGGAAGGCCTTCAGCCGGAGCGAGTTGAGTGCCACGCCATCCTTCGCCAATAGATCGAGCCCCTCCAGCACGCCCGGTCGGGTTGCGCCGAAATAGATGACGCCGACCTTGCCTCGGCTGTCGCGAATGACGACCTCGGGCTTCGGCACCAGCGTCGCCGCCGTGTCGAATTTGCGGCGGATGCGATCGAGCATCGCGGCATGCACGACACCATCCTCGGTGTAGCGCGCATAGTCGTTATGGGATGTGCCGCGGGTGAAGAAAGCGCCCATGGTGGGATGCGTGCCCGGCAGTGTGCGATAGGGGATCGCGTCGCCGTCGATGTCCAAGTAGCGGCCCCACGGCTTGCCACGGCGCTCGTGGAAACTTTCCAGCTCCTGCGCTGTCAATACCTTGCCGCGATCGTGCGCCTTGGCATCGTCCCAGGCAAACGGGTCCGTCACCCAGTCGTTCATGCCGATATCGAGATCGGACATCACCATCACAGGCGTCTGCAGCCGTTCGGCGAGATCGAAGGCTCGCGCGCCGAGTTCGAAGCACTCGGTCGGGTCGGCCGGAAACAGCAGCACATGCTTGGTGTCGCCGTGCGATGCGTAGGCGCAGGCAAGAATGTCGGGCTGCCCGGTCCTAGTCGGCATGCCGGTCGAGGGGCCGCCGCGCTGGATGTTCCAGAGCACGATCGGAATTTCCGCAAAATAGGCCAACCCGAGGAACTCGTTCATCAGCGAAATGCCGGGGCCCGACGTCGCCGTGAACGCCCGGGCGCCGTTCCAGGCCGCTCCGATCGCGACACCGATCGCCGCAAGTTCGTCCTCGGCCTGAACGATGCCGTAGAGACGACGTCCGTCCTTGGTGACGCGCATGCGGCGCGCATACTTCTCGAAGGCTTCGGCGACCGACGTCGACGGCGTGATCGGGTACCAGGCGCAAACGGTTGCTCCGGCGTAGATCGCGCTCAGACCGGCCGCGTCGTTGCCGGTCACCAGGATCCGCCCCTTGGCCGCCGTCGCATGGCGTACTTTGATCGGCAGCGGGCACTCGAAATTGGCGAGCGCAAAGGAGCGTCCCAGGTCAACCGCGTCCATGTTCGCAGCAACCAGTTTCTCCTTGCCCTTGAGCTGGTCGATGACGACAGTCTTCAACACCTCGAGATCGATGTCGAGCAGTGCTGTCAACGCGCCGATGTAAATCATGTTCTTGAACAACTGGCGCTGGCGTGCATCCGACCATTTCCGGGCGGCGATCTCGGCCATCGGCATGGCGCACACGGTGATGTCGTCGCGATTCCAGATGCGCGGCCTGGAGCTGTCGTAAAGCAGCCAGCCGCCCTTCACGATCTCGCGCAGATCCTCGTCATAGGTCTGCGGGTTCATTGCGATCATCAGGTCAATGCCTTCGCGACGGGCGACGTAACCGGCCTCGGAGACGCGCACCTCGTACCACGTCGGCAGACCCTGGATATTCGATGGGAAGATGTTCTTCGGGCTTACGGGCACGCCCATGCGGAACAGGGTCTTGGCGAACATGGTGTTGGCGCTGGCGGAGCCGGAGCCATTGACGGTCGCAAACTTGACGACGAAATCGTTGATGCCGCTCATGCTGCCTTCGATCCTCGTACCGCAACCCTGATGCGACCCGCTGCTCACCTCTCTCCCGGTTTCCCCCCCTCCCCCTTGAGGGGGAGGGGGGGTGGGGGTCGCCAAGTGGCACGAACCGGGCTGACAACTTCACCCCCAACCTGACGCGGCAATCGTTTTTTTGCCAAGAGCAAAAAATCGAGCCGCGTCTTCCTCCCCCGTCAAGGGGGAGGAGAAGAGAAGTGAAATTCCTTGCCCACAATCATCTCAAATACGCCTCATGATGTGTCAAGCACGCCTTGGACGCCTGGGGCTCGGCATAGAAGTACTTCTGCATATCCCACGCGCCGGTCGGACACCGTTCAGCGCACAGCCCGCAATGCAGGCACAAGTCCTCGTCCTTGGCCATGATCCGGCCTGTGTTGAGCACCTCCGACACGTAGAGATCCTGCGCCATATTCATGGCCGGTACGCGCAAGGCGTCGCGAAGCTGCGGCTCGTCAGCGTTTTCGGTGAAGTTGATACAGTCGACCGGGCAGATGTCCATACAGGCATCGCACTCGATACATAGCTTCGGCGCGAACACCGTCTGGACATCGCAGTTGAGGCAGCGTTGAGCCTCCTGCGCCGCAAGCTGATCGTCGAAGCCGAGTTCAACCTCCATCTTTAGGTTCTTCAGTGCAGCCGATAGGTCGGCATGCGGTACGCCGACACGGCGCGCCGGATCGTAATCGTTGGAATAGGACCACTCGTGGATCCCCATCTTCTGGCTGATGAGATTAGCGCCCGGTGCCGGCCGCTCGGTGACAACGCGGCCATTGCAATAGGCATCGATTGAGATTGCTGCCTGATGGCCATGAGAAACGGCCCAGATGATGTTTTCGGGTCCCCAAGCCGCGTCGCCGCCGAAAAACACGCCGGGCCGCGTCGACATGAACGTCGTTTTATCGACGGTGGGCATGCTCCATTCGTCGAAAGCAACACCAAGATCCCGCTCGATCCAGGTGAAAGCATTGTCCTGCCCGATCGCCATCAGCACGTCATCGCACGAGATGGTAACCTGCTCGCCGGACGCCGCCAGTTTGGGGCGGCCCTTGGCATCGACGCCGCTCTCGACCATCTTGTCGAACAGCACGCCGACGAGCCGCCCGTTCTCGATCAGAAAGCGGTTGGGCGCGTGATTGTCGAGGATCGGTATGCCCTCGTGCATCGCGTCCTTGATCTCCCACTCGGACGCTTTCATGACCTTCCGCGGCGAGCGCACCGTCACCGTCACGGCTTCCGCGCCAAGGCGCAATGCCGTGCGACAGCAGTCCATCGCCGTGTTGCCGCCACCGATGACGACGACGCGGCGGCCGATCTTTTCCACGTGTCCGAAGGCCACCGACGTCAACCAGTCGATGCCGATGTGAATATTGCCGGCAGCCTCAGCGCGGCCGGGCAGGCTCAGGTCCTTACCCTTGGGTGCGCCGGTGCCGACGAAAACGGCATCGAAATCTTCGTCGAGCACCTGTTTCAGGCTCGACACCATATGACCGAAACGCGTCTCGATGCCGAAGTCGAGAACCCGCTCGACCTCCTCATCGAGCACTTTGACCGGCAGGCGGAACGACGGGATGTTGGTCCGCATCAGGCCACCGCCCTGCGGGTCCTTGTCATAGATCGTAATGTGATAGCCGAGCGGTGCCAGATCGCGCGCGACCGTGAGCGAAGCGGGGCCCGCGCCGAGCAGCGCCACCCGCTTACCGTTCTTCGCGGCGGGAATGTCAGGCATGAACGCATCGATATCGCCCTTGTAGTCGGCCGCAACGCGCTTCAGGCGGCAGATGGCGACAGGCGCAGCATTCTTGAAGGACGGATCCTTGGCGTTGAATTCGTCGCTCGGCTGGATGCGGCCACGGCGGCAGGCGGGCTCGCAGGGGCGATCGCAAACGCGACCCAGAATCCCCGGGAAAACGTTGCTTTCCCAGTTCAGCATGTAAGCGGCGGCGTAGCGTCCTTGCGCGATCAGCCGAATGTATTCGGGCACCGGCGTATGCGTGGGGCAGGCCCACTGGCAATCGACGACCTTGTGAAAGTATTTCGGATTGCCAATGTCCGTCGGGGCCATGCCGCCCCGGCTCCGGGTCGCGATTTCACGCGCCTGCATTGCGCCTCTTCCTCATGATGTTTCCCCGTGGCTGGTTTGCCCGCGGCCGCGCACACCTTTTTCTCGCCGAGGTGAGTCGCCGGCCAAGACATTACGGATCGCGGCCCGCGCATGGCAAGCTTTAATGCCGTGCGCATGATGACGATGCCGACTGTCGAGCCAGCGGAACAAAGCCCCGGCCCGAGCGTTGCTTAGCACAGGAAACAGGCAGCGCAACATAAGGGTGTGATCGTGAGAACTGCAACGATTGTGTTGGGTTTAATGCTTCAGGTGACGGTCGTAGCGGCGCAAGGCCAGCCGCCACAAGCGACTACACCTGCGATCAATCCAACCGCGCCGTGTGTCGCTGGCCCAGCCACTTCGCATTCGACAGTCAAGGAAATGACGGTACCCGAGGGCACGCCCGCGCCGAAAGCCGCCCCGCCAAAGCTGGCAGAGGCGGCTGCGAAGGAGACCCCTTGCAACTGGCCACAAGCTTCGCCCGCTCCGGTGGATCAATCGAAGCCGAAGTCGTGACGCCGCTGACTGCTGAGTTGTGGTTATCTGAGACCAAAAAACGATAACACGGCCAGAACGACGATCACCAAACCAACGAGATAGATAATTCCGTTCATTTGAGTTCTCCCGAACTGAAGAAGATTGTGAGACGTCGGACCATGACATAAATGCGGCCGGTCGAAGAAGGTTCCCTGTAAGAACAGGCGGGGTATCCCAATTCAAGCCCTACAGCCGCTGAAATCCAGGGACTTGCCCGAGGTCGGGAAGCTATGTCGGTTGCCAAGGCCGTGACTCCGCACCTACCGTACCTGCGCCGGTTCGCCCGTGCCCTATCGGGGTCGCAGGAGCGTGGCGATTCTCACGTGGTCGCGCTGCTAAAGGCCCTTATAGCGAATCCGGCGACATTCGAACGAAATCTCCCGACCAGAACGAGCCTGATAAAGTCGTTCCTCAAAGTGTGGGATTCGATAGAAGCCGAGGATGCGCATTGCACGAACGACAGCAACGAAATCACTGATCGGCGCATCGGCTCGTTGACGCCCAAGTCGCGCCAGGCGTTCCTCCTCGCGACCCTCGAAGGATTTTCAACGAGTGAAGTCGCGCTGGCGCTTGGTGTCAGCGAGAACGATGCGGAAGCGCTGTTGCGGCAGGCCGGTGCCGAGATCGCCCGGCAGATGGCGGTGGACGTGTTGATCATCGAGGACGAGCCGCTGATTGCGCTGGATCTCGAGACGCTGGTCCAGCAGCTGGGTCATCGTGTTCATGGCATTGCCCGAACACGCAAGGAGGCAGTCGCCGCGGTCGGGCGCAAGCCACCAGGTCTGGTGCTCGCGGACATCCATCTGGCGGACGGCAGTTCCGGCCTCGAAGCCGTCCTCGATATATTGGCGTCAACGAATGTTCCCGTCATATTCATAACCGCTTTTCCGCAGAGCTTGTTGACGGGCGCGAAACCGGAACCGGCATTTCTCATAACAAAGCCGTTTCAGCCGGATGCCGTGAAGGCCATCATTAGCCAGGCGTTGTTCTTCGATATGAAGGCTGCCACGACGAGAAATTGAAGTGGAACCATAATCACCACCGCAAGTTATCTATGAAAGCGCGGCTGATTTGCGCTGGCTGAAGTCAACCAAAAGGGCACACGATGAGCAGCACGACTGACAAGATCAAGGGCGCCACCAACGAAGCGATCGGCAATGTGAAACAAGGCATTGGAAAGGTCGTGGGCTCGGACGACCTTCAGGTCGAAGGCGCGGCGCAGGAGATCAAGGGCGAAGGCCAGCAGGCCGTCGGCAAGGCCAAGGATGCTGTAAAGGATGGCGCCGCTAAAGCTGCCGACTTTGTCAACAAAAAACTCTGACTAGTTTCAAAGTGTTACAGAATTTGAATTTGACATTCAGCCCCGCGTGTCAAAACGCGGGGCTGATGCTTTTTGGCCAGCCGTTGCGATCCCGTTGACGGCCCGTTCCGACGCAGAAACCAAAATGGCGCATATCACGAAAAGATTGGACAAAGGATCAGTGGCTGGCGAACACCGGCAGTCGAGCGCTCCAACATGGCCGGTCAGGCTGCAGCCCGGGTTGACGCGCCATCTGCGTTCGCTCTTCGGCGATGTCGTCTCACAGCCGGTCCCGAACAAAATTCGAGATCTGCTCAGTCGCCTGGAAGCTGCGGAGACTACTGTGGCTGCTCGAACTGCGGCTGCCAGCGCAGCAGATAGGCCTGAACCCGGCGCACGATGAACGCCAGGATGATGCCGACGATCATCATCACGAAGATCGTGACCATCATCTCCGCCGCATTGGCGCGCGCCTCGGCCTCAATGATGAGCTTTCCCAAGCCCCGCTCGGCGCCGATGAACTCGCCGACGATGACGCCGATCAGCGCGAACGAGACCGCAGGCGTCAGCGAGGCGAACACCCAGGCCAGCGCCGATGGGATGACCACCGTGCGCAGCACCGTCAGCTCGCTGGCGCCCAGCAGGCGGGCGGCTGCAACCTGATCCCGGTCGACGGAGCGCGTGCCTTCGAACGTGTTGAAGAACACCACGAAGAACACCACGATCCAGGCGGTGACGATCTTCGACATGTCGCCGAGGCCGAACATCAGGATGATCAGTGGCACCAGCGCAATGCGCGGGATCGAATTCAGCGCGACAATGTAGGGCTCGAAGATCTTCGACAGGTAGTCCGAACGGCCGAGGATCAGGCCCGCGAAGATGCCCGAGGTCGACCCGAAGAGGAACCCCCACCACATGTTCTTCAGCGTGACCATGGTCGCGAGCCAAAGGTTGTTCGGATTGGCCGCGAAGCAGGCGCCGAAGCCGCCCTTGTCCGTAAAGCAGCCGAGCTTCAGGAAGCTGGTCCAGATCGCTGACGGTTTCGAGATGAAATAGGGATCGAGCAGGCTGGGCACAAAGGGCTTCAAGGCCGCTACTTTGCGCAGTTCAAATCCCCATTCCCAGATACAGAACCAAACGATCAGGATGGTCAGTTGCCAAAACAGAATGCGCGGCCGGTCTTGCGCCATGATCATTCAGCCTTCGTCCGCCGGAATTCCTGACCGAGCGAATGCCAGATGTGGGAATAGAGCCGCCCGAACTCGTCGGTCTCGCGCAGGCTCACCGCATCGCGCGGACGGGCAAATGGCACCTCGAAATCCTCCTTCAGCCTGCCAGGCCGCGCCGACAGCAGGATGATGCGGCTCGAAAGCGTGAGCGCCTCACCGAGATCGTGGGTGACGAACAGCACGGTCTGGCGCTCGCGCTCCCAGATTTCCAGCAGCGTCTTGTGCATTTCGAGCTTTGTGTGCGTGTCGAGCGCGCCGAACGGCTCGTCCATCAGCAGTATCTCGGGCTCCATGATCAAGGTGCGCATGAGCGCGACGCGCTGACGCATGCCGCCCGACAACATGCGCGGGAAGCTCTTGGCGAAGCCGGCCAGTCCCGAAACCTCGATGGCACGAGCGACCTTGGCATCGCGCTCCGCCTTGGCAACGCCCGCAATCTCGAGGCCATAGCCGATGTTGGCCTCGACGGTGCGCCAGGGAAATACCGTGTCGCGCTGGAAAATGTAACCGACTTTGCGATTGACCTGGCCGGTCACCACGTCGTCCGCATCGATGGAGATGCGCCCGCCTGACTTCGCAAGCAGGCCGGCAACCATGTTCAGAATCGTGCTCTTGCCGCAGCCCGAAGGCCCGAGCAGGGCGACGAACTCGCCCTGCCTGACCTCAAACGAGACGTTGTCGACGGCGATGACATCGTCGCCGGCGGTCTTGAAGCGCTTGTCGAGCGCCTCGACGGTGATGCGGGTCGCATGTGCGGCGCGGGCCGGAACCACCCGCTCGAGCGCTTCGGCAACCGGCACGCCGCTCACTTGTACTTGGCTTGCGCGGCGTCGAGAAAACTCATGTCGACGAGTGCGTTGTAGTCGGACGGCGGAATATCGGAACCGGCGCGATACCAGACCTTGCCGCCACGCTCGAACGAGGCCTGGTCGATGCGGCCGTCATAGACCCAGGTGTTCTTGTCGAAGCTCATCTCGGCCTTGACCGCATCCGGATCGACACCGGAATAGTGCTTCTCGCCGACCAGCTTGTAGACATCGTCGATCGGCGTCGCCTTGACCCACTTCATTGCTTGATACATCGCATTGACGAAGGCCTGCACCTTGGCCTTTTCCTGCACCGCCGTTTCCTCGAGGGTATAGATGACCAGGACCGGAACGGTGCCGCCGAATGCCGCCTCGAACACACCGGGTTTGCTGGTGTCGTAAATCGCCTTGCCGAAGCCCTTCTTCTCGGCCTCGATCACCCAGCCGGGCACGGCCATGATGGCGTCGAACTGCTTGGTCTCCAATCCGGGGAACATCGTCTTGGGGCCGCCGCCGGCTACCCAGTTGACCTTGTCGCCGAGCTTCTTCGACTCGAACACGTAGGTGCCGTACATCCATGTCCCTGAGCCGATCGCGGTCGCCGCAACGATCGGCTTGGCGCCATCCGGCCGCTTGTGGGCGGCAAGGGCCTCGACTGTCGTGATGCCGGCATCGAACAGATCCTTGCGCACAACGATGTTCGAGATCGAGGAGATCATCTGTGTCGCCATGATGATCTTGCACTTCTTGCCGCGGGTCGAAAGCTGCAGCGGGTGGCTGGCATCGCCGTGCGCGAACGTGGCCTGCCCCGCCGCCAGCGCTTGACGTCCATGGGTGCCGGCATTGCCGACGACGAGCTTGAAGTCGAGGTTCTCGGCTTTGAAGAAGCCCTTCTCCTCCGCGATCGGCCCAAGCGCATAGACCGCCGTCGTCGGGCCGAAGGCGAGCGTCGCGGCGGCAGCTTGCGCGGCCGCCAAGTTCGGAAGTAGGACTGTGCCGAGCGTTGCGGAACCGCTGGCGAGTGCCTGGCGTCGGGTGATCTGCATGTCGTGTCTCCTTGTATGTCTCGATCTTTATGAGTGATCTTTAGCGGTGTGCCGTCAACGGCCTTGATTCAATCCCAGCTCCTCCAGAACCTCCCGTGTGTGCTCGCCGAGCTTCGGCGGATCGCGCCGCTTCTGCAAGCGCAGCCCGTCGATCGTGAATGGCAGTGCCGGTGTCGGCACCGTGCGGCCGTCGCCTATGTCGATGTCGAGCAGGCCTCCCGAAGCAAGAAGATGAGGGTCGTCGAACAAGTCGCTTGGTTTGTTGACGGGCGCGAAGGGCAACCCGAGTTTTTCGAACAAGAGGCATAACTCGGCGATCGTCCGTTTCTTCAACATCGCCGCAACCTCGGGAACAATCCAGCTCCGCTGATCAACGCGGCCCTGGTTTGTCATAAGGCGCGGATCGGTCAGCCAGGCCTCGCAGCCGAACGCGTGGCAAAACCCTTGCCATTGCTCTTCCCCGACGATCGAAACGAAAATCTTCTCTCCGTCTGCCGTCTCGAACAGATCATAGACCGGCCATGGCGTCGACTTGACCGACCAGGGCGTCGATTTCTCTCCCGTGACGCTCTCGAACATCATCGCCTGCGCCATCAGGAATACGTTGTTCTCGAACAGCGCGCTCTGGATATGAGCGCCGCGCCCGGTTCGCTCGCGTGTCGCCAGCGCCGCCTGGATTGCGATCACGCCGAACATGCCGCCCATGATGTCGTTGACGGAGGCCCCCGCGCGCATCGGCTGGCCGGGCGGTCCGGTCATGTAAGCGAGGCCACCCATCATCTGCACGACCTCGTCGAGCGCGAGCCGGTTCTCGTAGGGGCCGGGGAGGTAGCCCTTGAGCGAACAGTAAACGAGGCGGGGGCAGGCCTCGCGCAAGCTTTCGTAGTCGAGTCCGAAGCGCTGCATCAATCCGGGTCGGAAATTCTCGATCAGCACATCCGACTGCCTGATCAGACGCCGCGCGACATCCTGGCCTTCGGGCGTCGCGGTATCGATGACCATGCTTCGCTTGTTACGGCTGTAGGTATTGAAGAAGCCCGATGCGATGCTCTTAAAGTATCGTGTTCGGTCACCTTTGGGCGGCTCGACCTTGATCACGTCGGCGCCAAGATCGGCCAGGATCAGGCCGCACGCCGGACCCATTACCATCTGGCTGAACTCGACGACACGGACGCCCGCAAGCGGCAATGGCCCGGGCGTGGTCAGATTCGGTGCCGGCGGCTCAGTCATGACAGAGCAGTTCAATTCCCGTCTCTCCCCGTTTTCCCACCCTCCCCCCTTGAGGGGGAGGGTGGGGGGTGGTCGGTGGTACGAACCGTGCCGAAACCTCCACCCCCAGCCTGGCGCGACAATCGTTTTTTCCTAAGTAGCAAAAACCGAGCCGCGCCTTCCTCCCCCTTCGAGGGGGAGGATAAGAAAACTGGATTGCCCTGTGATTCATGTCGCAGCTTGTCTCAACGATATCGGAATGCCGACCTCGTGCAGATGCCCGGTTAGTTTTTCGGGCGGCACATGGGCCTCGAGGATTGTGCGGGTCTGCATCAGCGTGGCCAGATCGATGCCGGTGGTAAGCCCCATTTCCTCGAGCATGAACACCAGATCCTCGGTGACGATGTTGCCGCGAGCACCCGGCGCAAAAGGGCAGCCGCCGAGCCCCGACACCGCCGCGTCGAAGCGCCGGATGCCGGCGTCGAGCCCAGCACAGA
>JBGTIU010000166.1:0-9295 GCA_041745515.1 Hyphomicrobiaceae bacterium | reverse complement strand
ACCCGAAGGGCGGGGTAATTTCAATGACAGGGTGCGTCGCGACGCTTGACCATAGGTGGGCTATGCTCTGCGCGCCGCTCCTGCCCTGTCATCGAAATTACCTCCGTGCCGACCCCAACCCTTTGAGAAGGTCGGGCTAGGGTCTGTCCACGATTCAACCAAAACCGGACAGACCCTAGAGTGTTTCTCCTTGGGAACGCTGCGCCGCTGCCGCATCGGCACGGATTCGCTTGATCATGGATACGAGCCCATTGGAGCGCTGCGGTGACAGATGCTCCTGCAGGCCCAGGGCGCCGAGAGCGGCTTCGGCGTCGAATTTCAGGATCTCCGAGGCTGTCTTGCCCTGATAAGCGGCAAGCAGGATCGCTACCAGGCCGCGCACGATGTGGGCGTCGCTTTCACCGGCGAATGTCAACCGCGGCGGGCGGTCTCGAGTGTCCTGAACAATCTGAGATGCGAGCCAGACCTGGCTGGCGCAACCACGAACTTTGTTGGCGTCGGTCTTCAATGACGGGTCGAGCGGGGGCAGTGCGCGCCCGAGTTCCATCACATAGCGATACCGATCCTCCCAATCGTCGAGTAGCTCAAAGTCGGCAGCAATTGTTTCTAATGACATCGTGAGAGGGCACGCATCCAAGTGGTATCACCCAAATAGGCGCGATACCCCCTGCTCTGCAAGCCGCCGTTAGGCTCCAGTCTTCGGCCCACGCCAATTTGGCCCGAGGTCGCGCGGCTTCAACGTTCCCCGGCTTTGATCCAGCACGTTCTGCGGTGAGATGGAGGATCGACGATCGACCGAGGAGTGGTCGCCGTCGCTTCGCATCCACTCCTGGATCATGGTGCCGGTCAAACGGGCACCGAATTCGGCTTTCTTCAAGAACGTTGCCCAGATTTCCGCGCCCGCGGCGCAGGTATGCCCGTTGCGTTCGCAAAACGTCGACGCGCGCTCGACGGCTGCGCCTGCGGTCCCGACCACCTTTGCCTGTTTTGCCTCATCGGTTGGCAACAGCATGATGCCGACGGCCAACACAACGGCTCCGCGTAACAGAAACATGAAAAGTCCATCCCTGCGATCATGCCGAAACGAGCATTGCGGAATAATGCACACTCGAACTGAAGATCGGCATGAGAACGGTCCGGAAATTTGAAGCGAATTTGCTTAAAATTGCGCGGATCGAATGTGCACCCGGCTGCAAGCGCTCTCCCAGCAGCTCGAGCGCGGTTAACAGCATGTTAATGGCGAACACCGATACTGCCGTTGCTCCGATCGTCCAGGTTTTTGGTCGCTGAATGACACCGCGTCACATCAGGATTGCCGTCGGAGTGTTCGTGCTCTTGAGTGCGGGCGTTGTCGCCAACATCCTGTTCATGCAGGGTGGCGCAAACGGCAAGGTCGGCATACAGCATCAGGCGACCCGCTTGAACCAGCGCAGCGCCGTCGATCGAGCCAGAAATTTGACCCTGGACCCCCTGCCGGAGAAACGCAATGCGACGGCCCCGACAGTGGGCCGGACGGCCAAGACCGAAGCCGGCCGAAGCGGGGATGGCGAATTTTTGGAGGTTTCTGCTGCAATCCAGCGTGAACTCCAATCGCGCGGTTATCAACCAGGCAGTCAGGATGGCGTCGCCGGTGCCGTCACTCGCGCTGCCATCATGGCCTGGGAGCACGACCACGGACTTGCGCTCACCGGCGAGCCAACGGATGCGATCATGAAAGCGATTGTGCTGGGTGTATCGGCAGCATCGGCCGGCCAGATCACGGCCCAATGGCAAGCGCTTCCGAAGGAGCGCAGGACGCGAGCTGAGCATCTGATCCGGTGGGTCCAGCAATCGCTTTCGGCTTTGGGCTATAACCCCGGTCCGGCCTCGGGCCGTGTCAGCACAGATACCGCGCGCGCCATTCGCGAGTTCGAGATGGACCAGAACCTTGCGCCGAGCGGGCGAATCTCCGGCCCGCTTGTCGCGCGCGCATCGAAGTTGACAATGGCGGGCCGGAGCGCGCCGATTAACTAGAGTGCTTCCGGAAAAGTGTGAAGCGGTTTTCCGATAAGAAGCACGACAAGACAAGGAGCCAGCCCGACCTTCTCAAAGGGTTGGGGTCGGCACGGAGGTAATTTCGATGACAGGGCAGGAGCGGCGCGCAGAGCATAGCCCACCTATGGACAAGCGTCGCGACGCACCCTGTCATCGAAATTACCCCGCCCTTCGGGTCGCACGCCCGCGGCCGCCCGCCGCGTCGCGCGCCACACCCGTATGCGACGGCTACGCTTTTCGGCGCGCTCCTTGCGGGATCGACTCGCGCTCGTGCGATGACGATCCCCAAGCCTTTGAGAAGGTCGGGCTAGGGTCTGTCCACGATTCAACCAAAACCGGACAGACCCTAGGGTAAATGCGCCCATGCGGCTGAAATCGGAGATTTGGATCAAAGCCTACCTCCGCAAGTGTTCGGCGGCCGGCGCTCCGGCAGTGATCGTGCGTCATGGCGACGATGATGCCGGTGCCATCTTCATCAAGATTTCCATGCTCGACGGTACGGCAATCCTCTATGGGCCGGCCCCCGCTGGATTTGAGGCCGGCGATGCCGAGCGCAGTTGGGTGCCGCACCTGGGTCGGCCAGGAACCGCGGACGCCGAGGTCGAAACCTACCTTGAACAGCAGTTTGACTATGATCCCGACGTTTGGGTCGTAGAGGTGGAGGATCGGCAGGGTCGCCATTTTCTAGGCGACTGGCTGTCTCCTAAAGACGCTCGTTAACGATTTGTTAACCGAATCCATCGTGACTGTGCAAACAAGTCAGCGGCGTCTCGCGTGCGACCAGCAAAGTGCGGGGGCACATTTGAATGGCGACAATTCACGATTTTTGTGCAGCCCGAGCTGTGCGTTCGCCTGAGCCAGGCGGCAGCACCGAGAAACGGGGCGAGATCGTCATCTTTCCAGGCGTGCGCTACCAGCGCTGGGTCGAGGAGACGGTGACGCAGGCCGAGCCTGTTCTGCGCCGCCGTTTACGCGATCGCCTCGAGATCGCCGATTGAGACGGTTGCCAGGACGGCTCAGGACCGCCGCGGCGTGCATGACGCCTTGGCGAGTTCGGCTTCCAGAACGGCATGATAGGCAGCGCCCTTGCTGGGCGCGCGGATTACGATGAGCCCTTCGGCGGTTGGCAGTGGCACCTGAGCCAACCCGGAAGTGAGCCTGGCCTCCGGCAGCGGGCCGACGAAGCGTTCCCCGGGCGGCAACAGAAGCAACGCAATTTCGGTCGCACGCTGATCCTGCCCCGATACCACGTAGATGCTCTGACCCTGTGTCCCATGCACGGAAAACGTCCAACCCGATTCCGGCAGGCTCGCTCGCACGACAATGGCCGCCTCCGAGGCGTTAAACCGGCAAACCGCATACCGCAGATCAGGCGCCTGGAAGGCCATGACCTGTGTCTTCGCAGCAGTGGGCGGCAGCACTCGCATCTGATCGACGGGCAATAGCTTCGATAGCCGTTCGAAGGCACCGCCGGTCGTCAGGTAGGGCCAGGTCAGTGTCGCGCAGATATGCACAATTGCTCCTGCGATGACGGCCAGCGCCAGCGTGCGCGGCTTCACGCGAGGGCGGCGCCTATCGGTGCCGGGCGTTTTCATCTACATGCGATCCTGCGGATCGTCGGCAAACCGCGCAAGGCTGCCTGCGCTTCTTCCGCTCTGGCATTGGGGCGAGGGGCGGGACGCGACAACTGCAGAACGAGACGCCCGGCGCCCCCCGTCGGCAGCCAATTGCCAGGGCGGGCGTCGCGGGCCAAGGTCACAATGTATCCGCCGTCGGGACCAAGCGCCACAGTTCGCGAATTGTAGGCATGGCGCTCGGCAGCATTGACGATCAGAGAGCCGCGTTCGTCGAAGACCGCCAGGCTCCACCACTCGGCGTTGAGGCCGTCACCCTCCAATGCGTACTCACAGGACGAGTGAAGCCTCTGGCCGTCATCGTCGGCACGGGCGTTCCAGACGTGCATCGCGGTGGAACCCAACGGCAGGCTGCCTTGTCGAGCGAAGTGCGCACGCGTGTAAGGGTCCGCATCCGGCCGGCCTGCACCCGTCCAAAGCACCCAGGCACCGCTGGTGCTGGTGAACAGGCTCGAGCCACGCTCCACCATGATCCAACTCGACCAAATGCCGCCTATCAGGGCAATGGCGAGAAACACGCAAAGATTCAGGATGGAATCGGCGATGCCGGTCAGGATAGCGCGTATTGCGATGAGCCGTGGCTGGGTTTGCGGTCTGGGCCCATCGAGACCGGCGGTAGACATTACGGTCGTGCTCTGTCTGCCGCCGTGCGCTGGCCGGGCGGTGTCGGTGTCACTCCCGGTTCAGCGCGTCGACCGGAGGTCGCCGCGGGTGCTGGGGCGGGGGGCGACAGTTGGGTCTCCGGCGGCGTTGGTACTGGTGTCGTAGTCTCCGGGATCTGGCCGCTGGCGCGGCGCATCGCCTGGGCAACGCGCTTCAGCGCTTCTCTGGTAGGTTCCGGCATGATGCCGGTGTTGCGTCGCGGTTGCAGATCACCCGGCT
This sequence comes from Hyphomicrobiaceae bacterium, assembly GCA_041745515.1. GTDB lineage: Bacteria > Pseudomonadota > Alphaproteobacteria > Rhizobiales > Hyphomicrobiaceae > JAKFWF01. The sequence goes on along the minus strand of JBGTIU010000166.1, from coordinate 4,745 downwards.
TGGTGCCGACGGGCTCAAGTTTGTGCAACTCGGCAAGCCTTTGGCTCTCGGCTGCTTGCACCGGATGCGGGGTCAATCCCATGATCGTCGGGATATTCATATTGGTATGGGCAACGGCGTTGTAGGCCTGCCAGGTCTGCGCGGGAAGTGCTCCTCCAGTCACGCGATTGGTCGGGCGGTTGTCATCGTTGCCGAGCCAGACGCCGGTGACATAGCGGCCTGTAAATCCAACGAACCAGGCGTCGCGGTAGCTCGAACTCGTGCCGGTTTTGCCGACGGCATGAGTGAAATCCAAAGCTGCGCGTCGACCGGTTCCGTCGGTGACGACGAGTTGCATCATCTGGTTCATCTGCTCGACTGAACGGGTGGAAAGCAGTTGCTGAGGCGGTGGCTCATCGCGTTCGCGGCTATAGAGGAGGTCGCCACGCATATTGAATACTTCAAGAATCGCATAGGGGCGTGCTGTCTTCCCGGCATTGGCAAAGTGGGCGAAAGCACCCGTGTTCTGAAGCGGCGTGATGGAGCCATCGCCGAGCGCCATCGAGCAGGTTTTTTTGATGCCGTCGACGCCGAGCCGTTGGGTCATTTCCACGACTTTGTCGCGGCTGTCCCGGCCGAGCCGATACAGCGACAACTCGGTCGCCACCGAGTTCAGCGATCGCATGAACGCCTCCGCAAGCGTAACGCTGCGTCCTGAGCCGGAACCGCCGTCGTAGTTTTTCGGTGACCAGTTGCCGCAGGACGGTGCGCGGTCCGGCACGGTGGTATTCCGCGTCAGCCCGTGCTCGAGCGCAGCAGCATAGACATAAAGCTTGAACGACGAGCCCGGCTGCCGCTTGGCTTGGGTCGCGCGGTTGAACTGGCTCTCGCCGTAGTCGAGGCCGCCGACAAGAGCGCGCACCGCGCCGTCGACCTCGGTGGATACGATCGCTCCCGAACGTATCCCGTTGACCCTGCCGTGCTGCCGGACCGTCGATTGCAGCGCTTCGTCGGCAAGTTTCTGCAGGTTGAGGTCAACGGTCGTGCGCGCGGTCAGGACGTATTGACCCTTACCCTCCATGACGCGCTGGATCTCCTCGTAAGCGTAGTCGAGGAACCATTCGGGGCTGGACGTATTGCGGTTCTCGATAATTCGGGCGGGGTTCAATCTTGCGTTATGTACCTGTCCCGGCGTGTAGTAGCCGGCCTCGATCAGGTTTGACAGCACGTCGTTTGCACGTGCTCGTGAAGCCGGAAGATTGACGTGGGGGGCGAACTTGGTGGGAGCCTTGAACAAGCCGGCCATCAAGGCGGCCTCGGCCATGTTCACTTCGCGCACCGATTTGCCGAAGTAGAATTGGGCCGCCGCTTCGACCCCGAAGGCGCCGCCGCCCATGTAGGCTCGATCGAGATAAAGTTTCAAAATCTCGCGCTTGGTCAGGCGGCTCTCGAGCCAGAACGACAGGAACGCCTCCTTGATCTTGCGCTGCAGCGAGCGCTCGGACGACAGGAACAGGTTCTTGGCGAGCTGTTGCGTCAGCGTCGAGCCGCCCTGAACGGTTTCGCCGGCATTGACGTTGGCAACCAGCGCGCGCATCGTGCCGATGATGTCGACGCCGAAGTGCTCGAAAAAGCGCCGGTCTTCCGTCGCCATCGTGGCGCGAATCAGCACATCGGGAATCTCTTCCAGCGGGATGGCGTCGTTGAGGTTGATGCCGCGCTTGCCGATCTCGTTACCCTGAGCATCGAGAAATTTTACCGCATATTTGCCGGTGGTAAGGTATTTGTCCTCGTCGACCTCGAGAAACGCCGGCAGCGCCAGGACATACATCAGGACCAGACCGCCGGCTCCGAGCGTCATCATCTCCGATGCGACTTCGTTCGCGGTACGGGTCCAGCCCGACAAGCGGAACCGCATGGCGAAACTCGAGGCGCTGTCGTAGGCGTCTTTGACGCGCTCCCAGGTTCCTGCGAGGCTCGAATCGATCCACGAATCGATACCCAGCCAGTTGACGGGCCTGTCGCGCCCGCCTTGCTTGTGGAACCAATCGCCCAATTGTTGCCCTTTCCGCGGCCGTCCGCGTCGGCGAAGAATCACGAGACATCGCTGCCGGACTTATTTACACCCGACTGGGGCAGCAATGCGAGCGCCGACATGCAAGGATTTTCACGGTTGAAAAACGATGCGCCTTTCTGGACGACGAAAACGCTTGAGCAGATGGATCGGGCAGAATGGGAAAGCCTTTGCGACGGCTGCGGGCGCTGTTGTCTGGTGAAGCTCGAAGACGAGGACACGCTTGCCGTTAAATTGACGCGTCTGAGCTGCCGCCTGCTTGACGTCGGAAGCTGCCGCTGCTCGGACTATGCCAATCGTCACAGCAAGGTGCCCGACTGCATCGCGATCGATCCGGACAAGGTGCGCAATCTGAGCTGGCTGCCACCGACATGCGGCTACCGGCTGGTCGAGGAGGGCCGGGGCCTGCAGTGGTGGCACCCACTGGTGTCGGGCAGCGCCGAAACCGTACATGAGGCCGGGATATCCGTTCGCGCCTGGGCCTTGAACGAAAGCCGCATCAAGCCGCACAACATGCACCGCTACATCATCAAGGATTTTAAAGCGGATGAGTACGAGGCTCGCCCGCGATAGAGCAAGGCGTCCGTCAACACCTGCTCACGGCTCTATGACGACGCCGCGCCAGCGCCCGCTACCGGTCACCTTCAGGTCGACCGGGTTCGCAACTCCAGCAATCGGTCAAGCCAGTGTCCCACACTCAAGCAGCAGCTCTCTCGACCCACGCCCGCGCCGTCATCATCGGCGGCGGCATCGCGGGATGCTCGATCGCCTACCACCTGACCAAGCTCGGCTGGAAGGATGTTGTGCTGCTGGAACAGGGACAGTTGTCGGGCGGCACCACCTGGCATGCGGCCGGCCTTGTCGGTCAGCTGCGCGGCCACAGCTCGATGACGCGCCTGATCCGGTATTCGACCGAACTCTATGCAAGGCTGGAAGCCGAGACCGGCCAGGCGACGGGCTGGAAGCAATGTGGCTCCCTGACCGTTGCGCGAACGCCTGATCGCATGACGTTTTTGAAACGAGTGGCGGCGTCGGCGCAGGCGCAAGGCGTCGCCTGCGAGCAGCTTTCTGCGGCGGAAGCGTTGAAGAAATGGCCGCTCATGCGGCACGACGATCTCGTCGGCGCCGTCTGGCTGCCGGGCGACGGCAAAGCCAATCCCGCCGACATCACCCAGGCGCTCGCCAAGGGCGCCCGCAACGGCGGCACGAAGATCCACGAGAAAAGTCGTGTCACCGGCATCGACGTCGAAGACGGCCGCGTCCGTGGCGTCCGTGTCGGAGCCCACGCCATCAATGCCGATGTCGTCGTCATCGCCGGCGGCCAGTGGTCGCGCGCACTCGCCGATACCGTCGGCGTGCCGGTGCCGCTGCACGCCTGCGAGCACATGTATATTGTCACCGCCCGCATCCCCGGCATCGAGCCCGATCTGCCGTGCCTGCGCGATCCGGACGGCTACATCTACTTCAAGGAGGAGGTCGGCGGGCTGCTGATGGGCGGGTTCGAGCCCAAGGCCAAGCCGTGGCTGACCGACGTGCCGGACGAGTTCGAGTTCGGCATGCTGCCCGACGACTGGGACCAGTTCGAGATACTGATGCAGAACGCCATCCAGCGCGTGCCGGCGCTGGAGACGGCCGAGGTCAAGCAGTTCATGAACGGGCCGGAGAGCTTCACCGCCGACAACAACTACATCATGGGCGAGAGCCCGCAGGTCAAAGGCCTGTTCGTTGCCGGCGGGTTCAACTCGATGGGCATCGCGAGCGCCGGCGGCGCCGGCATGGCGCTGGCCGAGTGGATTGTGTCGGGCGAGCCGCAGCTCGATCTGTGGCCGGTCGATATCCGGCGCTTTGCCGGCTTCAACACCAATGGCCGCTATATGAAGGACCGGGTCGGCGAGGTGCTGGGCCTGCATTACATGATGCCGTGGCCCAACCGTGAGCTCGAGACCGCACGGCCCTTCCGCCGCTCGGCGCTCTACGACCGGCTCGATGCCAAGGGCGCGATCTGGGGATCTAAGATGGGTTGGGAGCGGCCCAATGTGTTCGCGCCGCCGCCGGCAAAGCGCGAGATCGTCTACGACTGGAACCGGCAGAACTGGTTCCCCTGGCACGTCGAGGAGCAGCGCGCCGCGCGCTTGGGCGTAGCCATCTTCGACATGACGTCGTTTGCCAAGCTCTTGGTGCAGGGGCCGGATGCCGAGGCCGAGCTGCAGCGCATCTGCGCCAATGACGTCGCGGTTCCGGTTGGCACATCGGTTTATACCGGCATGCTCAACGTGCGCGGCGGCTACGAAAGCGACGTAACGGTCTCGCGCCTGTCCGCAACCGAGTTCCTGGTGCTGACCGGGACCGCGCAAGCCGTTCGCGATCTCGACTGGTTGCGCCGCAACATTCGCGAGGACGCGCGCGCGACGGTCACCGACGTCACTTCGGCCTACGCCGTGCTGCCGGTGATGGGGCCGAAATCGCGCGAACTGCTGGCACGCGTCGGGCGCAACCGTCTTGACAACGCCTCATTTCCGTTCGGGGCCGTCCGTTCGATCGAGATCGGCTATGCGACGGCGCTCGCCTGCCGCCGGACCTATGTCGGCGAACTCGGCTGGGAACTCTACGTGCCGACCGAGTTCGCCGCCGGCGTCTACGACACGCTGCACGAGGCCGGCCACGACCTCGGCCTGCGGGATGGCGGCTACTA
>JBGTIU010000165.1:0-8585 GCA_041745515.1 Hyphomicrobiaceae bacterium | reverse complement strand
CGAGCAGGTCGACCGCAGCAGCCCCGCCGCCCGCACTGGCGCGATGAGCAGCCGAATCGAGGCAATGGCGCAATCCGCCTATGATCAGGCTGCGAATGCATGAGGGGTCGCGAAACCGTACCTCGGCTTTGGCCGGGTGGACATTGACGTCGACCTCGCGCGAGTCGAGCGTCACGAACAAGGCGAGCAACGGCTGGCGGCCCTTCGGAATGAGGTCGCCATAGGCCGCCTTGACGGCGCCGATCAGCAGTTTGTCGCGCACCGGCCGGCCGTTGACGAACAGGAACTGCAAGGTGGTGTCGGGGCGATTGAGCGTCGGCAGTCCGGCGAAACCATGCAGGCGGACGCCGTCGCGTTCGCCGTCAAGCGGTACCGCGTCGGCCATGAAGTCGGCGCCCATGATGCGGCCCAACCGGCCGAGCAGCGCCTGCCGATCGTCACCAGTGCCGGCAGGCAGACGCAGTCCGGTGCGCTCGCCGGTCGTCAGTGTGAAGCCGACGTTCGGGTGGGCCATCGCCAGTCGTTTGACGACCTCGGCTGTCGCCATGTTCTCCGCGCGCTCGGATTTCAGGAACTTGAGCCGCGCCGGCGTCGCTGAGAACAGGTCGCGCACCTCGATGGCCGTGCCGTCGTTGAGCGCGGCCGGTCGGATAGCTCCCTTGGCGCCGCGCTGAACGGTAATCTCGAATGCGTCGGCGGCCCCACGCGTCCGCGACCGGATACCGAGGGTCGCGATCGAGCCGATCGACGGCAGCGCTTCCCCACGAAACCCGAGCGTGCGGATGTCGAGCAGATCGTCGAGCGGCAGTTTCGATGTCGCATGCCGTTCGACGGACAACGCCAAGTCGTCGGGCGCCATGCCACAGCCATCGTCGGTAATGCGGATCAGCGAGACGCCACCACCCGCCGTTACCACGTCGATCTCGCGCGCGCCCGCGTCGATGGCATTTTCGACGAGTTCCTTGACGACGCTCGCTGGCCGTTCGATCACCTCGCCGGCAGCGATGCGATTAATGGTTTCGGACGAGAGTTGGCGAATGGCCAAGGGGTAGTTGCTCCGGTCGGGCTTTCGGCGAATCGGCTCCGTGCCGCCCGAATGTATCGTCTCACCCGTATATCATGATGCAAAAACCAGCTCAGCTCTTGTGGATCAGATGCTCGCGAGACAGAGTTTTGGCAAGCTCGACGGCGGGCTGGTCAAACGGATCGATTCCGAGCAGGCGGCCGGCGAGAATGGTCTCGATCATGAAATGCATCATCAGCGCGCCCATCGCTTCTTCATCGAGGCGCGGCAGATCGAAGGTCCGGACGGGCCGCCCCGCGCGTGCCAGAGCCTGCGGCACGCCGAACGATTGGGCGGCAACCAGATCGCCGACGTGGCGGCCGGCCATCTCCTCGAGCCCCGCGGTTTTCGCCAGATCGGCATCGATCATCGGACCGAGTCCGGCGCTGGCGACACGCAGCACTGTCAGCCAATGATCCCGTGGTCCATCCATGAACAGTTGCAGCTGGCTATGCTGGTCGAGCGGCCCGAGACAGGCGATCGGACTGGTGCCTTCGCCGTTCTTGCCGAGGCTTTCCGCCCATAGCTGCACGAACCAGTCCGAGAACCTGCCGAGCCGGTCGGCATAGGGCATCATCACTTGGATCTTGATTCCGCGTGTCTTTGACAGTCCAATGGCCAGCGCCGCTCCGAGGGCCGGCGGATAAGCCATAGGCAATGGTCGAGCACGCAACGCGTCCACCACGCGTTGTGCCCCGCGCCGGACCGCGATCACATCGAGGCCGCGCGCAAGAGCGGGCAGCAGACCGACATTGGTCAGGGCTGAAAAGCGTCCACCGATTGCGGTGTGATGGTCAAGCAAGGGGATGCCATGGCTTTCGAGCAGGTTTCGCAGGCCATTCTTCCTGCCGGGTGCCGCGGGCTCGGTGAGGCCAAGGAACTGTTGCGGTAGCCGTGCTGACAGCCCGGCGTCCACGACAGCCTGCAACGCAACCAGCGTCTGCACCAGTGTTTCCGGGGTGTTGCCTGATTTCGACGTGATCACGAAACGGGTGGTGACCAGATCGAGGCCCGCAATTCCATCCTTAAGGGTGGTGGCGTCCAGATTGTCATAGAACCGGGTGCGTGGCCGCTCGCGTTGCGCTGCATTGGCTCCGCCGGGAATATTCCATCCGGCCAGTTGGGCCAGGGTCTGACCACCGAGCCCCGACCCGCCGGTGCCGAAGAATACAATGGTTCTTGCGCCGACCGACAATGCGTCGAGCGCGGCTCGCGCACTCTCGATGTCGGCGGTCTCGGCGGGGATCTGCAGCACCGGCAATCGCCCCAACGCGTCATCATCGGTCAGGCGGGTCAGATGGGGGCCGAGTTTCCCGAGCCAGAGCCCGAGTTCGGATTCGCTAAGCCCGAAGGTGCCGACGGCTGCCGGCAGGCAGCCGGCGATCGACTGAACATACGGCAGGCCGCCCGTGGCGCCCTGTAAGCTGGAGGATTGATTCATACACGAAGCGCCGTTCTAACTTCGGCTCGGCAAATTCTTTGGCTTGCCGACGATCGTGACGATCAAGTCGTCAGGCGCCAGCAGGCGCTTGGCGACACGCTTCAGATCCTCGAGGGTGACCGCCTCGATCTGAGCGTTGCGCTTGTCGACATAGTCGATGCCGAGATCGTCCTGCATGATCGCCAGCAACTGATTGGCAATTTTTGCATTGGTGTCGAAACGCAGCGCGTAAGAGCCGGTCAGGTACGAGCGAGAATTCTCGTACTCCGCTTGCGTTGGACCTTGCTCGGCCATGCGCTTCAACTCGGCCCGGATGACGTCGAGAGACTTGCCCATTTCTTCATTCTTGGTGGCAACGCCACCGGCCAGCACCGACGCGCTCCGCATCGGCTGGAGATAACTGTAGACAGAATAAGCAAGTCCGCGCTTCTCGCGCACTTCCTCCATCAGGCGCGATGCGAATCCGCCGCCGCCCATGATTTGGTTGAGCACAAACGCCGTCATGAAATCCGGATCCTTGCGCGCGAACCCATTGACGCCGAATGTTGCGACTGACTGCGGAACGTCCATCTCGATGACCTGTTGTTTGCCACCGGTAGGCATCGTAACGTGTGCGACGGGTACGAGTTCGGCCTTGACGGGCAACGCGCCAAACAATGTATCGAGCATAGTGCCCAAAGTCTTTGCATCGATGTCGCCGACGGCGACGACTTTCAAATTGCCACGTGCAAATGCGCGCTTGCGAAACGCGTCCAGGTCCTTGCCGTTGATGCTGGCGATGGTCTCCGGTGTGCCATTGGCCGGGCGGCCATAAGGATGACCGGGAAACGCTATTGCCGACCAGGCCTTGGCTGCAACCTGATCGGGGCTCTTCGCCGCAAACGCCAGGCTGGCCAGCAACTGGGCGCGGACGCGCTCCACCGCATCAGCGTCGAAGCGCGGGCTGTTGATTGCCAGTTTCAGCAGATCAACGGCTTTGTCTCGATTGACGGTCAAGGTCTCGAAGCTGCCGAAGAGCGCGTCCCGGCTGTCGTCGAAACTCATGCGCATGGCGAGGTCTTCCATGCGTTCCTGGAACTGCACGGAGGTCAGATCACCGGCACCTTCGTCCATCATTCCGGTCAGGAAATTGGCGAGACCTTCTTTGCCTTTCGGATCCTGAGCGTTGCCGCTTTCGAAGGCGAATCGCAACGCCATCAACGGCACGCTGTGCTCCTCGACGAGCCAGGCTTCGATGCCGCCGGGGCTCTTGACGGACTGGATTTTCATGGCATCGGCCCCGGTTGTCGACAATGAAGCTGTAGCCGTCAGGCCAAGCGCAAGCACGGCAGCACTACGACGACGCCAACTGACAATTCGACTACACAACTTGGACATGATCGAGCCTGCTCCCGTTGAACTCAGCCGCGGCCCGCCGTAGCTGCTTTGGCTTCAGCGCCGCCAGCCGCGACCGGAATCAATCTTCCAGTAACTGATTTGCGGATATCGAAGTGCTTGGCCGCGGCTTTCTTCACGTCGTCGAGCGTGACTTTGGAAATCATCGACGGCCACGCATCGACATCGGCGATCGACCGGCCGACCACTAAGCCCCAGCCGTAACGGCGAGCGAGCGTGGTTTGATTGTCGCTTTCATAGATGTACTCGGCCATGTAGCCGGTCTTAGCGCGCGCAAGTTCGTCGTCGGTGACGCCCTTGTCCATGACCTCGGCGAGTACCGCATCGATGCCTTCCTCCAGCCGCTCCAACGTTACGCCGTCCGCCGGCACGCCATAGATTCCAATCTTGCCGGAATCCATGCCGGAGCCGGCGAAGTAGCCGCCGGCACTGGAGGCGACCTTCTGTTCGGAAACCAGCTTCTGATAGAGTCGGCTGGTCGATCCCGCACCGACAATCTTCATCAGGATATCGATTGCTTCGGCCTCACCCGCAGCAGCGGTGACATAGCTCGGAGCGATGTAGGCGCGCGAAAGCGTCGGTTTGCCGGCCCGCGGGTCTTTGTAATCGACCCGGCGAGCGGCGCGGTGTTCGGGATCGCGCGGACGCTGGCGCTCTTTGATCACGGGATTGGCAGGGATCGCCCCGAAACTGGCCTCAGCCAGCTTCCTGACCTCGTCGACTGACACATCACCCGACACAACCAGGATCGCATTGTTGGGCGCATAGTGCTGCTTATAGAACCGCAGGGCATCGTCGCGGCTGAGCTTGGCCATCTCATGCTCCCAACCGATCACAGGGATCTTGTAAGGGTGCGACTGATAGAGACTGGCGCTCATCTGTTCATCGAGAATGGCGGATGGGTTGTTGTCGACGCGCGAGCGACGTTCCTCGAGAATCACGTCTCGCTCGGTCAGCACTTCATTCTCGGCCAGCTGCAGATTGACCATACGATCGGCCTCCATCGCCATCACGCGAGCCAACCGGTCCTTGGCAATGCGCTGGAAGTACGCGGTGGCGTCATGACCGGTAAAGGCATTGTCCTGCCCGCCGATCCGCGACACGATCTTCGAGAACTCGCCGGCTGCAATCTGGCCGGTCGCCTTGAACATCAGGTGCTCGAGGAAGTGCGCGATGCCGGAAACACCAGGTGGCTCATCGGCGGCACCTACGCGATACCAGACCATGTGGGTGACGACAGGTGCACGGTGGTCGGGGATGACGACGCCGCGCATGCCATTCGCCAGCGCAAACTCGGCAACTCGCGATCTATCCTGGGCCAGGAGCGTGTCTTGGACGGCTGCGAGCATGGTCAGTAACGCCCCGAGAAGGATTGCGATGACAACGGTTAAACCGAGACGGACGGCACGCGATCTCATGACAGAAAGCCTCGATCAGAGGGAAACACGACGGGACAAGCAGCTCCATCCGACACTTGGATGTGAGTTGCCTTATGTCAAATGACAACCGGGTAATACTTTGAATCCGGCGCGCTCAAGGCTTCCGGGTTGCGGGACCACCGACATTCACTTCGACAGGCGACTGGACATTGATGATGTCCAAGACCGATTTGTCGCAACGACCCTTGGGGCCCATGACGGGGCTCAGGTCTTTCATGATGCGCGCCTTCTGAAGCGCCTTCTCGCAAAATTCGGTATGCTTGCGGTCGGCTTCGCTGGCAGCTGCAACCTTGCGCTGCTCGGGGTCCACGGGAAACGCGTCGATGCTGCCGGTCGCAGCCAGACCAGACCCCGGCTCTGGTAGACGTTCCAGGTTGGGCGGTAGGACGAGCCCTTGGCGTTCCGCAACCTTGGCCTCCTTGGCCTTTTGCGAGTTGCTGCCGACGCCAAGGTAGTCGAACACCGATCCGTTCAGCTCTACCCCGTCAATGCCGCCGCAGCCGCCAAGTAATGCCGAGAGCGCCAAGAAGACACCGGCGATCAAAGGTTTTGCGTTCAGCATTCGCTCAAGCCTCCAAAACCTTCCCGGGGCGCAGGTGAGCCAGCATTGCGGCATTATTTCGACTCAGTGCCCCACATGGAGTCGTACAACAGCCCAATAACGCCCGCAACAATGGCCACATCGGCGATGTTGAATACATACCAGTAGTAGCCGAAAGCGTGCGCGGAGAAGAAGTCAGCGACGCCGCCCAGATGCAGCCTGTCGATGGCATTGCCGACCGCGCCGCCGATGATCAGCCCAATGCTGAGCGCCATGATCCGGTTGGTTGCGCCATGCACGAGCCACAGATACAGGCCGAGCGAGGCGGCCATCGCAAAGATGAACAGCGCCCACGGCCCTATCCAGCCCGGCATCAGGCCGTAGCTGATGCCGACGTTCTTCACATAAACGAGGTCGAGGAACGGCGTAAGGCTGACCCGGCCCTTGTCCTGAATGCGGTAAACGGCGAGCATCCACCACTTGTGCGCCTGATCGAGCAGGCAAATCGCCAGCGCGACCGATAGCCCAACTGTCGACCACCGGCCCCAGAACCGGCCGGAATGCGATGAATTAACCATCTCAAGATTACCCGGCATTCAGCGCCTCGATCTCACGCATCGCGGCGGCATCGCGGGCCGACAGGTCCGGGTAAGCCGGATCGCTGCCGACATCGGTTGTGACCCGCCAGGAACGGGCACACTTGCGCCCCTCTGCGCGCGCCGGCATGACGGCAACGCCTGCCACCTCCGGCATGGTAAACGCACCGTCGGGAGCGGGTTTGTCGGTGCTCACTATAATGCCACTGGTGATGCAGATGTCCGCGAAATCCAGCTTCGCGAAAACCGCGAAAACCTCCGGATTCGCGAGATAGACCGTCGGCGCGGCTTCGAGGCTCGATCCGATGCGTTTAGCGGCACGTTCGAGCTCGAGCGCTCCGGTGACGACCGAACGGACTTGCCGGATCGTCTCCCACCTGTCGGCCAGCGCATCGTCTCGCCAGGACTTCGGCACATCCGGGAACTGCTCGAGATGCACCGAGGGGATCGCGTCGCCGTAGCGCGACAGCCAGCATTCCTCAGCGGTGAACACCAGGATCGGCGCGAGCCAAACCGTCACGCAGCGGAAGATCTGCTCGATCGTCTGGAGGGCAGCGAGCCGCTTCGTGCTTGACGGCGGCTCGCAATAGAGCGCGTCCTTGCGGATGTCGAAATAGAACGCCGACAAATCCGTGTTCATGAACTGCGCAAGCACCGACACGACGCGCTTGTAGTCGTACTCGGAGTAGGCCTTGCGGACGACCGGATCGAGTTCGGCAAGGCGATGCAGCATCAGCCGTTCAAGTTCGGGGAGGGTCTCGGTGGCCGCTGCCGACATGCGTTCCGCGCGCCGGCCGGCAGCGGCAGGTCCGTCGCTTCCGGCCGGCTCCGCGACGGCGGAGTCGGAAGCGACAAAATGAGAAAGCGTGCCCAGCATCCAGCGCAACGTATTGCGCGTCTTGCGATAGGTCTCGACGAAGGTTTTCAGGATCTCCGGGCCGATGCGCAGATCGTCGGCGTAGTCGGACGCCGCAACCCACAGTCGCAGGATGTCGGCGCCGGAATTCTTGATCACGTCCTGGGGTGCTGTGACATTGCCGACCGACTTCGACATCTTCTGCCCTTTCTCGTCGAGGCAGAAGCCATGCGTCAGCACCACATCGAAGGGCGCTCGGCCGCGCGTGCCCGCGCTCTCGATCAGCGAGGAATGGAACCAGCCGCGATGCTGGTCCGAGCCTTCGAGATACATGACGGTGTCGCTGCCCCCGTCGACCTTGCGGTGGATGCCCATCAGGCCTGGGAAGTGCGGGTCGTTGAGCACGTAGGAATGGGTCGAGCCTGAGTCGAACCACACGTCGAGCACGTCGTTGATCTTCTCGTAGTCGGCCGGATCGTAGTCGGGTCGCAGGAAGCGCGCGCCATTGGCATCGGCGAACCAGGAGTCGGCGCCTTCCTCGAGCATGGCATCGTAGATGCGCTGGTTCACCCGCGGATCGACCAGCAGATCGTGCGTGCCTTTTTTGACGAACACGGTGATCGGCACGCCCCAGGCGCGCTGGCGCGAGATCACCCAGTCGGGCTTGGCTTCAATCATGCCGGTGATGCGGTTCTGGCCCGACGATGGCACCCATTCGGTTTCCGCGATGGCGGCGAGCGCGATCTGGCGGAGGGTCTTTTGGTTGTCACCCCGCGACTCCCCTCCGGGCGACCACTTGGAAGTCCCCTCGTGGGAGAGCCGGCCGCGGGGTGACGGGACACCGAGTTCTTTATCCATATGGATGAACCACTGCGGCGTGTTGCGGAAGATGACCGGCTTCTTCGAGCGCCACGAATGCGGATACTGATGCTTGAGCCGGCCGCGCGCGACCATCATGCCGGCTTCGGTCAGTGCGTCGATGATGGCCTGGTTGGCGTCGCCCTTCTCGCCTTTGTCGGTGATGACGCGGCGGCCCTCGAAGCCAGGGGCATCGGCGGTGAAGCGGCCGTCGGCATCGACGGTGAACGGGATGGCCGGATCGATGCCGGCCTCTTCGAGGGCGCTCGCGTTTCCGGTCCAGATGTCGAAGTCCTCGCGGCCGTGGCCAGGTGCTGTGTGGACGAAGCCGGTGCCCGCCTCCTCGGTCACATGGTCGCCTTCCAGCAGCGGCACGACAAAGTCGTAGCCCTTGCC
>JBGTIU010000164.1:0-5261 GCA_041745515.1 Hyphomicrobiaceae bacterium | reverse complement strand
CGCGGCGATGCGCGCATCGCCAGCGCCGTCAGGCGCTGCTCCGCGCCGGCTGTTCAACGCTCTCACCTGATCACTGAGCTGTTCGACCTGCCCGACCAGGGCACGAATCTGTATCTCCATGCCCTCGACTCGCGCCGCCGTTCCAGACTGATCACCCGAACCACTGCCCTGGCCGAACGATAGGCGCGCTGGAGAGGGTGAGGACGCCGACCCCCCCGTGGTACGCGCAAGCGATTCCAGCGTGCCGATCGTCACCTGAAGATCGACGAGTTGCTCTTCCAGTTGCTCGACGCGCTGCCGCAATTGGACCTCCGCGCCTTTGTTTGTCGGCGCCGACTGATCCGCGCTTGCACCAGCGGGCGGCGCTGCTTGTGGTGCGGGTTTTGCCGATTTCTGCGTGGCTTTCTGGCCGGCAGCCGGCTGCTGAGCCGGAAACTGCTGCGCCGATGCTGGCGCTGCGAGCGCCAGAAGCAGCGGCATGGCGCTGGCCAGGATCTTCAAGTTATCGCGTCGCTGCATGTCTTATAATCGAAGGCGCTGGCTCCGCCTCGCTCCCATGTTCCTGACTGCACACTGCCGGGACCAAGGTCCCGTGTGGCGGTTCGGACGTTGCTACACGCTCGAGGCGCGCACCGTTAGCTATTTTGAAAGCCGAGACAATAACCGAGCATCATCGCGCGACATTTTCCGCCATCGAGTTCCCCAGGATCGTCGTCGTCACGCGACGGTTCTGACTAGCGCAACCATCGTCGGTGCACACAGCGATACGTTTGGTCGCGCCGTGGGCGATGACGGTTATCCGGTTCGCCGCAATCCCTTCATCGATCAGCCGCCGCCGCACCACATTCGCACGCTCCGACGAAATTACCACGCTGTCCTTGCCGCCAGCGGGCTCGTCGGAATGCCCCTCGACGAGAACGGCACGATCTGGATGCCTTTTCAGCCAATCCGCTTGTGCCGAAAGCACCTTGCGCGCGCGTGAACCCAATTCTGCTTGGCCTTCGCTGAAAAACACAAGATCGCCGACGGACGATCGGAAGTCGTCCTGTACAGTGCGGTGGAAGGTTTTTCGGGCGGGGAGTAGCTGCGTGCGCCAAGGCGGCCCTGCGCTGGTCGGGCCAAAGCTTTCAGCGGCAATACTACCGCCGCCCAGATAGCTGCCACCGCTCGCTGGGAGACTGGATTGCAGCCGCGGCGTGGCGCCCACGACGTACAACGCTGCCAGCTCGCTACGTGCCCGATCCGCCGCGGGAGACTCTGGATACCGGGAAATAAGCTGTTCGAAGAGCCGCTGCGCGGCCGCCGTCGAACCATTATTCAGGACGGCGGCAGCCTTCTCGTAGGCCAGCGCAGCCTCAACGTTTGCCGCCGGGTCGATCGCCGAGCGGCCGACCTTCGAGATACCGATCAGAACCTCACGCGCGCCGCTCTGCGCCAGAGCCTTTGTTGGCGACGTCATGGCAGCAGCGCCGGACATCGCAATCAGGCTCACTGCCAAACCCAAGTTTCGAACTGATCTTCTCGGTCCCTCGCCCATTCATACCCCGATCAGTCGACCCAAGCAGTCCGCGCCGACAATTGGCCAACACTGGGGCGGAACTTTGATCGATCTATGGTGAACAGGAGATGTACGCCGTCAAAAAATCCGCGACCTCCAGCCGATACGAGGTGGGCAATTACTGCCGCGGGGCGGCCTCGGCCGTCCGGTTGTTCAACACCGTCTGCGCGCGCCTATTCTGAGACCAGCAAGAGATGTCGTTGCAAACAGCGACGGGGCGCTCTTTGCCGAACGAGATGGTGCGAATGCGCTGGCCGTTCACACCGTTGCGCGACAGGAATTCCCGGACCGACTGAGCGCGCTTCGCGCCAAGCGCGATATTGTACTCGCGTGTGCCGCGCTCGTCGGCATGCCCCTCGATCGTGATCGAGTACTGGGCATACTGCTGCAGCCAGCGCGCTTGGCCGGACAACGTCTGCTGTGCTTCCGGAGTCAAATCCGTCTGGTCGGTAGAGAAATACACAATATCGCCGACGTTCTGGGCAAAGTCCCGCTGGGAGCCGGGTGTTGCGCTTCCCTTGCCGCCATTGAGCGATGCGCCGTCGGGCTGAAGCTCTTTGTTGGCGCAAGCAGCAAGCGACGCGGCGAGCACAAACACAGCCACTCCCCGCGTGATACGGCGCGTCCAGCTCATGGTATCCATGTCTGCTTCCTTCCTCGAGCCCGACTGGCGCTCAGCTATCACGCAATCATCCGCCAACGGCTCAAACCTGCAATCATACATGCTGCTAGCGTGTCGATTGTACAGAAATATGGCCAATCTGTTGCTGAATCGCGAAACCTGCGCAGCCCTTGATCGACAATCGATGTGCGCCGCCTCACTGTCTGAGGTGCACCACGATTCGCTTCATAAGCAAGGCGCTGGGGCTTCAGGCTTGTGGACAAACAAAAGCGGGTAAAAATGAAGAAGGCCGAACTACTAACGCACGAGGCGCCGTAAGTTCGACCTTCGAAATGAATCCGGCACGGTTGCCCGTAAGTGGACCCAATGCTTACTGCGCAACCGAAACAGTGGAAACATCAGCGCCGAGCTTCATCGGCTTATGATGGACTTCCTTACGGCATGCGCCGAGAGCAACTGCAGCAATTACAGTAGCGAGGATGATAGCGCCCTTCATTGTATTCTCTCCTATGCTGTCCCTGGCCTTACCGAACTCCGATCAGCGAGCGACCCGCTGGCCGCGACCCCCAATCGACTCTATTAAGGCCGTTCGGCTATTGCCATCTACGTGGGTACCGGCGCGGCGCTTTCAGATCAAGGATGGACGCCGTTGTGAGGCCGTTTTCCAACAAACTTGATGCGAAAATACCACTCGATGCCTTTTGGTTTCCAGCGCCATCGGACACATTCGCCGTTAGCGTCAGAAACCGGTGAAACGCGTGCACTGACCGGCTCGGCAAGCGACACCGGGAACAGCGGGATTATTAACGAATGTGTTTAACAAGCTGTGAAAGGAGTCCAGAATTAGGTCTTTTGTCGATGCACAAGCGCGCGTACCCGCTCCGGTTGCATCAACTCAGCAGTGGCGACCAAGCCGGATCGGACCCGAAGCCTGGTGTCGGAATCTGCCGCTCGTTGTAGCCGGTGATGTCGACCGAAAACAGTTTTGGGCCGCTGTTGGCGCCCTGGCCCTCGCGGAAGAACATGATCACCCGGCCATTGGGCGCCCAGGTCGGACCCTCGTTGTGATAACCTTCAGTCAGAATGCGCTCGCCGGAACCGTCGGGTTTCATCACGCCGATCAAAAATCGCCCGGAGTTCTGCTTGGTGAAGGCGATATAGTCGCCTCGCGGGGACCAAACGGGCGTCGAGTAGCGGCCCTCGCTGCCGCTCAGGCGGCGAATGCCTGCGGGCCCCATCGTATAAAGCTGTTGCGACCCTTCGCGATCCGATTCAAACACGATCTGGCGACCATCCGGTGCGAACGATGGACCGGTGTTGATACCGCCGCCCTGGGTCAGCTGCCGCACCTGACGCGACCGCAAATCCATCTCGAGAAGACCTGAATCGCCACCGGTCTGCAGGCTCATCACCAGGCGTTGGCCGTCCGGCGAAAAGCGCGGCGCAAAGGTCATGCCCTGGAAATTGCCGACGACGTCGCGCTGGCCGGTTTCGAGGTTCATCAGCATCACGCGCGGCTGATCGCCGACATACTGCATGAAGGTGATTTCCTGGCTGGTCGGACTGAAGCGCGGCGTCAGCACCAGTTCGCGGCCCTGGCTCAGCAGGCGCACGTTGGCGCCATCCTGATCCATGATGGCGAGGCGTTTTTGACGCTTGTCCTTCGGGCCTGACTCGTCGATGTAGACGACGCGCGTGTCGAAATAGCGCTGACCTCCGGTCAGCTTCTCGTAGGCGACGTCGGCCACCTGGTGCCCGATGCGGCGCCAGTTCGCCGCCGGCGTGGCGAATCGATTACCGGCCAGCGATTTGCCGGTGACAACGTCCCAGACCCGCATTTCAACCTGGACCCGGCCATCGGGCAAAATGCCGGCCTGGCCGACAACCAAGGCCTCGGCGCCGACCGCGCGCCAGTTGGCATAGTTGGGGGCTGTATTGACGTTTTGCGGGCGATCGATGAATGCACCACGATCGATCGCCACGAACAGACCCGAACCTGCAAGATTAGCCGCCACGACATTGGCGATGTCGGCGCCGAGCCGGGGGTCAGCACCCAGAAACTCAGGTACCGCGATCGGGATCGGCCGGATCTGCCCTTCGCGCTGCTCGCCCGTCAACTGTGCCAGGACGCGGTCGGGAGCTGCCAAAGTGGCGCCAACCCCGCAGCCGGCTGCGGCCATGAAGGCCCGTCGATCGGGTCGGGGATCAAATACTGTTCTTTGCTTCGCCATGCATCACCTCGGTCGAGGACCGTTTGTCAAAGTGCTTGATCCGGATTGAAGTTCCACGTGATTTCCCGCCAGACGTTGTAGTGCTCGGGCGGTAGCTGGAACGGCACACAAGTCTGCACCGCACGGATCGCCGCGCGCTCGGCTTGCTCGGCCAGGGGCGAGCCACGATCCGATTGCACGACCTTCGGCTCGCCGTTCAAGGTGCCATCCGGATTGAGGTTCCACTTGAGCCTGACCGCCGGCGCGCTCACGCCACCGCCGGCCAATGGCTTGTTCCAGCAGTCCTTGAATGCCGCATTCAGGATCGCGCCGAGCATCTGCTCGGCCCGCGCCTTGTTGACGTTGTCGGTCCCGGTTTTGGTTCCCGCCGCCGGTCCCTTGGCGGTGGTCGACTTCGCCGGCGGCGTCTCGGCGCCGGCCGCCGCCGACGGCTGGTCAGGGACCTTGTTCAAGAGCTCGGCCATCTGCTGGTCGAACGACTTGCTCTTGCGAGCAAGCTCGGCGGCCTTCTTCCGGTCCGCGTCTTCCTTCTTCTTCTTGTCCTCGGCAAGTTTTTTCTTGAGCAGATCGTCGGCGCGCTTCTTGTCTTCGGCCTTCTTCTTCTCTTCGGCCTTTATCCTGGCCTCGGCCTCGGCTTGCCTCTTCTGCTCGTCGAGCCTTTGCTGCTCGGCAAGCTGTTCCTCCAGCTTCTTTTGATCCTCGGGTGTCGGTCCCGGCGCTGGTTCGGGTGCCGGCGGCGTCTTGTCGATCAAGGCGGCGATTTGATCGGGTTTGGGGGGCTCTACCTTGACAGGTTCCGGCGGCTCGACCTTGACCGGCTCGGGCGGCGGAGGCGGCTCCGCGGCGGCCG
>JBGTIU010000163.1:0-4550 GCA_041745515.1 Hyphomicrobiaceae bacterium | reverse complement strand
CGGCATTGGCGTTGCGGTCGCGACCGGCAACCCCGCGGCCGCCGCAGCCGGCGACGAACTGGTCATGCGCTCGCTGTTGGCAGAGCGCCGCAGTCAGGAATCTGCCGCCGACCAAGCGGGATTGTCATTCCTGAATACCACCCGGCAGTCGGGCCGCGGCATGCTCGAAACGTTTGAACGCTTTGCCCAACAGGAATATATCGGCGAGCAGAACAAGGACCCCTTCGTGCGCAGCCATCCGGTGGCGACGGACCGGCTGGCCCAGTTGCGCGAGGCCGTACAGCGCAGCCCCAACTTCAACACTAAGGATACGCCGCAGTTACAGTTGCGCCACGACATGATGCGAGCCAAGCTCGCGGGCTACCTGTCCCGCCCGCAGGCTGTCCTCAACCGCTATCCGAGTTCCGACGCGTCGATGCCGGCACGTTATGCGCGGGCGATTGCCAAGTTTTTTCAGGGTGGTGCAAACGCAGTCGAAGCGGCTGTGGCGGATATTGACGGTATGATCCGTGAGCGGCCGGAGAACCCCTATTTTCACGAGCTGAAAGGCGATTTCTATAAGCGCTCCGGGCGGCCAAAGGACGCAATCCCGCCGCTCCGTCAGGCGTTGAAACTTGCCGGTGACGCAAATTTGATCCGCGTCGAGCTGGCCCAGGCACTGCTGGCGACAAACGAGAATTCGGTTGTCCAGGAAGCTGCTTCCTTGCTGCTGCGCTCACTGGTTGAGGACCAGAATTCGCAGGCCTATCGGGCGTTGGGAGACGCGCAGGGCCGCCAAAACAAGCAGCCCGAGGCATTGGCGTCCTTAGCGCAGGCAGCGTTCCTCGAAGGCGACGTGAAGCAAGCCAAGATCTACGCCCAACGATCCAAGGTCGGGCTGACAAACGGCTCGCCATCGTGGCTGAAAATGGACGACATCATCAGTTACAAGGCGCCTGTTGAATAGCAATTTCGCACGCTTTCGCCTACTAGCTTGGCATCGGATCTCAACATGGGCACCGATACCGTTGCAACCGCGACCACAACGGACCAATTTTTGGCAAGGATCACCAACTCAATGCCCGCTTTCAATCAGAAGAGCATGTTCGGCGCACTTGCGAAGCCGCAGGGGGCAGCGATCGCAGCTGTGATCGTGGTTGCTGCCACAGCGCTGATCGCTTCAGCAGTCGGCGAGCGCACGCCGACGCCTCCGGTCGCGGATCAACGGCTAGCGCAGGCAGCCATCGCTGCCCCGGCGGCGACTGTCAAAAGCTTTACCGGGGCGCAGCGCGCCGAGATCGAGGCCATCATCAAGGACTATCTGCTGGCTCACCCGGAAGTGATGATGGAGGTGAGCAAGGAACTCGAAAAACGGCAGGCCTCTGTCCAGGCCGAGGATCAAAAGAAGCTGATCGTCGAGCGAAAAGCCTCGATTTTCAAGTCGCCGACCGATTTCGTGTTCGGCAACCCGCAAGGCGACGTCTCGGTCGTCGAGTTCTTCGATTACAACTGCGGCTGGTGCAAGAAAGCAGTCGACGAGCTGACGAAATTGACCAAGGCCGATCCGAAAGTGCGGGTTGTGTTCAAAGAACTGCCGATTTTTGGCGAGAACTCTGCTTTCGCGGCCAAAGCCGCCATGGCCTCGCTCAAACAGGGCAAGTACTGGGATTTCCACGTCGCCCTGATGAAGGAACGCCAGGTTACCAAGGATAATGTGTTCACAATCGCCGCCAAGGCCGGCCTTAACGTCGACCAGCTGAAAAAAGATATGGCCGACCCGGTTTATGAAGCGGCGCTCAAGGAAAATGCTGCTCTTGCCCAAGCACTTGGAATCGAAGGCACGCCTGGCTTCATCATTGACGCCCGGGTCAACGTCGGGTTCGTCCCAGCCGACGGCATCACCCAAATCCTGGCAGAGGTGCGCAAGGAAGGCTGCAAGGCCTGCTGATCTCGAACGCCCCTGTGGACCGCGACCTTTCACGGTTCCGTGAAAGCTGATACACCACGCCTCGTAAAAAAGGCTGCGGCCGTCGGTTGCGGCGGCGCACTATCGATCAATCAGGGCAGACACTGCGCTCGAGGCACTGGCGCGGCGGCGCGTTTGTACCATTCTTCAGACTGAGGGCGCCACGGACAACATGGCGAAGGACAAGCAAGAAAAAGGATCGCCCGAGCAAGAGATGATCCGCGAGTTGGCGCAGCTTCTGAGCGAGACCGGTCTGAGCGAGATCGAGATCGAGAAGGCTGGGCTGAAGATCCGCGTCGCCCGCCAACTGGCGGTGACCGTGGCATCCGCGCCCGCTGCGATCGCTTCGATGGGCGCGACCGCGGCTGCTTCGTTGGCATTACCGGCCGCGCTCGACCCGGCGCAGCATCCGGGCTGTGTCAAATCGCCCATGGTGGGCACTGTCTATCGCGCGCCGGAGCCGGGCGCCCCGAACTTCATCGAGATTGGCGCACGTGTCAGCCAGGGCCAGACGATGATGATCATCGAGGCGATGAAAACTATGAACCATATCCCCGCGCCGAAAGCCGGAACGGTGTCACAGATCCTGATCGAGAGCGGCCAGCCGGTGGAATTCGGCGAGCCGATGTTGATCATCGAATGATCGTTGGACAGCCGAAGCGGCAGCAGGCGCCAGAAGCAGGCAGCTGGGCGGGCAGCGGGCAGCAAGCGTGGGGAATGCTCCGAGCCTACGCCCCGCAAAAGTTTCCCGTGCTGGTTGCCCCCATTCGTTGCTGTTGCCTGTTGCCCGCTGATTGAGAAACCAATGTTCGACAAGGTTCTGATAGCCAACCGGGGTGAGATTGCACTGCGCATCCAGCGCGCCTGCAAGGAGCTCGGCATCGCGACTGTCGCTGTTCATTCAACGGCGGATGCCGACGCCATGCACGTTCGACTGGCCGACGAAAGCGTCTGTATCGGGCCACCGCAGGCGTCCGAGAGCTACCTGAACATTCCCCGTCTACTTGCCGCTTGCGAAATCACAGGCGCCGACGCGATCCATCCGGGTTACGGCTTTTTGTCCGAGAACGCACGCTTTGCGGAAATTCTCGAAGAGCACAACATTACGTTCATCGGCCCAACCTCCGAGCACATCCGGATCATGGGCGACAAGATCGAGGCCAAGGAGACAGCGAAGCGGCTAGGCATTCCGGTGGTCCCTGGCTCCGACGGCGCGGTGACGACCGAAGGCCAGGCCATCGACGTCGCCAAGCGCTTGGGGTTCCCGGTACTGATCAAGGCGGCGGCCGGCGGCGGCGGGCGCGGCATGAAGGACGCGCGCAGCGCCGAGGATATCGGCATGGCGTTCTCGACAGCTCGCGCCGAGGCCAAAGCAGCGTTCGGCGATGACAGCGTCTACATCGAGAAATACCTGTCGAAGCCGCGCCATATCGAGGTGCAGGTCTTCGGCGACGGCCGCGGCAATGCGCTCCATTTGGGGGAGCGCGACTGCTCGCTGCAGCGCCGCCACCAGAAAATTCTCGAAGAAGCCCCCTCGCCCGCACTGAACACCGCCCAGCGCAGGAGGATCGGCGAAACCTGCGCCAAAGCCATGCAAAAACTGAAGTACCGCGGCGCGGGCACAGTCGAGTTCCTGTACGAGGACGGCGAGTTTTTCTTCATCGAGATGAACACGCGACTGCAGGTCGAGCATCCCGTCACCGAGGCCATTACCGGCATGGATCTGGTGATCGAGCAGATTCGCATCGCTTCTGGCGCACCGTTGAGCCTCAGACAAGAGGACCTGGTGCTGTCGGGGCATGCCATCGAGTGCCGCATCAATGCCGAGAACCCAAAGAATTTCCGCCCCTCACCGGGCCGCATCACTTACTGGCATCCACCGGGCGGACTGGGCGTGCGCGTCGACAGCGGCGCCTATCAGGGCTATCGCATCCCGCCGAACTACGACAGCTTGATCGGCAAGTTGATCGTGCACGGCAAGAACCGCAACGAGTGCCTGATGCGGCTGAAGCGGTGCCTTTCGGAATTCGTCATCGACGGCATCGAAACCACGATCCCGCTGTTTGTCGAGCTGGTCCGCCACCCCGATATCGCCAACGGCATGTACGATATTCATTGGCTGGAAAAGTATCTCGGCAAGCAGGACTAGCATTCTCAGGCGCGACCGCTTTTCCCCTCTCCCCGCCTACTTGCGGGGAGAGGAAGAGACCAGCCCGCCAGGGCCGGTCGCCGGTGAGGGGCAGACATTTGCTCAGGCCTTGTTGCCGCAGGCGGCGTGCTGACGGACGCGGCTGCTGCGGCTTAGTCCAGCGGCGTAGGTTTGGTCAAGCGAAGCGCGACCCAACAGGGCTGGCACCGCCCGTGGACGTTGGGTCGCGCAAGGGGGCTTGACCCAACCTACGCGTTCCGCTCTCCACCTCCGCCACCAGAAAACTTATCCCCGCTCCCGAAACCTGCCGCATATTCTCCCGTGATCATTGCGCACGAGGGGACGCCAACCGGTGGCGACCTTGCGTTGGTGGCGCAACGGTTACAGGTCGGGGTCACGGGCGAAACGCATCGTGTGTCTCCCGAGGCTCGCCACACCAGCTCCGTGGAACCCGGA
>JBGTIU010000162.1:0-31438 GCA_041745515.1 Hyphomicrobiaceae bacterium | reverse complement strand
GGGTGTGGCCTGCAGCACGGCCTCGACTTCGGCGGCTGCGATGTTCTCGCCGGAGCGGCGGATGATGTTGCGTGCCCGGTCGACAAAGTACAGCATGCCGCCCGCATCCTGACGCACGGTGTCGCCGGTGTGGAACCAGCCCGACCGCCACGCCTGCCGTGTTGCCGCATCGTTTCCAAGATAACCCGCGAAGAACCCGTGGCGGGGCCCTTCCGGCCCGCCCCAGCGCACCACCAGTTCGCCTTCGACGCCTCGCGCGTTCTCGTTTCCATTTTCATCGACGATTTTCGCTTCGAGTTGTCCGACGACGGGTCGTCCGAATGCGCGGGTATCGATCATGCGGGGGGCGTCCTTGACGGCGAGAATGCGACCGGTCTCCGTCATGCCCCAGACCTCGACAAGTGGAAAGCCGAACCGGTCCTCGAACGCCGCGTGCAGTTGCGGCTCGACGCCTGCGCCGATGCCGAAGCGGACCTTGTGAGCGCGGTCCATGGCGGACTCCGGCTGCCCCAGCAGCAATGGTGGCACCACGCCCAGATAGTGGATGATCGTCGCACCAGTTTCGATGATCTCGCCCCACCAGCGCGATGGGCTGAACCGCTCAGTCAGTATCATGGCATTGCCGGTCAGCATCACCATGGTGGCAGTCACCGCCTGCGCATTCATGTGATAGAGTGGCAGCGGATTGTAGACCCGATCGGAGCCCTCGGCGATGGCGCACAGCCCGCCCAGATCGCGATACCAGCAGCCGGCTTCCAGATAATACTGGTTGGTGAGCACGCAGGCTTTTGGTCGACCGGTCGTTCCGGAGGTGTAGAGGAGGCTGCATTCGGCGGCGAGACCTGGCGGCCCGTCGCCGGGCCGTCCGGCTGGCGCCGGCAGCGTGACGGGCAAGTCGTCCGCGTCGACCACAGGCAGCGGTCGTGCAAGTGTCTTTGCAACTCTTTCTAGATCTGCGACCCGCTGTCGGATCACCACCACCAGGTCCGAGCGGCTGTGGCTCATCTGGTAGGCGAGTTCATCGTCGCGGTAATCCGGATTGATGGGGACGATGCTGACGCCGAGTGCGTTGAGGGCAAGGTAGTGCTCGAAGAACGCCGGCCGGTTTTCCAACAACAGGGCCACGCGGTTGCCCACGCCATAGCCGCCGCGTTGATAGAGCGTCCGCAGATCGGCAATCCGTCGTGCGACCCGTCCATAGCTCAGCGTCGCGCCCTCGGGCAGCCAATCGCGGCCAGCCCGCGCCGGCACGATCAGGAACGGCGCACCGGGCACCTTTGCCGCCGTTCTGGCAAAGGTTTCATGGACGGTCGTCGGTGCGAGGCTGGTCACGATCATTAATCTCGAGTGCTCACTCTCAACTCGAACGTGGCCCTTGGGCGCCATCTTTCGCTGCGGCTGCGACCGAGGCCAACTTAACGGCACCTTGGCCAAAGTGCTGGACCGCGATCAGCAGGATCATCAGCGCGAAGCCGATGATGTCGGTTGTCAGCTGCGGGGTGACCAGCAGCAGCGCCGCCGCGATCGCGATTGCCCGTTGCCAGTACGGCATCGGTTTCAGCAGGTAGCCGTGCAGCCCGGCGGCCAGCGTCGCGATCCCGATGCACGAGACGACGAAGCGCCAGACGATGGTCGGCCAGTCGCCGATCATCAACAGCGCCGGCTCATAGACGAACATGAAAGGCACGATGAAGCCAGCGGAGCCGATCTTCACCGCGGCCCAGCCGGTCTTCCACAGATTGGATCTTGCCAGGCCCGATGCGGCGTAGACGGCGAGCGCGACGGGCGGCGTGATGGCGGAGAGGATCGCGAAGTAGAATGCGAACATGTGCGCGGCCGGCTTGATGACGCCCAACTTCACCAGGGCGGGCACAAGCAGTGACACCATGATGATGTAGGCCGGCGTCGTCGGCATGCCCATGCCCAAAGTGATCCCGGCGGCCATGGTCAGGATCAGCGCCAGCAGCAGCGTGTTCTGCGACAGCCCCACCACCCATTGCGTGAAGGTGATCCCGAGTCCCGTCAGAATGACGATGCCGATGATGATACCGGCGCAGGCGCAGGCGAGCGCTACCGGCAGCGTGTTGCGCGCGCCGTCAATCAGGGCGTCAATGAACGGGCGCGGCTCGATCTTCAGCAGGATGATCCTGTTGCGGACGCCCCACAGCCACAACGTGATCAGGGTCGCAAACAGCCCCGCTTCGATCAGGGGATGCAGGCCAACGACAGAAGGAATGATCGGCGGGATCGACGGCACCGCATGGGGCAGCACCATCAGCGCCGGGAGCACGAACAGGACAACAGGCCCGAACCACGCCACGGGAAAGCATAGCAGCGTGCCGGTCAGCGCTGCCAGCGGCGCGCTGTAGCCGGAATACATGACGAACAGGATCGACAACACCGGAATGAACAGATGCCCGCGCGCACCCAGCGTCTTGCCCAGGACTGGCAATTCGGAACGCGGCACACCCAGCAGCCCTTGGCGCTTGGCCTCGAAGTGCACGGACGCGAAGCAGGCAACGTAATACAGGATCGCCGGGATCGCCGCCCAGATCACCACTTGCGCGTAGCTGACACCTTGGAATTCAGCCATGACGAAGGCCGCTGCGCCCATGATCGGGGGCATGATCTGGCCACCAGTGGAAGCAACCGCCTCCACGGCTGCCGCGAAATGCGGCTTGAACCCGGTCCGCTTCATCAGCGGGATCGAGATCGGTCCGTCGACCATCACGTTAGCGACCGCCGAGCCGGAAATAGTACCAAACAACGATGACGACACGACCGCGACCTTGCCGGGTCCGCCCGCCGTGTGACCGGTGATGCCCATGGCGAAATCCATGAACAACTGGCCGGTGCCGGTGCGCTCCATGAATGCGCCGAACAGCACGAAGATCATCACGTAGGAGGCGGACACGGCCAACGGCTGGCCAAAGATGCCTTCGGTCGACAGGTAGAGCTGATCGATGAAACGGATCGGCTCGATCCTGGTGAAGAAGTACGCATAGAGCATAAAAGCGATGGCGGTCAGGGGCAGCGCCGGGCCCAGTACGCGCCGCGTCCCCTCGAGCACCAGCAGGATCAGCGTGACACTGAGGATCTTATCCGACCACGCCATGTCATCGACGTAGATGATGCGGTCGATGATGTAGTCGTAGTAGACGAAGATGTAGCCGACGGAGACGACGCTCAGGCCCACCAGCGCCCAGTCGAGCAGGGAGGCCGACCGAGATTTGCGCTCGTGTTCGGCCCGCGCCTCCGGCAGCAGCAAGGCCAACTCGTCGTCGGTCGGCGACTTCAAACGGAACCACAGGAAGGTGAGAACTAGCGCGAACAGGAGATGGATGGCGCGGAAGATGTAGTCTGTCGGGGGGCCGCGAAAAACCTCGCGCAGTGACGGCGAGATGAAATCCATGGGCGGGATGATGACGTAGATGTGGTAGAGCGCCATCGCCAAGGCGACGGCGGCAGCAATGTTGCGCGATAGATCCCGCCGTACCACCGTGAAACTCATTGCTGGGCTTCCTGCCGACAAAGTTTGGGGCGGCCCGACCGCCCAGGGCGTTTCAGTTCTTGGTTTGTCAACCAACCCAACCCACGCGTTCCCGGAAACCGTGCCGACCGCAGAGAGGCTCGGTTGTCCGGGATCTTTACCTGCAGCGGTGGGACAAGATCATGCCACATCACAACAGGTAAAGACCCCGGACATTTGCCGCGAAGAGGCGCGTCAAATTCCGGGGAGGCGGAACGTGGGAGTCGAGAATTGAATCGCCTCGTCGACCGCAGCCCCTCGTATTCAAAGCTATTTCACAGTGATGCCCTGTTCCTTGTACCACTTGGCGGCGCCGGGGTGGAACGGTACGCCGATGTCCTGCGCCATGATCTGCGGCGTGAGCTTCGACAGCTCTTTGTAAACGGCTGCCATCGAGTCCTTGTTGGGCATGAAAGACGCCGCCATCTTGTACACCGTGTCCTCCGGCAACGAGCATGCGGCGATGACATGGGTGTAGTAGCCGATCACCTGCACGTCCTTGTCCTGCTTTGGATAGGTGCCCTTGGGGATCGTCACGAGCTTGTAGGCCGGATTGATCTTCTTCATGTCCTCGTAGATGCCGGACAAGTCGAGCAGCCTGATTTCGCGCGCCGATGCCAGGTCCATGATCGAGCTGGCGGGAATACCGGTGCCGAGCGTGAACATGTGCATCCGGTTGTCTTTCATCTGCTCAACACTGTCGGTGTAGCTGTTGGTGAAGCCGGCTTTGACGTCGTTGTAAGTCATGCCGGAGACCCGCAGCACGTGCCGTGCGATGAGTTCGCCAGTGTTGCCTTTCACCTGTGTGGCAAACCCTTTTCCCTTCACGTCCTTCAGCGTGTTGATGCCGCTGTCCGCGTTCACCACCACCTGGAAGTATTGCGGGTAAAGGGTTGCAACGTTGCAGACCTTGCCGTGCTTCTTGTCGAGGGGCGCCTCGCCCGTGCCGGCTACAGCATCCGCCGTGGTGATAGTGTTGGCGAGGCCGATCTCGGCTTTGCCCTCCTCGATGCCGCGCACGTTGGCGATGCCGGCGCCGGGCAGCGATTGTACCTTGAGGTCGGGCACCGCTTTTTCCCAGATGTCCTTGAACTGGCCGCCCAGCGGCACCCAGACGCCGGCCTGCGGGCCCGTCATCATGCGAACGTCGGCCGCACTCGCGACGCCTGCCAGCCCTGCCACTGCTGCCGCAGCCGCGGTCAACACAATTTTGCGCATTTTCCATACTCCCTTGATCGAGATTCGACTTTCGCTGAAAGCGTGCGCTAACAGTAACGCCCGTTGGTGGAAGTTGCCAGAGCCGACGCAAAGCGAGGACGATACCCGATGCCCCAGTGTGCAGTAATCGGCGCAGGCTTGATCGGGCGCGCCTGGGCCATGGTGTTCGCGCGCGCCGGATGGGACGTGATGATCACGGACACGAGCGATGCGGCGAGAAATGCGGCGCCTCCACTACTAGAAGCGGCGCTTGCCGATCAGGCTCGCCATGGTCTGGTGACCGACCCCGCAGCTACCTTGCAGCGCATCAAAGTCCAGCCGACTTTGCAGATTGCAGCGGCGCACGCCGACTTGGTGCAGGAATGCGGACCCGAGACAATAGAGGCTAAAATCGCGCTGTTCGAGGCGCTCGATGCCGCCGCGCGCCCTACCGCGATCCTAGCGTCCTCATCGTCGGCAATCGTGGCTTCGCGCTACACGGAGCGGCTCACCGGACGCGCCCGCTGTCTGGTTGCCCATCCGGTCAACCCACCGCACCTGGTTCCAATCGTAGAACTCTGCCCGGCACCTTGGACGTCGGCTGAGACTATGGCCGCAGCGCATCGCATCTACGAGCAGATCGGGCAGGTGCCGATCACGGTCAATAAGGAGGTGGAGGGCTTCATCCTCAATCGGCTGCAAGGCGCGTTGCTCGCCGAAGCGTTTCGGCTGGTGCAGGAGGGCTACGTCAGCGCCGAGGACCTCGACAAGACGATCAGAGATGGGCTCGGGCTGCGCTGGTCGTTCATGGGGCCGTTCGAGACCATCGACCTCAACGCGCCGGGCGGGATCGCCGACTACTGCGAGCGCTATACAGGGTTCTACAAGCGTCTGGCGGACGATCCGGCAAAGCCATCCGTGTACGAGAAAGCCAACACGGGCAAGATTGTCGACGGCTGGCGCGAAGGCGCCGCCCCTGGGTCTGATCTTGCCGCCAAGACAACCTGGCGAGACGAGCGGCTCGCCAGCCTTGCTGCGTTCAAGCGCCGCCAGAAGCCTTATCGAAGGAGTGATACGTGACCGCGTCTTTTTTTACTTGCCGTTCGCCTTGATGAACTGGGCGATCGCGTCGACGGCCTTCGACTCGACGCCAAGAAATCCGTGTTGTGACTTTGCCTGGCAGGGTTCTGAAATCGGCGGATCGCCGCCGTCGATGAGTACAGTCTCCACCCTGCGAGCCTTCTTCAGGCGCCCGCTCAGCTTCGGCGCATCGGCTGCCGGTGTAATATTACACCCGTCCTTGCGGTGAGAGACGATCAACGCCGGAACGGTGATCTGGCCCAAGGCCATGCTGGCGACGCCGTCACGATGGCTATCTGCGATCTTCCAGTGGGGTTTGGCGCGCGTGATCGTCGATGACAACACCATGCCGTCGACATTTTTGGCGGCGATAGCGCCGCCCGCGGCTGAAAAAGTGCCCATGCTGGTCCCGACCAGCCAGACCGGAGCATCAGCTTGTTGCTTGAGATAGGCCGCAACCGCGCCGATGTCGGTTGCGTGCGCGCGGCTCATTCGGAAGATCGCGTTCATGCGCTGTTGGCGATCGGAGGGGCTGTCGACGACCGCCACCATGAAACCGTGAGCGGCGAACATCGCGCGGGTGCGTACCAGAAAGTTGCCGGCTCCCCATGTCATCGACGAGGCGGTCTTGAGGCCCAGCGCGCCATGACCGCCGGCGAACAGCACCACCGATGCCACCGGATTGTCGGGCTTCATCAGAATGAATGCCTGCTTGGCGCCTCTTGGCGTCTCGATGGAAACCAAGCTGGAATTCGTGGCGTGCGCTGGGACAGTCGCCAGGAACGTTGCCGCGACGAGCGCCCCTTGAAACTGCCGGATCATCCCTGTTCGTCCCTCGATCGATCCATGCACGATAACTCGATGGAAAAAATCTGCAAACCATCGTAGTGCCAGCCGTGCTAGGCAGGGCAATAAAACGCCTGAAGCCGCCGCGGCGCGGCACTCACGAATAGGCACTGT
The DNA here is from genome assembly GCA_041745515.1 of Hyphomicrobiaceae bacterium. Taxonomy (GTDB): domain Bacteria; phylum Pseudomonadota; class Alphaproteobacteria; order Rhizobiales; family Hyphomicrobiaceae; genus JAKFWF01. Next base: position 24,672 of record JBGTIU010000162.1, on the reverse strand, counting down.
CGAGGAGACCGATCCGATGACCGGCAAACCGAATTTCTCAGGGATCATCGCGCCCGTCTTGACGCCCTTCGGCGAGGACGGCGCGCCTGATCCCGACCGTTTCGTCGACCACGCAGAATGGCTGCTGCAAGACGGCTGCACGGCGCTCGCCCCGTTCGGAACGACGAGCGAAGCCAACTCGCTCGGTCTCGACGAGCGCATGGAGTTGCTCGAGGATCTGATTGATGCCGGCATCGACCCCGTGAAGCTGATGCCTGGCACCGGTACCTGCTCCATCACCGACACCGCGATCCTGACGCAGCATGCCGTCGATGTCGGCTGTGGCGGCGTTCTGATGCTGCCGCCGTTCTACTACAAGAACCCCAGCGAGGAGGGTCTGTTTCGCTACTTTGCCGATGTCATCGACGAAGTCGGAGACGACCGCTTGAAGGTTTACCTCTACCACATCCCGCCGGTTGCCCAGGTCGGGTTCTCCCTGTCCCTCGTGTCGCGTTTGCGCCAAGAATTCCCCAACGTCGTGGTGGGTTTGAAGGATTCGTCGGGCGACTGGAACAACATGAAAGCGATCCTGGAACAGAACCCAGGCTTCGAGTTATTCCCAGGCGCCGAACTCTACCTGCTCGACGGTTTGCGCGCCGGTGCGGCCGGCACGATCTCGGCGACGGCCAACGTCGGCGCCGCCGCCATGCGCAAGCTGTTCGACAACTGGCAGGCTCCCGATGCCGATCGCATGCAGGCGGATATTTCCGCGATGCGCCTCACGGTTCAAAAATTCCCTGTTGTGCCGTTGCTGAAAGCCATCATCGCGCACTATCGCGACGACGCCGGATGGACCGAGGTTCGCGCACCGTTCACCCCGCTCAAGTCCGCCGAAGCGAAGCAGGCGATCCAACAACTGGCGGATCTGCATGACTTGAAGTTGAGTTTCGGCAAAGCGGCCTAGTGTCCCGATCGCGAAGTTCGTCTCATTCTTTCCGCGCACTCTGAGGTTACGCATCATGCTCGAGGATCCGCCGCTGCTCGTGGTCAAGAAAAGCTGGGTGCGGCCTGCACCCGAGAAGCTGAAGCGGCTGGCTGGCGCGCAAACCGGTCATCTCGTTGATGCCATGAACGGCCGCGGCGCGATGCACGCGGCCATCAAGCCCGTCGACCCGGCCCGCGCCCAGTTTGCCGGACCGGCGGTCACCGCCGAGACCGGGCCAAACGACAACCTGGCGATCCTGGCGGCGTTGTCGATGTCGAAGCCCGGCGACTGCATCGTGGCTGCGAGCGACGCTTTCCCTGGATCGGCTGTCGTCGGCGACAATGTCTGCTGGCTGGCGCGAAATGGCGGGTTGGCCGCGATCGTGATCGACGGCATGGCGCGCGATGCCGACGGCATCGTCAGCATCGGGTTACCGGCGTTCTCGCGCGGCATCACGCCGAACTCCTGCGTGCGTTCGGGGCCGGGCCGCGTCGGCTTCCCCGTAGTTGCAGGCGGTGTCGCGGTATCGCCCGGCGATGTCATCGTCGGAGATCGCGACGGCGTCGTGGTTATTCCGCTGGATGAACTCGATGTGGTTCTGGCCCGGCTGGAGGCGATCCGCGCTGCCGAATCCGACGTGCAGGCCAAGATCGCCACCGGCTTGACGCAACTCGAAAGCATCACGGCGCTGATGCAATCCGATCGCGTCGAGTTCGTAGATTAGCTAGCCGTCCTTACGCCGGGTCAGAAAGGCCAAGCGTTCAAACAGATGCACATCCTGCTCGTTCTTCAGCAGCGCACCATGCAGCGGCGGGATGACCTTGCGCTGATCCGTTTCGCGCAGGGTTTCGGGTGACACGTCCTCGTTGAGCAGCAGCCGGATCCAATCGATCAGCTCCGAGGTCGAGGGTTTCTTCTTCAGGCCCGGAACGTCGCGCAGCGCGTAGAACACGGTCAACGCTTCCTTGACCAAGCGCTCCTTCAGACCGGGGAAGTGGACCTCGACGATTGATCGCATCGTCGCTTCGTCCGGGAACTTGATGTAATGAAAGAAACAGCGCCGCAGGAAAGCATCGGGCAGCTCTTTCTCATTGTTCGATGTGATCAGCACCACCGGACGCACGCGAGCTTTGATGGTTTCTCCGGTCTCGTAGACGTAGAACTCCATGCGATCGAGTTCCTGCAAAAGATCGTTGGGGAACTCGATATCGGCCTTGTCAATCTCGTCGATCAGCAGCACGGGCCTGACCGGTGCATCGAATGCATCCCACAGCTTGCCGCGCTTGATGTAATTGCGGATGTCGCCAACGCGAGCATCGCCGAGTTGACTGTCGCGCAATCGCGATACCGCGTCATATTCGTAGAGGCCCTGGCTGGCCTTGGTGGTCGACTTGATGTGCCATTCAATCAGCGGGCAACCGAGCGCGCGAGCGACCTCTTGCGCGAGCACGGTCTTACCGGTGCCAGGTTCGCCTTTGACGAGCAACGGCCGTTGGAGCGTGACAGCGGCATTGACTGCGACCGTCAAATCATCCGTCGCGACGTAAGCTTCGGTACCTTTGAACTTCATTGTTACCTTGATCTTGGACCCGCTGCTCAACTTGGCGGCACGTTAGCGGCGAAATGCGCGGGTCATCAAGCTGGTACGACGATATGTCGTCACCCGGCCCGAATGTGTTCGTTTCGGGGAATGCATCTGCAATTGACCGGTTTTGCGGTCCGAGATGGCGGCAAAAAAGTGGCGCCGACGACCCGGTAACGTGCTCGTCAACGCTGTTGCACGACAGTGCGCGGTAATGTCTTGACTGGCAAAATCAATCACTTAAAGAGTGCGCGTAACAAGGTGCCATGAAGCGTATACGACGTTCGGTGCCGACGAAGCCTCTTGAGGCCGACCATGGTAACTAAAGATCGCAAGCCTGCCGCTAACGGCTCATCCAAGGGTGGGCCGAAGGCCAAAAAAGTACCGGCGGCCGCCTTCGCGATTATTGTTTCGGACGACTACCGGCCGTCCGAAAAAGAGCCGTTCATGAACGAGCGGCACAAGATCTACTTCCGACGCAAGCTGGTTGCCTGGAAAGAAGATATCATTCGTCAGACCCGCGAAACGGTGCAGGGGCTGAACGAGGAGACGTCGCAGTTTGCCGATATTGCCGATCGGGCGACGTCGGAGGCGGATCGGGCGCTGGAACTGCGTGCCCGGGATCGTCAGCGCAAGCTTGTCGCCAAAATCGATGCAGCCATCGCCCGCATCGAGGACGGCTCCTACGGCTACTGCGAGGAGACCGGCGAGCCAATCGGATTGCGTCGCCTGGAGGCGCGTCCCATAGCAACGCTCAGCGTCGAAGCGCAGGAACGGCACGAGCGACGCGAGCGGGTGTTCAGAGCGGACTGAAGTAATCAGGATCAGAGCCAGCCGGTAATGCTTGCATTTAGGCCATCAGCCCCGGCAGCCAATCCTCGTGCGACCGCCTGAGACCGTCGAGCTTTAGGGGCGCTTCACCCTTCAGCGTTAAAGCGTCACCGCCGCACCGGCCTATGATGCGCGCTGGCAGTCCCAGCAGACGCGCACGCTCGGCAATCTGCTCGGCCATGCCGGGTGCAGCAGACAGCACGTAGCGACCCTGGTCCTCGCCGAACCAGGCGGCATGCACCGGCAATTTGCCCTCGTAAGGAAACAGTTCGACCCCGATGCTGCCGCCCAGAGCCATTTCGGCGACCGCCACCAGCAGTCCGCCGTCGCTGCAGTCGTGCACCGCGGACACTTTGCTCTCGCGGATCAGCGCGCGCACCAGATTGCCGGCCTTGATCTCGTCGTCGAGATCGACTGGTGGTGGTGCGCCTTCGGTCTTTTCCGTAATGATGAGCTGATATAGCGATTGCCCGAGGTGGCCGTGCTCGGCGCCGATCACGAGGAGCAGGTCACCGACGGCCTTCAAGGCGATCGAGGCGGTCTTCGACACGTCGGGGATGAGCCCAACACCGCCGATCGCGGGGGTCGGCGGGATGCCGACGCCATTGGTCTCGTTGTAAAGCGACACATTGCCAGAGACCACCGGATAGTCGAGCGCCCGACAGGCCTCGCCCATGCCCTGCACGGAACCGACGAACTGGCCCATGATCTCGGGACGCTCGGGGTTGGCGAAGTTCATATTGTCGGTAATGGCGAGCGGATCAGCACCGACGCTGATCAGGTTGCGCCAGCTCTCGGCCACAGCCTGTTTTGTGCCCGTCACGGGGTCGGCAAGCACATAGCGCGGCGTCACATCGCAGGTCATGGCGATGCCCTTGTTCGTGCCGTGAACGCGTACAACAGCAGCATCGCCGCCGGGTCGCTGCAGGGTGTCGCCGCGCACCATCGAATCGTATTGTTCCCAGATCCAGCGGCGGGAGGCGAGTTGGGCCGAACCCATCATCGTTTTCAGCGCGCCGAGAACCGAATTGGGCGCCGGCACCCATTCCGGCAGAATGCGCGCTGGCGTCGGTGTCGGTACCCACGGGCGTTGATAAAGCGGGGCTGAGTTCGCCAGCTTGTCGACCGGTAAATCGGCTTCGATGTTGCCTTTGTGGCGGACGATCATGCGCCCCGTACCGGTCGTCTGTCCGATTACGGCAAAGTCGAGCCCCCATTTGATGAAGATCGCTTCCGCCTGCGGCTCCGAGCCCGGCTTCAGGATCATCAACATGCGCTCCTGGCTTTCCGACAGCATCATCTCGTAGGCCGTCATGCCGGGTTCGCGCTGCGGCACGCAATCGAGATCGAGATCGATGCCGACGCCGCCCTTGTCCGCCATCTCGGACGTCGATGACGTGAGCCCCGCGGCGCCCATGTCCTGGATCGCGATGATCACATCCCGTTCCATCAACTCTAGGCACGCTTCGATTAGCAGCTTTTCGGTGAACGGATCGCCAACCTGCACGGTTGGGCGTTTTTCGGCCGACTTCTCGTCAAACTCCGTCGACGCCATGGTGGCGCCGTGGATGCCGTCGCGCCCGGTTTTCGAGCCGACGTAAACGACCGGCAGCCCGATGCCCTTAGCCGCCGAGTAGAAAATTTTGTTGGTCTTCGCCAAGCCGACGCACATGGCGTTGACAAGGATGTTGTTGTTGTAAGCTTTGTCGAAGTTGGTCTCGCCGCCAACCGTCGGCACACCCGTGGCGTTGCCGTAGTGGCCGATACCGGCGACTACTCCCGCGACCAAATGTCGTGTCCTCGGGTGATCGGGTGCGCCGAACCTAAGTGCGTTCAGGTTGGCTACGGGACGTGCGCCCATCGTAAACACGTCGCGCATGATACCGCCTACACCGGTTGCGGCACCCTGATAAGGCTCGATGTAGGACGGGTGATTGTGGCTCTCCATCTTGAAAACGACGGCATCGCCGTCGCCGATGTCGATCACGCCGGCGTTCTCGCCCGGCCCTTGGATCACGCATCGGCCTGTTGTGGGCAGCGTCTTCAACCAGAAGCGCGACGATTTGTAGGAGCAGTGCTCGCTCCACATCACCGAGAAGATGCCGAGTTCGGTCATGCTGGGAGCCCGCCCAAGAATTCTGAGCAAACGCTCGTACTCGTCGCCCTTGAAGCCGTGGCTCGCGATGAGCTCGGGCGTGAGAATGGTTTCGGTTCGTTTGGTCATCGGCAACTCATGAGGCGGGAGGCAAAAGGTAGAGAATCCAGACTTGCGGCCGTTATATCGGCGTCGGCATAAATTGTCGTCGCCTCAAGAGCAACGCGATTGCAGGCGATCGAGCACGACAGCCAACCGGGCGAACTGCTGCACGGTGACCCGCTCACCACGCATTTCCGGATCAAGATCCACTTCCCGCAGCAGCAATTCGGGAACCGGCGTAATCTGCTTCAGGCTTTGGCGCAGCATTTTGCGGCGCTGGCCGAACGCGGCCGCCGTCACGCGGCCAAGCGTTTTCGCTGAGCAGACAGGGTCCAGCACGGCGCGTGGCCGAAACGTGACCACGGCGGATGCAACCTTGGGCGACGGCGTAAAGGCCTCGGGCGGCAGTGTCAGTGCAATGCTGGCCTCGCATCGCCATTGCGAGATTACGGCGAGCCGCCCATAAGCCTTTGACCCGGGCTCAGCGGTGATGCGCTGGGCGACCTCGCGCTGGAACATCAGCACCATCAGGTCGAACCAGGGCGGCCAAGGTTCGGTCAGCAGCCATCCGATCAAGAGCTTGGTCGCGACACCATAGGGCAGGTTGGCGACGATCGCAGCTTTGCCGGCGCTGTCCAAAAGCAGTTGATTGTAGTCGGTGTCGAGCGCATCGGCCGCATGTATGATCAACCGGCCGGGGTAGCGATCCGAGATGGCCCCAAGCGGCTCAAGGCACCTGTCATCGCGCTCGATGGCGATGACACGACCCGCACCTTCCATCAGTAACGCACGTGTCAAACCGCCGGGGCCGGGACCGATTTCGATGATGGTTCGGCCGGCCAGGGGCGCAGCCTCCCGCACTATACGCCGCGTCAGATTGAGGTCGAGTATGAAGTTCTGGCCCAGGCTTTTTTTTGGTATCAAACCGGCCGCTCGGAGCACGTCGGACAAGCGCGGGAGCCCATCCGGCGCTGGGCCAGCTTCGCCGCCGGTCATTCTGCGGGCCGAGCTGCCGCTCGGCGATGGCTGAGTTCAGCGGCGAGCTTTATGGCTTCGATCAGGCTTGTCGCGCGCGCGACGCCGCGTCCTGCGATATCAAAAGCCGTTCCGTGATCGGGCGAGGTGCGCACGAACGGCAGCCCTAGCGTGACATTGATGCCACGATCGAACGCCAGAGTCTTGATCGGGATCAGAGCCTGATCGTGGTACATCGCGATGACTGCGTCATAGCCTTGGCGAGCGGCCGCGTGGAACAACGTGTCCGCCGGATGCGGGCCGCTGACCGTGAAACCCTGACCCTTAAGCAGCTCAATGGCTGGGAGGATCACGGTCTCGTCCTCATGGCCGATACTTCCGGCTTCTCCCGCGTGGGGATTGAGGCCGGTGATCGCGATCCGCGGTTGCGTCACGGCAAAGTCACGCAGCAGGCTTTCGTGCGTGATACGAACCGTATCGATGATGAGGGTTTGGGTAATCAGGCCAGGCACAACGGCGACGGGCACGTGCACCGTCAGCGGCACGACGCGCAGCTCGGCACTGCTGAGCATCATCACAGGGGTATACGTGTGTCCTGGGTTGTGTCTGGTCGCTAGAGCGGCCAGGAACTCGGTGTGACCCGGATGACGGAAACCGGCGCCGTAAAGAACGTTCTTTGCAATCGGATTGGTTACCAACGCCGATGCACTGCGGCGGGCGGTCGCGGCGGTTGCCTGTTCGATCGAAGCGATCACCGCTCGCGCATTCGCAGACTCTGGCCGCCCGGCTACTGCGGGTGTAGCCAGCGGTACGGCAATTACCGGCAACGCCTGATCGAATACAGAGGTTGTTTCGGCGATTCGACCGATCGTCCGCACCGGCACGTCGATGCCGATCTGTCGCGCGCGCTGGGCGACGGCTTCTGCATCCCCAAACAACACGAACGGCTTCAATTTATGTTCGGTGCGACGCAACCAAGCGATCAGAGTGATCTCCAACCCAATGCCGGCCGGGTCCCCCATTGTCAGGGCCAGCGGGGCCAAGTCAGAAGGCGCGATCGCCAATGACGGCACAGGGCCGGTGCCCATAACTTACCGGTATTCGATCTGAGCGTCCTGGCGCAGATCGCGCAGGTGCCGCTTGGCCAGTATCTCGAATTCCTTCTGCTGCAGGTCGGCGGCAACCTCGCTGCGGCGCTTCTCGTCGGCCTTGACGACCTTGCGACCGCATACGGCATACAACTCGACACCACCGTCGGCCATGCTGGGAGGTACCATTTCGCCGTCCCGCGCATTCAGCAGCATGCTCCGCGTCGGCTCAGAGATCGACGAAGGCTTACGGGCGCCGAGATCTTCGAAGCGTGCGTTGATCTTGGCGGCGGCGGCAGCGGCAGTCTTGCAACCGCCGAAGGTTTGGCGCAACCGATCGGCCTCTTGGAAGCGCTGGGCCATCACCCGCTGATCGAGCTTGCCAGGCACTGGGAGAACGATGCGTTGCAACTGGAGTTCGACGTCGTCCTCGCCACCGCTTGTGGTGGAGGCGAATTTTTCGATCTCACGATTGCTGACGTTGACTTGACTGGCGAAGCGCCGGCGCACCACGTCGTTCCAAGACAGCGTCGCGCGGTAGCGTGCCTTCATTGCGTTGATATCGGCGCCAACGGTCTGCAGGTGGGCAGCAAACTGCGCCGGCGTCATCTTGTTGCGCTCGGCCATGGACTTGATCACGCCATCGATCTGCGACTCCTCGATCGTGACGTTGAGACGCTTGGCTTCCTGGAGCTTAAGCCGCTCCTCGATCAGTTCGTCGAGCGCACCCTTCTTCATGCCGGGCAGAACGCTGGCGCGTGCACTGTCCAAAGCCTGCTTTTGCAGACTGAGCGCAAACTGCGTCTTGCGCTGTTCGATGATAGCCATGATCTGCTCTTTGGTCTTGGTCGCCTGGTTTTCCTTGACGATTTCCTGAACCAATTCCCGAAAGCGGTTCTGCGTGGTCTCAGACTTGACCAGTGCCTGCATGTTGGCTTGCGCCTTCGAGCCGATGTCGGCGCCGAGCGCGTTCAGCCTGCTCCGGCCCTCCACGTCGAGAGCCGTGATCGGCTCGTCGTTGACGAGGACCAGGATCGACTGTCCCGAACCACGCCCCGGGCCCGCCGCCGCTGCGGTTTGCGCGCCGGTGTTAGCAGCCGGTTTTGCCGCGGCCTTGGGCTTGGCGGGCGCGGTCGGTGCCGTTTGCGTGATCGGTGGTTGCGGCGTGGCGCCCGGTTGGGGCGGGGGAGGGGCCGTTACAATAAGCCCTGGCAGACTCGTTTGCCCGAACACCATCGTGCTTCCGGCTGCATCGTACCCGAGCAACGCGACGACGCTGCAGGCAACCTGAAGAGTTCGGACGATGTGTCCGGTTTGCACGGCAGGCGCGGGGGTTCGGCGCATATATTTCACTCGATTTAGGCATTAGCTCGAGCCCTGTTGGGGGCCGAGTCGTGGCGCCACTCTATCCCGCAATGCGTGACTGCGATCGACGTTTTCCACATCAAGCATGGCGCATCGAAGGCGGAAAGCGCAAGACTATGAATATTCGGGCAAAATTGTTGCTTGCAACCGGTATTCCGAAGCGGCCGCCTTGGCCCTTCATTTTGCCGGCTGATTGGTCGCGAAAACGCTGTCCAGCGCGTTGGTCTTGTAGCGGAAGTCGCCGAGGAACTTGTACTCCAGCCGGAACATCAACGTACGATCCTCCTCGATATCTCGCGTGACATCGGTGATGAACGTCTCCGTATAGGTGGCGGTCAGCACGAAGCAATCGTCGGCGTAGCGGATCTGAATGGCATCCTGGATACGGGATGATGCATCGACGTCGAACCGCACCGAACCGAGCACGCTCCAGCGGTCGGTGAGCCGCAGCCCGAGCGTTCCGTAGATCTCCTGCTGATCCTTGACGACGGCCTGGGTCGGATCGGCGCCGCTGAAGGTGTAGTTCGCCTGCGCCAGCAGCGGCCCGTAGTTGACCTCGCCGAACACATCGGTGCGTCGCAGCGACAGATCCTGCTCGTCGAACCGGGCCTGACCGACCAGCCGGAAGACCGACGACGGCGACAGGTAGGCACCGAGCACGTAGTCGGAGCGCGCGGTTTCGAGGCCGCTGCGCGGGTTATAGATCGGCTGGACGACAACAGGAATATTCGGGTCGGCAAGAGTGCCGGGGTTCCTGAAGATGTTGTCGCCGTCGAGGTGGAAGCTCTGCCCCGCAAGGATGCGGGCCGTGCCGCCGCGGTTGGCTTGGAAGGTGTATTGCAGGCCGACGTTGGCCCGCGTGCCGGTTTCGATGCGATCCCAGCCCGAATTCTTGTCGAGATCGAACAGATTGCTGTCGTCGAACACGAGGCTCTTGGCGTCCTCATCCGGCAGGCGCCGTTGCGTCGTGCTGGCGGTCCGCCCGATCAACTGGCCGATTGGCTCCACCACATGGGAAGCGTTGGCGCTACTGGCAATCCATGGATAGGCCGCCAAGACGCCGGCGCTGGCGACGCCGCGTGCACCGGACTGGCTATCGATGACGCTGCCGCTGACCGGATCGAGCACGTCCTTGACGCTGAATACGTCGCCGCGCAAGTTGGCGAAGGGGGTGTAGGTGATGCCGATTTGGTCGGTAAGTTTGCGCCGCCAGTTGACTTCGCTCGACACCCGCTCGATCTGTGACGTTCTATCGGCCAACTTATTCGTCAGGATCGTACCGTCACCATTGCCGCGGGTGAAGCTGATGGCATTGAGGTTGAACCCCAACTCGCCACCCAGCACGGGCTGCGCCGCGATGTAGTTCCAATCGATGACGGGGTGAACCCGGCTTTCCGCGTTCTGCGTGTCGGTGAGCAGCAGCCCGCCGAAGTGATATCCCGTCACCGAGAAGTAGTTGCGGTCGCTCAACCCTCGCAGATAAACACTGTTGACCCGATCGGTCTGCAGCAGACTGTCGAGTTTGTAAAAGCGGCGGAACGTGTCGTCGCTTTCAACGGTCACGTCCCAGCCGAATTTCCACCACGACGACAGCGAGAATGCGCCACGTGTCTGCACACTTCCGCGCCAGCCGTCAGGCAATGTGCTGCCGATCGTGGCGGTCGGCTCATCGCGCTGATCGATGGCCGCGATCTTGATGAAGTATTCTCCCTTGATGTCCCCAAACGACAGTTTATGCCGCCAGTCGGCCTGCCAAAGAACGCCCTGCTTGGCGGTGTACATCGGATGGAAGGTGATGTCGTAGTTTGGCGCCAGGTTGTAAAAATACGGCACTTCGACCATGAAGCCGAGGTTTGTCGAGGTACCGTAATCTGGCAGCAGAAAACCGGACTTCCTTTTCACGGACGGATCGGGGTGCTGGAAGTAGGGCAGGTAGAGTATCGGCACGCCGAACATTTCAAAGAACCCGTCGTGATAGGTAACGGTGGCATTCGCCTGGTCGTGCACGATGCGGGCAGCGCTGATGCACCACAGCGGCGGCTTGCCGGGATCATTTTTGCACGGCGTGAATTTGGCTTTTTCGAACTCGGTGATGTTGCCGTCGCGCCGCGTCGCCCGGTCACCAACGATGCGGATGTCGTCCTTGCCGACCACGCTCAGCGACTGGATAAATCCGTCGCGAAAATCGTCCGTCAACGTGTAGCGCTCGGCGCGGATGATATTGCCGTTTGGCTCTTTGAGCTCGACATTGCCGATCGCGGTCAGCGTGCTGGCACCCTGATCGTACTGCACCTCATCGGCTTTCAGCACGTAATTGTTATAGAAAATCTCGACATTGCCGCGCGCACGAACGCGATTGCCCTTGGTGTCATAAATCAGCTCGTCGCCCTGAAGATAGAGGGGCTTCGACCGGTCGATCTTCTGTATTGGACCACCCAGGATCCCGCCGGGCTGCTGCGGAAAGGATGATGGAGGAGATGCGGGTCCGGCACTGATGCTCGGATCCTGCGCAAACCCCGCCGAAGTGCCAGCCAGCGATAGCACAAACGTCAAAAACATCCACAGTCCCAGCGCCGCGGCGCGGGAGTGTAGATCGCGTGGCCGTCCGCAAACCAGATGCGGTGTCCGCGCCTGACGCATCACTCAGCCGTCCTCCTGGTGCAGCAGCACCGTCAATGAAACAAACGTCGCAACGATGACCGGAACCCAGACCGCCGTCCAAGGCGCTACCAAGTTCGCGACCCCGATCTGCCGGGACACTTCCGCCAACAGGAAAAAGCCCAATCCCCCAAGCATTCCAGTGACGACCATAGTCTGGATGCGACCGGACCGGAATGACCTTAACGACACAGTTGCGCCCAAAAGTACCATGGTCATCAGCAGCGCCGGACGCGATATCAGGAGCTGGTATTGGATCTTATAGGCGGTTGCCGAAAGCCCAGCTTTTTCAGCAGCTTCTATCAGGCCCGGCAGATCGAAAACCGAGATCGAGATCACAGTTCCCAACGCATCCTGAACGCGCTCGGGCGTCAGATGCGTGCTGATGATGTAACTGGCGAACTGCTCGGGTTCGCGTCCAACCCGAGTCAGCCATGCGTCGTCGACCTGCCAGTAGCCAGATTTGAGGCTCGCGCGCGCGCCATCCACGCGCTCGACGAATCCGCCTTCGTGGTCAAATTGAAACGTGGAGAAACCTATCAAAATCAAACCTTTATTAGCGACTGCGCCAGCTGTCATCACCGACGGACCGTCGGGCCCGTCCTGACGCAGCCAGTTGCCGCTGCTTTGGCTGCGTAGAAAGTTTGACTCACGCCCGAAAACTTCGGCAAACAAGCGCTCGGCCTCGGTGCGCGCCGACGCGGCAACAGGATTGAATATCAGCACCGCAAACACCCCAAGACCCAGTGCCACCGCCAGACCGGGTCGCAGGAACTGCCAAACCGACATACCGGCACCACGCATCACGGCCAACTCGCTCTTCCGATTAAGTAGAAGCAGCGATCCGATGGTGCCGACCAGTACGGCGAAAGCGAGCAGGATCTCCGTGTAGGCTGGTAGCCGCAGTAGCGTCATCCATACGAGGGTGCCGATCGGCACGCTTCCGTATTTGCCGGATTGCCTGAGCAACTCGACGAAATCAATCATGAAAATCAGGATTGAGCACATCAGGAATGTGCCCAGGATCGTCGTTAAAAACCGGCCGGTGATGTACCGCCTGAGCGTCCGTGAGCCGGTCATGCCGTCGACCTCTTCGTGCCCCGGCTCGATCCCGCGCTCCGCCGGCGGCTCGTCCAACGCGGCAACTTTGCGATTGCGTCCTCGGTTGCGATCTTGAGCTTGGTTGACCAGGATATGCCGGGGCGGGGGCTGCTGCGCACCCAAATCAACGCCATCGACGCAAAGATTGCGATCAGCGGTATCGCGTAAAGGAGGGGGACAGCATTCGCCCGCACGACGACCAGGTTATTGACGCCGAGCCCGCTTGCGCGCGCTGCGATGCCGAGGACTACGGCCGCTGTGACCGCTTGCCAACGCTCCTGTCTGTTCGATTTAGCCTGACCTGCGAACGCCAGCGCTATCATGACAAACGCAAACGCATAAAGGGGGTTGGAAAAACGTTCATGCAGCTCCGCGCGAAAAAAACCGGGTTGCCGCTTGAAATCGGCGTCGTGGGGGCCAGGCTTGGTAAGCTCCGCAAAGTAGCGCTCTCGCGGTTTCAATTCGACAGCGCCGCCCTTGGTTTCGAACCGGTCGAGATCGACGGCATAGCTATCGAACTGGATAATTTGCGCGGGCTCGTTCGCATCGGTTTTCCGCACGATGTGCCCGCCCGTCATGACCAGATAGGAACCGACGCCCTGCCTTTGCACAATGCCGCGGTCGGCGAGGTACGACATCGCTTGTTTTGCGTCCCGAGTGTCGTGAATGAGCACGCCGAACAGCTCGCCGTTAAGGGCGCGGTCACGAATATGAAATGTGAGATTGGCTTCGAGGCTGGAGAAGCGGCCGGGCTGAATTACCTGTCCGATTAAATCGGTTCGCATCTCCACCACCATTTCGCGCAGGGTGCGCAGGCTCCATGGCATCACAATGTGATTGACCAGGGAGACCCCAAGCGAAACCATCAATGCCAGTGTCAGCAGCGGCCGGGCAACGGTCCACATCGTTGCCCCCGATGAGGTGAGCACGATCAGTTCGCTGTCACCGTTGAGGCGGTTGAGCGTGTGGATCGCGGCGATCAACAGTGCGACTGGAGCAATCACAGCAATCAGATTGGGCAATGCCAGCGTCGTCATAGTCAGAAATGTCAGTGTGTCGCGACCCTGTGCAGTGACAAGGTTGAGCTGACGCAGCGCCAACGCGATCCATACAACCCCGGAAAGGGACAGCAGGATAAGCAGCAGCGCGCCTGCAGTCTGCCGAAACAGATACCGGCCGAAGATGGTGGTCATCGCCGCACGTTTGCTCCGCTGCCAGCGCCCGACGGAGCTGGACTTGGCACGAGACGCCTATTGGCGGGTCTCATAGCACGGTGGCCAAATTTCGGCTCAAACAGCTTCGCTGCGATTTACCATTGCCCGAAGACTTGGCCGGCGCAGTATCAGCAGATAGGCTGCCGCGGCTTCCGTTTGTACAAGGATATGACGTTCAATGCCCGCCACGCTTGATGTGACGTTCGCGCCGCTGGGCACGGATCTGGAAAACGTGGTGCTTGTCCTGGTGGGGGCCGGCCTCGACTTCGCCGGCAAGTGCGCATCGCTCGATGCCGAGAGCGGCGGGGCCCTGCGGCGGGCTGTTTCTGCCGCCGATTTCAAGGGTAAGTCCAAAGCGACGATCGAACTGCTGGCGCCGGCGAATATCGATTTGCAACGGCTGCTGCTGATGGGGATCGGCGGGACCTCGGATCAAACTGGTCTGGATTGGGTCAATCTGGGCGGCGCCGCGTTTGCGGCCATCGCCGCGCGCAAGACCAAAACTGCTTCCATCGTGGTCGAGATCGCTGGTGAAGCGTCGCGCGGTGCCGGAACCATTGCTGCCGAACTGGCGCTAGGCGCGCGGCTGCGGTCGTACAGTTTCAAAAAATACGTAACAAAGGCCGCTAACGGTGACGGCGAACCACCGTCGAAGCGGATGTTGGAACGGCTGGTGATCCTGACAGCCGATCCGGCGGCTGCGCGAACGGCTGACCTGCGCGCTCGTGCGCTGGCCGAGGGCATTGCTCTCGCGCGGGATCTGGTCAACGAGCCTGCCAACATTCTGGGGCCTGTCGAATTCGCCGAACGGGCTCGCGTGCTGACCAAGGTTGGCGTCGAGGTTGAAGTTCTCGATTCCGGAGCTCTCGAAGAGCTCAAGATGGGCGCGTTACTCGGCGTCAGCATGGGCAGTGCCAAACCCCCGCGCGTCGTCGTCATGATGTGGAACGGCGCTAAATCGAAGCGATCAAAGCCGTTATGCTTCGTCGGCAAGGGCGTGACGTTCGATTCAGGCGGCATATCGATCAAACCGGCGGCTGGCATGGAGGACATGAAGGGCGACATGGGTGGCGCCGCTTGCGTCACCGGCTTGATGTACGCGCTGGCTGCACGCAAAGCTCCGGTCAATGCAGTAGGGATCATAGGGCTCGTCGAAAACATGATATCTGGCACTGCTCAACGGCCGGGCGATATCGTCACTTCGATGTCGGGGCAGACCATCGAGGTGTTGAACACCGATGCGGAAGGCCGATTGGTGCTGGCCGATGTGCTCTGCTACGCGCAGGGCCGCTTCAAGCCCAAGTTCATGATAGACCTCGCGACGCTGACGGGCGCCATCTTGGTGGCGTTAGGCAAGGAGTACGCCGGCCTCTTCAGCAACGACGACAAACTCGCCGCCGACCTGGCGACGGCCGGCGAGGCAACGGGCGAGAAAGTTTGGCGCATGCCGCTGGCCAAGGCTTACGATAAGCTGATCGACAGCAAGAATGCCGACATGAAGAACATCGGCGGGCGCTATGGCGGCGCGATCACGGCCGCACAGTTTCTACAGCGCTTCGTCAAGGATACGCCATGGGCGCACCTGGATGTCGCGGGCGTCGCTATGGACAGCAGTAAGACTGATACCAGTCAGGGTTGGGCGTCAGGCTGGGGGGTGCGGCTGCTGGACCGGCTGGTGTTGGACCATCACGAGAAGCCGGAGAAGTGAGTGGCAATAGTTCCGGCCGAACTCAAAGTATAATGATGACGCCCAAGCTATTTTTTCCATAATATACATTCTGCGAATCTATTTTGCCCACTCAGTTGCCCGTAAGTCCTTCCCTCAAGCGTTGACGAGCGCATGCCGAGCACATCGTCGCGGTCTTGCGTAACAGCAAAAACGGCGCCCTGTGGGGGCGCCGCTTCCAGTGCCATGAGTGTCCCGCCGATCAGCGAGCCAATTCTTAGCGCTTGTTGACCGTGTCCTTCAGCGTCTTTGACGGCTGGAACTTTGGCACATTCGATGCCGGGATTTTGATCTCGGCGCCCGTTGACGGGTTGCGGCCGATGCGGGCTTTGCGCTTTGTAATCTTGAATTTGCCGAGGGGGGGAAGCGAAACCTCGTCGCCCTTTTTCAGGGTCTTCTCAATATAGGTAATCAGCGCATCGAGTGCGACGCCAGCCTTCTCCTTGGTCAGTTCGGCATTTTCGGCGACGGCATCGATTGCGTCTTTCTTACTCATCTTGTTCACCCTGGTTTTTGTGCGTTGCGTTTGAAAATTGAAACTCTCATTCGGCGGCCCTGCCGGCATTGAGACTGTGCAGCGATCCGATCCGAAAATGCTGCTGAGGGAACAGCAACAGAGCCCGCAAACAACGCGTTTGACCAGAGCGCGTCAAGGGGGAAAACAAGCGGATTTGCCCGAAAACACGGGGAAAAACCTGGATTTCCGGGCTCCAGGCAGCAAAACAGGCCCTGTGGCATTCGCCATAGGCCTGTTTGCTTGCTGCCGGCACACCAAATCGGTTGGTGATCAATGCGCAGTAATTCGTGTTTCGCCGTTGCCTTCGTCCACCGGCTTCACGGCTGCCACCGCCACATCGTCCCAGGAAATCGGATCCGGCATCCGAACCAGCGCAACCTTCAAGACGTCGTCGAGCCGCGACGCCGGCACAATTTTCAGCGTCGAAGTGACTTCCGCCGGGATATCAGCCAAATCCTTGACGTTATCCTCCGGTATCACAACCGTCGTGATACCGGCGCGAAGCGCTGCAAGCAGTTTTTCCTTCAAGCCGCCGATGCCGAGTACGCGACCGCGCAGCGTGATCTCTCCCGTCATGGCGACATCTTTCTTTACGGCAATACCGGTCAAAACGGAGATGATTGCCGTCACCATGCCGACGCCCGCTGACGGTCCATCCTTTGGCGTCGCGCCTTCCGGCACGTGGACGTGGATGTCCTTCTTTTCGAACATCGAAGGGTGGATGCCGAAATCAACCGAGCGCGAGCGCACATAGGCCTGCGCCGCCTGGATCGACTCTTTCATCACGTCACGCAGGTTGCCGGTAACCGACATCTTGCCCTTGCCCGGCATCATGACGCCTTCGATCGTAAGTATCTCTCCCCCCACCTCGGTCCATGCCAGACCTGTGACCACGCCAACTGCATCCGCCAGCTCCGCTTCGCCAAATCGGAATTTCGGGACGCCCAGGTAGTCGGATACGTTCGCCGCCGAGAACGTCACGTTCTTTTTGCCAGAGATCAGGATTTCCTTCACTGCCTTGCGCGCAAGTTTGGCGATCTCGCGTTCGAGTGAACGCACACCGGCTTCGCGCGTATAAAGCCTGATGATCGTGTGCAAGGCACTGTCTTCGACGGTCCATTCCCCGGCCTCGAGCCCATGCGCCTGCTGCAGATCGCTCAGCAGATGCCGCTTGGCGATCTCGACTTTCTCGTTCTCGGTGTAGCCGGCAAGGCGAATGATCTCCATCCTGTCCATCAGGGCGGGCGGGATATTCAGCGTGTTCGCGGTGGTCACGAACATCACGTTCGATAGGTCGTAGTCGACCTCGAGATAGTGATCGTTGAACGTCCCATTCTGCTCGGGATCGAGCACCTCGAGCAGCGCCGCCGCGGGATCACCACGAAAATCCGAGCCCATCTTGTCGATCTCGTCCAGGAGGAACAGCGGATTCGTTTTCTTCGCCTTTTTCATCGACTGGATGACCTTGCCCGGCATCGAGCCGATATAGGTCCGTCGATGGCCTCGAATTTCGGCTTCGTCACGGACGCCGCCTAGGCTCATGCGCACGAACTCCCGTCCGGTCGCATTGGCGATCGATTTGCCAAGCGACGTCTTGCCGACTCCGGGCGGGCCGACGAGGCACAGTATGGGCCCCTTCAGCTTGTGCGTCCGGTTCTGCACAGCCAAGTACTCGACGATGCGCTCTTTCACTTTTTCGAGACCGTAATGGTCCTTGTCGAGAACAGTTTGCGCCTCGGTCAGGTCTTTCTTGACCTTGCTGCGCAGGCCCCACGGGATCGACAGTATCCAATCGAGATAATTGCGCACGACCGTTGCTTCGGCCGACATCGGGCTCATCTGCTTGAGCTTCTTCAGTTCGCCGAGCGCCTTGTCCTTCGCCTCTTTCGAGAGTTTGGTCGCCTCGATCTTTTCCTCGAAATCGGCGATGTCGTCGCGCTCTTCGGTGTCGCCCAGCTCTTTCTGGATCGCCTTCATCTGCTCATTGAGATAATATTCGCGCTGCGTCTTCTCCATCTGCCGCTTGACGCGCGAACGGATTTTCTTCTCGACCTGCAGAACCGAGATTTCCGACTCCATCAACGTGTATACGCGCTCCAGTCGGGCCGAAATCGTCGTAGTCTCGAGCACGTCCTGCTTATCGGAAATCTTGACCGCCAGGTGAGAGGCGATGGTGTCGGCAAGCTTCGAGTAGTCCTCGATCTGGCTGATGTTGCCGAGCACTTCCGGACTGATCTTCTTGTTGAGTTTGACGTAGGATTCGAACTGGCCAACCGTCGAGCGCGACAGTGCCTCGATCTCGTCTTTGGCGCCGATCGTCTCGGCGACGCGCTCGACCTCGGCTTCGAAGTAGTTCGGGTTGGGCACGTACCGCAAGATCTTCGCGCGCGCACTGCCTTCGACCAGAACCTTGACGGTCCCGTCCGGCAACTTCAACAGTTGCAGCACCGATGCCAACGTGCCGACCTGATAAATCGCGCTCGGGGCGGGATCGTCGTCGCCGGCGTTTTTCTGAGCGGTCAACAAAATGTGTTTGTCGGCGCGCATCACCTCTTCAAGTGCCGCAATCGACTTCTCGCGACCGACAAACAATGGCACGATCATGTACGGAAAGACCACGATGTCACGCAGCGGAAGGACAGGAAACAGCTCCTTGCCTGCTGCCTTGGCTTTCGGCTCTTTGTCTTCGCTCATCGGTGTTTCCTATCTCTTATTCCGCCGGGATTCGGCCGGCGTTGCATTCCGACTTTAAGTCCGCACGAGACGCCGCAGCAGTACGCCCTCCATCTTCAACGCATCGGCACTGGAAAATCCGTTCCCTTGGGCGCTGCCATGGCTGGAGCACAGATGCTCTTGAAATAAAGACCGATCGGCCGCCATTGACCTGATGGCGCGAGGACCGAAACGCCCCCGGATGTGTGTTAAATGGGACTGGTCAGGCTGCTGTCCAAGTACCCGCCTCATGGACCTCATCGCGATCGCACGCCATGCGGCGAAACGAGGCCGGGCGACCTCGCGAGCCTCAATATTCGCGAGCCTGCCGAACCCAACGATCAATTGCCCTCCCCTCAACTTGGACTCGAACTAAGCCGTTGAACCCTTTTCCTCGGCCCGGTCGGAGTAAATGCGCAGCGGGCGCGCCCCGCCCTCGACGACTTCTGGACCGATCACAACCTCTTCGACGCCTTTGAGGGTTGGCAAATCGAACATCGTTTCGAGCAGAATGCCCTCCATGATGGAGCGCAGGCCACGCGCGCCCGTCTTGCGTTCGATTGCGCGTCGCGAAATTGCTTTCAGCGCGTCCTGTGTGATGGTGAGCTTCACATCCTCCATCTCGAACAGCCGCTGGTATTGTTTCACCAGCGCATTCTTCGGCTCGCTCAGGATCTGTACCAGGGCCGGCTCCGATAAGTCTTCCAACGTCGCGATCACAGGCAAACGGCCGATGAACTCCGGGATCAAACCGAACTTCAACAAGTCTTCCGGCTCTACATGGCGAAGTATCTCGCCCGTGCGGCGCTCGTCGGGACCCATAACGGAAGCGGCAAACCCGATCGACGTCCCTTTGCCGCGCCGTGAAATGATCTTCTCCAACCCTGAGAACGCGCCGCCGCAAATGAACAGAATGTTTGTTGTATCGACCTGCAGAAATTCCTGCTGCGGATGTTTCCTGCCACCTTGCGGGGGCACGCTGGCGACAGTGCCTTCCATGATTTTCAGCAGCGCCTGCTGCACACCTTCGCCCGACACATCGCGGGTGATCGACGGGTTGTCGGACTTACGGCTGATCTTGTCGACTTCATCAATGTAAACGATGCCGCGCTGCGCCCGCTCGACGTTATAGTCGGCCGCCTGCAGCAGCTTCAAGATGATGTTCTCGACGTCCTCGCCGACATAACCGGCCTCGGTCAATGTCGTCGCGTCGGCCATCGTGAACGGCACGTCGAGAATACGAGCCAGGGTTTGAGCAAGCAGCGTCTTGCCGCAGCCGGTGGGGCCGACCAGGAGGATGTTCGACTTCGCTAGCTCGACGTCGTTATTTTTTGCCGCGTGATTCAACCGTTTGTAGTGGTTGTGCACCGCCACGGACAAGACTCGCTTGGCATGATCTTGGCCGATCACGTAGCTGTCGAGAACAACCTTGATCTCCTGAGGCGTGGGCACCCCATCGCGAGATTTCACAAGGGTGTTCTTGTTTTCCTCGCGGATGATGTCCATGCACAGCTCGACGCATTCATCGCAGATGAATACGGTCGGGCCAGCAATCAGCTTGCGAACCTCATGCTGGCTCTTGCCGCAGAACGAGCAGTAAAGGGTGTTTTTCTCTTGCTGCGCCATCTTTATTCCAGCCCTCTACGAAAAGAACGATGCACCCCGTCCGGTTCGCCTGCTTCAATGAGTAGTGCCACAGACATCATCTCGCAGATCGGTCTACGCCAGTGACTCTAAGCCGATCAGAGCACGCAACGGCTTATCCAATCAAGATTGGATTAACAGGTCCTATTGGTGCAGCGCCCCGCATAACCTGCATTAGAGGGCCAAGTGTGACATCTTGCACACCAACCATGTCCAATTATCATCCCACATGGCGCAGAATGCGGGTTTGGCCACCGTTGGGGTAACCATTCAGGACGATTTTGCGTCGGGGATCGTCGGGATCTCCTCCCGCTTGCTCAACACCTTGTCAATCAAACCGAACTCGCGCGCCTGCTCCGATGTCATGAAATGATCGCGGTCCAGGGTGCGCTCAATCACCTCGTAGGGCTTGCCGGAATGCTTGACGTATACTTCGTTAAGACGGCGCTTCAATTTAATGATGTCTTCAGCATGGCGCTCGATGTCAGAGGCCTGGCCTGAAAAACCGCCCGACGGCTGATGCACCATGATCCGCGCGTTCGGCAGCGCATAGCGCATGCCCTTGGTGCCGGCGCACAGCAGTAACGAACCCATCGAAGCGGCTTGGCCGACGCAAAGTGTCGCGATGTCGGGCTTGATGAACTGCATCGTGTCGTAAATTGCCATGCCGGCCGTAACAACGCCGCCCGGCGAGTTGATGTACATGGAAATTTCCTTTTTCGGGTTCTCCGACTCCAGGAACAGCAACTGCATGCACACCGATGCCGACATGTGGTCTTCGACCGCGCCGGTAACGAAAATAATGCGTTCCTTCAACAGCCTTGAGGGCAGGTCGTAGGCACGCTCGCCCCGCGTGGACTGCTCGACGACCATCGGCCAGAATGTGTTGGTGATTTGTGCAATCGGATCGCGCATGGCGGCTCGTCTCCTGTTTCGTATGGCTCAAGAGTGACCCAACCTTCCGCCATTGACCGGTTGGGCTACTAACTGGCAATCAATGTCCGACCGCGGCCGGTAGAATTCAAGAGGTGCTTGGTTCCATCATTTTGCCCCCACTCTGTCATGGCCGCGAAGGCGGCCACCCACGATAAGGTTCAGCAAGCACTCTGTTGTAATGATCCGCAGCTGGCTGCAGCAATGGCGGATCTCTCGTTCCCTACGTTCTGTTGAGGCCTGTCGTGGGTGGCCGCCTTCGCGGGCATGACGGTTGTTAGGTGGATAGGCGGGTCCCAAGTATAAAGTCTGAAACACTACTTCGGCTAGCAGACTACGCCTGCTCGTCGGCCGCTGGCTTGAACAGATCGTCGCGGCTGATCTTGCGCTCGGCTGGCTTGGCCTGTTCAAGGATGAAATCGACGACCTTGTCCTCAAAGATGGGTGCGCGCAGCTGGGCGACGGCACCGGGTGTTTTTTCATAGTATTCGTAGACGAACTTCTCCTGTCCCTGGAAGCGTCGTGCCTGCTCCATCAAAGCCTGCCGCATCTCGTCCTGAGTAACCTGGATTTTGTTCTTTTCGCCAACTTCGCCGATGATCAAACCAAGACGAACGCGCCGTTCGGCAATGCGGCGATATTCGGCGCGCGCCTCTTCCTCGGTCTTGCCTTCATCGGGAAAGGTCTTTTCCGCCTGTTTCATGCCGGACACGACCTCGTTCCACACGCTATCGAACTCGCTATCGACAAGGGAACCAGGCAGCGTGAAATCGTGCGATGATTCCAAGACATCGAGCAGGCTGCGTTTCATCCGCAACCGCGTCACCCGGTCGTGCTCCGACTGGATCTGCGCCTTGACCAACTCGCGCAACTTGGCCATGTCCGATGCGCCGAGCGTCTTGGCGAACTCGTCGTTGGCTTCCGGCGTGCGGGGCGCCGAGACCTCGGTCACCTTGACGTCGAACATCGCAGTCTTTCCCGCGAGATGCTTGGCACTGTAGTCATCCGGGAATGTGGCCTCGACCGCCCGCTCTTCGCCTCCCTTGGCACCGGAGAGACCTTCTTCGAAACCAGGAATGAAGTTGCCCTGGCCGACGACCAGCGTCACGCCTTCGCCCGAACCGCCCTCGAAAGCTTCGCCATCGATCTTGCCTGTGAAATTCATGGTTATGCGGTCACCCTGGGCGGCCACGCGGCCCTCCGCCGGGTCGAACGCCGTGCTGCGCGCGATCAATTCGCCGATTGCCTTGTCGATCGCCGCGTCATCGACGTCGGCAACAAGCCGTTCGATTTTCAGCTGCGTCAGGTCCGTGATTGTGAAATCGGGCAACACTTCGAACGTCATGCCGTAGGCCAGGTCTGCCTTGCCATCGATGACCTTTTCGATTTCGGCCGCGTCCTCAGGCAGATCGATCTTGGGTTGCAACGCTGGACGCTCGTTGCGCTCGGTGACGACCTGGCGGCTCGTCTCGTCAACGGCTGCCTGCAGCACTTCCACCATCAGCGAGCGGCCGTACACCTTCTTGATATGGCTGAGCGGCACCTTGCCTTTGCGGAAACCTTTGAGCTGAACCTGGTCCTTGACCGCGTCGACGCGCGCGCTGAAACGCTGGCTCAATTCGGCTTGCTCGACAACAACCTTCAGCTCGCGCTTCAAGCCGTCTTGACTCGTGACATTGACTTGCATGACCTGGACGACCTGAACTGAAGCTGCGCCTGAAAAAAACTTCTGCGACCGGCAAACTGGTGCGGACGGAGGGACTCGAACCCCCACGGCAAAGCCACCAGAACCTAAATCTGGCGTGTCTACCAGTTCCACCACGCCCGCAGCGCGAACAGCGCCGACTGTCGCCAATCAACCCTTCACGGAAAGGCTGGCTCCGTATATCCGCCAAAAGCCATCGAGATCAATCGCGAAGTGGGCGCCTACCCCGCTATTGATCTTACCAGTCTTGCTAGGGAGCAGCTCGAAAGCATAGCGTGATACTGAACAAAGCCGTCGCCGCCAACGCCGCCACTGTTCGGACATGGTTCCAGGCTGTCCAGCGCTTCTGGTATCTGACCCATAGATCCACCCCGGGCGTGCTGCCCTGCTCGACGGCAGCCAAAGCGTCGTTGAGCGGCACATTGAACACGATCGTCGAGACGAATGTGCCGACGACATAGAGCAGGCAACCGGCGAGCAGGTAGGCTGAGCCCGCCGGATGCCAACCTGTCAGCACAGCGATCGTGAGCGCGATGCAGGCCGCAGCCGTGCCGAAGAACACCACACCGAACAGCGTATTCAAAACCGCGACATTGATGGACTGCATGGCGGCGATGCCCTGCGCCGGTGGCAACTGCCCCAGCGCTTTCATCACGAACGTTGAGAACGCGAAGAACACCCCGGCCACCAGCCCGCAGCCCAACGCCGCGATGAGCTTCAATGTGAAAAACAGATAATCGCCAGTCAACATGATGTCTCCCGTTCATTGCAGCACCCGGAATCTGATGGAGTTGCCATCGCCGATCTCGAATTTCAACCACACACAAAGCAGATTCGTACTGCACGAAGCGTGTTGTTTAGTGGCCGCATCCGACTCCCTCGCGGAAGGGCTCGGGGTCAGACCCCTGGCTGCGATGGTCCCGCCTGATTTCGATGTCGGGCCAGGGGTCTGACCCAAAGCATTTCAATTCTTTTCTCCTCCCCCCTTGAGGGGGAGGAAGACGCGGCTCGATCTTTGTTCTTCACAAAGATCGATCGCCGCGTCAGGTGGGGGGTGACTTGCTCGCAGCGAGCTTTACCCCCACCCCCTCCCTCCCCCCTCAAGGGGGGAGGGAGGGGAAAATGAGAGGGTGGCGAGAATTGAATTGCCCTGGGGTCTGACCCCGACGGCGCCCTACTCCCTTTTTTGTGGCCGCATCCGGCTCTGCTCCGCAGAGCCGGCCGGATGCGGCGGAGCACCGAGTTACTGCCGACTGCCTACTCCCCACTCCCTACTGCCAAAAAAAAACTTATCCCCGCTCCCGAAACCTGCCGCATACTCTCCCGTGATCATTGCG
Organism: Hyphomicrobiaceae bacterium; assembly: GCA_041745515.1. Lineage (GTDB taxonomy): Bacteria > Pseudomonadota > Alphaproteobacteria > Rhizobiales > Hyphomicrobiaceae > JAKFWF01. Next base: position 123 of record JBGTIU010000162.1, on the reverse strand, counting down.
CACGAGGGGACGCCAACCGGTGGCGACCTTGCGTTGGTGGCGCAACGGTTACAGGTCGGGGTCACGGGCGAAACGCATCGTGTGTCTCCCGAGGCTCGCCACACCAGCTCCGTGGAACCCGGA
>JBGTIU010000161.1:0-12821 GCA_041745515.1 Hyphomicrobiaceae bacterium | reverse complement strand
GGAGCTGCCCCGCATGACAGGATTTTTGGCCTACCCACAGCACTCACACGATTACGCCGTGACTCCGGGTTCCACAGAGCTGGTGTGGCGAGCCTCGAGCGACCCAGGATGCGTTCCCGTCTGCCCTCGACCTGTAACCTTCACGCGATCACAGGTCGCCACCGGTGACGTCCCCTCTGCGCAAAGGTCGAAGCGGAGTATGCGGGAGCTCTTGGAGCCGGGGATAACTTGCTCTCGCTAGATTCCGGGAATGCCGCGTGTTGACCCTCAGCCCCCGATTGCCTACCTATCCCCGGCCGCGATAGCGCCGTGAAGCAAATCCGCTGCCGCGGCACCGGCGCGACCGGGCGGAGACGGACGGACCATGTCGACGAGCACCGAATTCCAACCTCGTCCCAGCCCTAAACCTTGGGCCGATGCCCCACTTACGGCGCGCCTCGTACTGGCCGACGGCACCGTGATCAGCGGTCACGGCATCGGCGCGACCGGCACGGCTGTTGGCGAGGTCTGCTTCAACACTGCGATGACGGGCTACCAGGAGATCCTGACCGACCCGAGTTATGCCGGGCAGATCATTACCTTCACGTTTCCCCATATCGGTAATGTTGGCGCCAACCTCGAAGATACCGAGACCTCCAATCTCGCCTCGCGCTCCGGTGTGCGCGGCTGTGTCCTGCGCGCCGACGTGACGCTGCCATCGAACTACCGCTCGGCCGAGCACCTCGACCACTGGCTGAAACAACGCGGCATCATCGCTGTCGCGGGCGTCGATACGCGGGCGTTGACGGCGTTGATCCGCGAGAAAGGCGCACCGAACGCAATTATTGCACACTCGCACACCGCGACGTTCGATTTAGCCGACCTGAAAGCCAAGGCAAGAGCCTGGCCAGGGCTTGACGGCATGGACCTGGTGCCGGACGTGACCGCCGGTCAAACGACAACGTGGGACGAAATGCGCTGGGTCTGGGGTCGCGGGCATGCACGCCAGGAGAATCCGGAGTTCCACGTGGTCGCGGTCGACTACGGCCTCAAGCGCAATATCCTGCGCTGCCTCGCCAGCGCCGGTTGCCGCGTCACCGTCGTGCCGGCGACCACGACGGCCACCGACATTCTGGAGCGCAAACCGGACGGCGTGTTCCTGTCGAACGGCCCCGGCGATCCAGCAGCGACCGGCAAGTACGCGGTGCCTGAAATCCGCGAGCTCGTGGCATCGGGCTTGCCCGTGTTCGGCATTTGCCTCGGGCACCAAATGTTGGGCCTGGCGCTCGGCGCCAAGACGCACAAGATGCATCAGGGCCACCACGGCGCCAACCATCCGGTCAAGGACTTCACCACGGACAAGGTCGAGATCACCAGCATGAATCACGGGTTTGCGGTCGATGCCAAATCGCTGCCGCCGGAGGTCGAGGAGACGCACGTGTCGTTGTTCGATGGCTCGAATGCGGGCATGCGGCTGAAGGATCGGCCGGTGTTCTCGGTTCAGTATCATCCCGAAGCCTCGCCCGGCCCACAGGACAGCCACTATCTGTTCACGCGTTTCATAAACCTGATGCGCGCACAGAAGGGCAAGCCCGCAATGCCGGAACGTTGAGGTTGGCGGAATCCGCCGTTTCGAACACCGCGACTGCTGGTGGGTTACAGCTGCGCCCAACCCACCCTACAAACAAACTCGAGCGCCATGCCCAAAACCAAGCCCACGCCCACCACCCTGAAAGCCGCCATCGTACCGGTGACGTTGTTCGAGCAGAATTGCACGCTGCTGTGGGACGAAGCGACGAAGGTCGGCGCAGTCATCGATCCCGGAGGCGATGTCGATCGTATCGAAGCGGCGATCAAACAAGCCGGCATCCGGATCGAGAAGATCATTTTGACCCACGGCCATCTCGACCACGTCGGGGGTGTCGAGGAGCTCAATATCCTGCTTGGCGGCGTGCCCGTGGAGGGACCGCATCAGGCTGATGAGCAACTGATGCAGAACGTTGAAGCCCAGGCGCGCAACTACGGCGTATCCGGCTTGAAGAATGCAACCTCCGGCCGTTGGCTCGTCGAAGGCGACACGGTGACGGTCGCCGGTCACACGTTCGAGGTGCTGCACTGCCCGGGCCATTCACCTGGCTCGGTCGCGTACTTCAATCGCGCACAACGGTTCGCGCTCGTGGGCGACGTGCTGTTTCAGGGCTCCGTCGGGCGCACCGATCTGCCGATGGGCAGTGCCGAGCAATTGATCGCCAGCATCAAGAGCAAACTGCTGCCGCTCGGCGACGACGTCGTCTTCATCTGCGGTCACGGACCAGCGAGTACGATCGGCGACGAGCGTCGGTCGAACCCGTACATTATTTGAGAGCCTGCGAACCCCTCAGAACCTGAAATTGCGGCCGAGGCAGCCGAACAGGCCGCATTCGTTATCGATGCGATTGGCCTCGCCGGCACCCTTGTTCTCCCAGAAGTCGACGGTCTCGACGCGCAAAGTCTCGGAGCAACTACGGCGGCAGGCGATCCAGGTGCCGCCCGGCAGACGAACTTCATAGTTGCCCGCCCGCGCAGGCCGAACGGGGCCCGACACGCTGCCATGTCCGAACCGGCTTTCGGCGGTGACGAAACCGCCATCGCGCGGGCCATAGCCGTAGCCCCGTGGCCCGGCCGCTTGTGCTGCCACGCTGAGCCCCGCAACCAGAGCAATGATCAAGCTTGCGATGGAAAGTGCGCGCATCATCAGGTCTCTCGTTGGACGGGGAATCTATCGCATCCCGTCATGTTGGCTGGCCAGCGATTAAAATAGCACGAAGATTTGTGCCGAAACGAGGCAGATGGCGTTTTGTTCGCTGCTGTTGCCTAGGGGCCCCGCATCGCATCAGCCTAGCCAGAACCTTGCATGACTGTACACTCGACGGCATTCTCAGCCGCCAACTCACGGAGGCAATCATGGCGCAGAACAAGGTCGCCCTCATCACTGGTGCGGGGTCTGGCATCGGCAGAGCGTCCGCGCTTGCCCTGTATTCCGACGGCTTTGACGTCGTGTTGGCTGGCCGCCGTCCCGACGAACTCGAGAAAACCGCCGTTATGGCAACCGGCAGTGGCGGCAGCATGCTGGCGGTGCCGGCGGATATCAGCGATCCGGCGCAGGTCGTGGCGTTGTTCGCCAAGACCAAACAGGCTTTCGGGCGATTGGATGTGCTGTTCAACAACGCCGGCATGGGTCTGCCCGCTGGACCGATGGAGGACATTGCGCTCGAGCAATGGAAGCGGGTCGTCGACCTGAACCTGACCGCCTGTTTTCAGTGTGCCCAGGAAGCGATCAAGATCATGAAGGCGCAGAGCCCGAAGGGCGGCCGCATCATCAACAACGGGTCGATCTCCGCCCACGCGCCGCGCCCGCAATCCGTCGCCTATACTGCGACCAAGCACGCGATCACCGGATTGACCAAATGCATCTCGCTCGATGGCCGCATCCACGACATCGCCTGCAGCCAGATCGATATCGGCAATGCCGATACCGCGATGGGCGGCCGCATGAAGGCCGGGGTGCCGCAGGCCAATGGGCAGATTGCTGCCGAAGCCGTGATGGATGTGGCCCATGTTGCCAGCGCGGTGCGCTACATGGCGAGTTTGCCGCTCGATGCAAATGTGCAGTACATGACGATCATGGCCACCAAAATGCCATTCGTCGGGCGCGGCTGAGGGGCGGTCGATGAGCAAGTAGCAGTTACGGCACGAGCGCGACCCCGGTCAGCTTCGCATGGCCCCAGAACAGCAACAGCAGATAGAGCGCCAGCCCGCCTGCTAGTGCAATCACATCGCCGGTCAACGTGCCGGTTTTCTTGCCAAGCGGTCCGCTGGCGTTGCGCCTCTGGACTGAAACGCGATCGTAGATCGCCCAAACCAGGAACGAGCCAAACAGCAGCACGTCCGCCAGCATACCATTCGAGATCAAGTGCGCCACGGCCCACAACATGATCGCCGCTAGCATCGGGTGGCCTACGGCTGTCCTGAGGCGCGATGGCACATATGCCGACACCAGCAGCACCAGCGCTGGCAGCATCAGCGTGAAGGCCACGTGTTTGCTCCAGATCGGGGGGATCCAAAGCTGCGGATTCTTGCCGGGCAGCATCTGCACCTTGCCATAGCCGTACACGATCAAGGCGAGCCCGATGGCGGAAACCGCCACGAAGCCGAGCTTGTAGGGGCCCGGCCCAAAGCGCGCGGTCAGCTCGCGGCGCAGCTCCACCTGCGCAGGAAGCAGGTGCACTCCCAGAAACAGAACCAATCCGGCAACCAGCACCAGCATCGCCTTTTCCCCTTGAGCGCACATCGCCCTAGCCGTGTCTGGTTTATGCCATCATCTCGCCGCAGGCCAGCGTGTAGCTTCAAGTCGGTTGCGACAGCGGGGCTCTACGTGTTGCAACCGTCACGCGGATCGGCACCGGCGGATAGGCACTCCGGGCGGTTCGCAATCAAGGGGCGTCGAGGGGTTCGGTATTGCGTCAAATGTAGAAGCGTTGGATCAGGTATCGTGCCGATCCGCGCCGGCTTAGCCGTAATGGCTCCGCACCAGCACCAAAAGCTGGACAAGACGCATTGCTTACTCTCTCAGTTCTCGTCAAGGCCCGCTTCCTGCGGGTGTAGCGTAATGGGGCAGAGTAGCATGGCGCAGGTTCAGCAGATCAAGTCCTTGGCAGCAGCCCTCGCGGTCGCGCAACAGGACGCCGACAACAAACCGGGTTCGCGCGCGCTGATAGACGAACTGGCGATGGCCTTGGCCCGGCCGGAACCGCAGCGCCTTGCGACCCTGGGGCACCGGCCAGGCTCGCCCGCCGGCCCAAGGCCATCGCTCGGAGAACGCAATTCAACCAGTTTGACCGTCAGTCCTGACTCTGCCGACTTCGATGACGAAGATGACGAACAAGACTTGCCTATGCTGGTGCAAGGCCCAAAGGCTCAGGCATTGGGGATCCGTCCGGCATCGGCACCCGGAAGCGAGGGACGGGCGGCGCTCTATGGTTTTGGAGCCGGGCTCGCGGTGCTGATACCGATCGGCATTGTTTGGAACCTGCGCACAGGCGACGTCGCAAATCCCCAATCTGGGATCGAAACGGCGAGCCTCGTGCCCAAAGTCGTGCAGACCGAGCTCGTATCGCTACCGCTGACGACTGCCAGCATCACCCGGCAGCCGGCCCGCCCGGAAGCGGAAACGTCGGGTGCCGACAATACCGCGCTGCCCGGTGCAACCCAGCAGTCCTCTCCCGAAACTACTGCGGCGCCCTACGAGGCTGCGCTGCTGGAGGCCGAGGAACTGATTGCCAATGGCAACATCGAAGCTGCCCGAAAAGTCCTTGGCGCCGGTGCCAACGCCGAAGATCCCGGAGCATTGCTGGCGCTCGCCGAAACCTACGATCCGAACATGCTCGCCGCCTGGAGTGCGCGCAATGTGAATGCCGACGCCGGCATTGCCCGCGCACTGTATGGCCGGGCTCTGGCCACGGGGGAAAGCAAGGCCAGGCAGCGGCTCGCCGCACTCGAATAACTTCGGCCTTACGCCTGTGGACGAACGAAGTTCGATCCGGCAAGCTCATTTTCATTGACGCTAATCTCCGATCAACCCGATTCGGTACGTCGATCGGTTGGGTTGCCGGAGAGCGCCTATGCGCATCGCCTGTTACAACGTCGAGAATTTATTCGCGCGCGCACGGGCGCTGAACCTCGATACATGGGTCGAGGGGCGCAAAGTCCTCGAAATGTACGCTGAGCTCAACCAGCTTTTCGAGGAAGCAATCTACACCGCCGCCATCAAATCGCGCATGTTGGTGCTACTGAAGGCGCTCAGGGTCGTCAGAAAAAACGACGACCGATTTGTAACTTTGAAAGAGCTGCGCGGCCAGTTCGTTTCCTACAACATGCTTGGAGGACCAAGGATCAAGGCCGAGGGGCGCGGCGACTGGGTTGGCTGGCTCGACCTCAAGACCGAACCGCTCAATGAAGTGGCGACGCGCAACACCGCGCAAGTTGTCCGTGACGTCAACGCGGACGTGTGGGGCATCATCGAGGCGGAAGATCGCAAGGCGCTGATGCAGTTTTCGTCAGTCCTGTTACCTTCGGTTGGAGCAAAACCCTTCCACCAGGTGATGCTGATCGATGGCAACGACGATCGCGGCATCGGTGTTGGCCTGATGGCGAGGAGCGGCTATCAGATCGGCTGGATGCGCAGCCACGTCGACGACGTGGATAATCGGGGCGGCCGCATCTTCGGTCGGGACTGCCCTGAGTTCTCGATCTGGGCGCCATCCGGCGCCGTGATCTGGGTTCTGGTCAACCACTTCAAGAGCAAGGGCTACGGCACCAAGGACGGCTCGGACGCGCGCCGCTGGCGGCAGGCTGAAGAAACGCGCGTCATCTACGAGCGACTCAAGAGCGAAGGTGCTACCTTCATTGCCGTGGTGGGGGACCTCAACGATACCCCCGACAGCGAATCATTGAGCCCGCTGCTGCGATCATCGGACCTGCAGGATATTTCGAAGCATCCCTCGTTCTTGAATGATGGTCACCCCGGTACCTTTCAAAACGGCTCGGCGCGCGAAAAGATCGACTACATCCTGCTGTCGCCCGCGCTGTTCATGAGAATGCAGCAAGGCGGCGTCTGGCGGAGGGGGGTCTGGGGCCGGAACAAGACCCCGCAGTGGGAGGTCTATGCTGAAATGAAATCGAAAAATCATGCCGCCTCCGATCATGCAGCGCTGTGGTGCGACGTCGATGTGTGACAGTCGCCTGCCGCCGCGACCTCAACCAGCCGTCATTGGATCCTGCTCAGGCTCAGGCCGCGGGCGTTTTTCCGCGATCGGGCCGACCGGCTTTACCCTGATCGCGGTGATCTTGTTGCGGCTCTTGCGCAGGATCTCGAACCGATAGTCGTGAAATGTAAAGGCTTGACCAGGCTCCGGGATCGTCTGCGCCTCGTGGATCACAAGGCCGGCGACGGTCGTCGCCTCCTCGTCGGGTAGGTCCCACCCCATTTGCCGGTTCAGGTCGCGGATGGCGACAGTCCCGTCGACGTTGACCGAACCGTCGGCCTGCGGCCGGATGGCTGCATCCCCAGTATCGTGCTCATCGGCAATCTGGCCGACGATCTCCTCGAGAATGTCCTCCAGCGTAATCAACCCCTGCACTTCGCCGTACTCATCGACAACGAGGGCAAGCTGCGCCTTGCGCTTGAGAAACTGATTGAGCTGGTCCTTTACACTCGTTGTATCCGGCACAAACCAGGGCGGTAACGCGAAGCTCATCACGTCAAGCCTGGCGATATCCCAGCCGGCCTTTGCCGCCGCCGCCAGCAGATCCTTGCTATGCAGGATGCCGACAATGTTGTCCGACTCCTCCCGCCAGATCGGCACGCGCGAATACTGGCTCTTGAGCACGTCGTCGATGATCTTGGCGGGCGGGTCGTCGGCATTCACCGTCTCCATCTTGGTCCGGTGAACCATGATGTCGAGCACCTGCAGATCTCGCAGATCGAGCACACCGCCAAGCATGTTGGCATCGCCGCGCGCCACGGTGCCTTCCTTCTGCGACAGATCGATCGTGCCGCGCAACTCCTCGCGGGCGGCCAGAATATTGGCGGCATCGTCGCTGCCGCTGGGCGTCAAACGGAGCAGATTGCGAACGATGAACTGGATCGCAACCGTCAGCGGTGTCAGCACCGCGATTATCGCGCGCATGAACGGAGCAACTGACAGCGCGGTGTTGTCAGCAGCGGCAAGTGCGAACGTCTTGGGCAAAACCGCGGAAAAGATCACGATCAGTATGGTAACGATGCCGGTCGCGTAGATAACACCCGCCGGGCCGACCAGTTGCAGCCCGAGCCTCGTCGCCAGCGACGCCGCCAGCACGTCGACGAGAGTGTTGCCGATCAAGACCGCCCCGATCATCCTCTCCGGCGCCGATAGAACTTTGTTGACGACCCGAGCGCGCTTGCTGCCTTCCTGCTCCAGGGCATGCATGCGAGCCCGGGAAACCGCGGTAAGTGCAGTTTCGCTCATGTTGAAAAACGCCGACAGCGCCAGCAGCACGACGATCGCGACGACGGTCAAACCGATTTCAAAGGACATGGCCGTGCGATCAAACCTCCTGCAACGACTACTGGGGGAACAATAGGTTGATACCACGGACGAGCTCCCAGCGCGCCGCGGCTGGTCTCACGTAGACAACTCGCTTTCGAGAAACGACACGATGCGGTCCGCGCCGAGATCGCGGCAGATAAACGTCTCGCCGATTGCCCGCGCGAGGATGAACGTCAGGCGGCCATCGGCCACCTTCTTGTCCTGGCCCATCAGCCGCACGAGTGTCGCTGCATTGGGAGCGTCTCCCGCGATGTCGCCGACGCGCGTCGGCAGGCCGACCGATTTCAGATGCGCAGCGACACGTGCCGCTGTTTGAGGCGCCACGAGCTGCAGCTCCTCGGACAGCCGAAATGCCAGGCACATTCCAAGTGCGACGCCCTCGCCGTGCAACAACCTGTCCGAGTAACCCGTGAACGCTTCGAACGCATGGCCGAAGGTATGCCCGAGATTCAGCAGCATCCGGTCGCCGGTTTCGGTCTCGTCGCGAACCACAATCCGGGCTTTGATCTCGACGCAGTGAGAAACCGCATGGGCCAGCGCCTCCGGGTCGAGCGCGATCAGCGTTGGCCAATCCTGCTCGAGCCAAGCGAAGAACGCGGCATCACCCAGCAGTCCATATTTAGCGACTTCGGCATAGCCGGCGCGCAGTTGCCGGGCCGGCAAGGTCGCAAGCAGAGAGGTGTCGGCAATCACGAGGCTCGGCTGGTGGAAAGCTCCGATCAGATTCTTTCCTTGGCGCGCATTGATCCCTGTCTTGCCGCCGACGGAACTGTCCACTTGCGCCAGCAGCGACGTCGGCAGCTGCACAAAACGCACACCGCGCCGCAATATTGCCGCGGCAAAGCCAGCAAGATCGCCGATCACGCCGCCACCCAGCGCCAGCACCAGATCGCCGCGTTCGGTTCCGATTTCCAGCAAGCGCTCGCAGACCAGCTCCAGGTTGCTGAAATTCTTTGTGGCCTCGCCTGGGTTGAGGATGATTGTACCGCGATGCCGACCAGCGCCGACCATTGCGGCCTCAAGCGTACCGAGGTGGTGTCCGGCTACATTGCGATCCGTGACAATGGCAAAAGGCAGCTCGCCTAAAGTCTCGAAAATCTGCGCGCCGGCAGTCGCCAGCAGTCCAGGCCCTATCAATACATCGTAAGCGCGCCGGCCAAGCGGCACGCTGACTACTCTGGTCGGCGCGGCGGCCCTCATGGCTTGACCGTGCCAGCCTGTGGCACCAGCTCGCGAGCCAGCCGCGACAGGACGCGTGCCACCATTTCGTCGTGCGGCACATCGCGGCTCTCGACAATGATGTCGGCCTCCTCGTAGACCGGGTACCGCGCTTCCATCAGTTCGCGCATTCTCTGTTCGGGGTTCGCCGTTTGCAGCAACGGCCTATTGTGGCGGCGCATAACACGCTTCATCAGGACGGGAAGGTCCGCTTTCAGCCAAACCGATACGCCGGAATTCCTGACGTTGATGCGCGTCACCGCATCCATGAACGCTCCGCCGCCAGTTGCCATGACCTGCGGACCCGCCCGCAACAGCCGAGCGATGACCCGTCTCTCGCCGTTACGAAAATAGGGCTCGCCATGGTCGGCAAAAATCTCCGCAATGGATCTACCCGCAGCGGTCTCGATTTCGTCATCGGCGTCGGCGAATGTCAGGTCGAGAACAGCCGCCAATCGCCGTCCGACGGAACTCTTGCCGCAACCCATCAACCCAACCATGACGATGGACCGACGCCCCAGCGCTGTTCGCACGGCCTGGATATCGGTTTCGGCGTACTGCACTTTGCGCGTGAAGCCCAATCGAATCATTGTTCAACTGCCGCCTAGTTCGGTGTCTCGCAAATGTCATCTTGAGGCAGCAGGATGCTCAGTGACGACATTTCGAGAACAAACCACACTAGAATCATATAGTTGCTGGCTTTCTGCAGAGATAGCCTTCTATCGGTTTAACAATCGTCATGTCGACCTTCGCAGGCTTGGCGGAATGGGATATCAACGACTCAAATCGTACCAGCTATCAGCGTGTAGGAATGCCGAAGCCGCCGCCGGCCCCTCAGAAAATGTCGCCCGGGCGGCATCCTAGAATGGTCGTATAGCAGGATAGCAGATGCCAAGTCTTTTACGGTTTCTCATGGTCGCAGGCACCGCATCGGCGATAGCGCTTGGCGGGCTCTATGTGCTTGGGACCTATTTCGAGCCCGAGCCAAGGGAAGTGTCGAAGTCAGTGCCGGGCGTCAAGATTCGGCGATAGCGCATTGCTCCCAACCGCAGGTGGCATTTCTCCATGCGATTCACGCCTTTCCCGCAACGCACAACTCTCGGGCTGTTGGTTGTCCTGCTGTGGGCGGCGGCCGCCATCGCCGACGACGGCTGGAAACCGTTCGTCGAGCAGCCCGCCGCCACAAAGAGGCGCGGGACGGCCGCGACCGAGCCACGCCAGCCATTTCTCGAGCCGATGGGCCAAGGTATCGACCGAGCGTCTTCCTCGGCGCCAGTCACCGGTGCTTTTCCATTCAGTGCGAGCGCGAACAATGTCGAACGGACGGAACTCAGCCCCGTAAGTACCGACAACGGCCACGGAGGCTCGCCCGAGTTGTGGGACGGGCTTGATCTGGCGGCAGCCGAAGTTCATCTGGCACGGCTCGAACTGCCATCCAGGTCGCCAGCTGCAAATGTGCTGTGGCGGCGCATCCTGCTACCGGAAAGCCGCTTCTGGCCGGCCGGAAAATTTCGCTCTCTGCACGCCGAGGCCCTACTGCGTTCCGGTTTGTTGACCGAGCATGTCGCGCTCTTGACCAAGATGGCCGGTGCGGACGCCGCCGGCAGCAACAATGCCGTGTTTCTCGTCATGAAGGGTCGCGGCGACATCGCGCTCGGCGACCGCCACGCGGGCTGCGCCGCAATTAGGGATGCAAGCAGCAGTCAAGGCGAACTGTCGAAGCGGCTCAAAAGCGAGTTGATCGTACTTGCCGGCTATTGCGCGGCAGTGTCAGGCAATACACGAGCAGCAGGGCTCGCCGCCGAGCTGGCGCGCGAGGAGGGTTACGACGGCGTCGCGGCCCTGGCTGCCCTCGACGTCATAGCGCTTGGCCCGGCCGCTGCGGCCAACATGACAAACAACCTGCCCAAGCGCATCGATGTCATCGATTGGCGCCTGCTGACACTTGGCGGACGGCAAAATCCAGGAACGCTTCTGGAGCGCGCGGACCCCTCGTTACTCGGCGTGCTCGCGGAGGAACAAGCCGGCGAATTGAAGCTGCGCATAGCGGCGGCCGAGGCTGCTGTTCGGATCAATGTGATAACGCCCGATCGTCTTTCCGAGTTGTATCGCACCCAAGTTGTCACCGCGACCGAAGACCCACTGTTGCGTCGCGCGCTGTTGTTCCGGTCCGCCGAAGCCGAACGCAACCCGCAGAGACAAGCGCGCGTGCTCCGCGCCCTGCTTGACGATGCGCGGCGTAACGGGCTGTACCTTCCGATGCTGCGTGCCAGCGCCGGCATGATAGCCGCAATGCCGCAGGCAGCCGAGATCGGCTGGTTCTCCGAGACCGCGATAGAGGCCATGCTGGCGGCGGAACGCTATGATGATGCGCGTCGCTGGGCCGGTGCAAGCACTCTCCAGCATTGGTTGGCACTGATCGATATTGCCGATGCCGTCCAGCGGGCGGGGGGCGGCGACGGTCTCGTTTCGATCCAACAGTTGGCATTGGCTGGGCGTTTCAGCCACGATCTGCTGCATCGAATCGCGACGGTGCTCGATGCGCTCGATTATCAGATACCGATTCCCTTATGGGAGGCCGCCAGCAGATCGGCGCAACCGAACACCGGCCATCTGCCCGAGACCGGCATTCTCACCGAGTTGCAGGACGCGTCAAACAGGAAGCAGGTCGGTCGCACCATACTGCTGGCGCTGCGTGCACTTGGCGGCGCCGGTGCCGAGGGGGCGCATATCATCGCGCTTGGTGACGTCATTCGAGCACTGAAGCGTGCGGGGCTCGAGCCTGACGCCCGCCGCCTCGGCTTCGAGGCCCTGTTTGCCGGGTGGCCGCGCAACGCAGATAAGTGACCCCCATGCCTGCAGACGCTCACCGGCAGCTCGACGCGTTTCTCGACATGCTGGCCTCCGAGCGCGGCGCGGCTCGCAATACGCTTGATGCCTATCGCCGCGACCTGTCGGATTTTTTAGGGCAGGCCGAGCACACTGGCCTGACACTCCAATCGATCGTCCCGGAACATGTCAACGGGCACTTGAGGCGATTGAGTACGCAGGCCATGAGCCCCGCCTCCCGCGCGCGCAAACTTTCGAGCCTGCGTCAGTTCTTCAAGTTTCTCGTCGCTGACGGCATCATCGAAGATGATCCGACGTACGGCATCGCGGGTCCGCGCCAGCAGGCGTCACTGCCCAAAATCCTATCGGTCGCCGAGGTCGATCTGCTCATCGAGAATGCACGTTCAGGCACGATCGGCGTCTCGGGCCGGAACCTGGTGCGGGCAACTCGGCTCTACGCGCTATTGGAGTTGATCTATGCCACCGGCATGCGCGTCACCGAATTGGTGTCGTTGCCGCGCAGCGTGCTTGCCGGCGACCCGCGGGTGATGACGATTCGCGGCAAAGGTGGGCGCGAGCGCCTGGTTCCGCTCAACGCTCCCGCCAAGGCGGCGCTTACCCGCTACCTGGCGCTCGGCATCGACCCGGCAGATGGCGTTGCCCGGA
>JBGTIU010000160.1:0-29916 GCA_041745515.1 Hyphomicrobiaceae bacterium | reverse complement strand
GGCCCGGTGCGCGCCAGCGTCGCGAAGGCGGCGTCGATCTCGTGGCTGTCCCGCGCGTGGACGACATTGATCTCGACCCCCGTGGCGGAAGCCGCGGCGGTCATTTTTCCAGTCACGGCTTCGGCATGCCTCTGGGCCAAGGTAGATGCGGTCTCCAACTGGAAGGTCCTGCAACTACCGGCTTGCCACGGTGACACCCGAACCAATCAGCATGACGCCAGTTGCTTGATTGAGCCGCTTCACGGTCCGCGTCGAACTGAGCAGTCGTCGGGCTCGCCCGATCATCACGATATACCCGCTGTAAACAACGAACGAAACGCCGACTACCACCGCCATCAGGACTACCAAATCGTGAACGGTTGCGCTTGAAAGATCGAGAAGTGTCGGCAGCAGAGCGCCATAAAATAGGATCGGTTTTGGATTTCCCAACGTCACCATAAGGCCTAGTCCGACGTCCTTCCACAACGCGCCGGAGGTCTGCGCCCTAATCTCAATGGGAGTACTTGCCGCCCTGATTGCTTGAATGCCGAGCCAGATCAGGCTTCACAATCTGGAACAGCGGTCCCATAGTGTTGGCAATGGCCGAGAGGCCAATCACGGCGGCGCCGAGAAAGGCCGCATCACCAACAACAAGGCCGGCCGTGACCGCAAGTCCGGCAGGCATTCCACTGCCAAGCGCGCGCGAAATGATGGCCACCAGACCTGGTCCCGGCGATAGCGCCAACACGAAGAAAGCTGCTGCAAATGCGGCTGTCATTTCGTAGGTCACTGCACGTTCCCTTCGCTCACGTAGGCTCTGCCGCCTATTCCCACATCGCCACGATAGACAATGTGGACCTTGTTGCCATCGGGATCACGCAGGTAGGCACCGTAGTACCCTTCGCCATAGTGCGGCCGCGGACCAGGTGCCCCCTCGTCCGAGCCGAGAGCGGCCAAACCGGCCGCGTATGCCGCGTCGACGGCGGCCGGTGCAGGTGCGAGGAATGCCACCATGCAGCCGTTGCCGGCGCTCGCTGGATTCCGGTCGAACGGCATATAGACGTAGAATCGCGGCAGCGGCAGTCCGGGTAAGATCCAGCATGCAGCAGCTGGTGCACCATCCGGCGTGACAGGGCGACGGGCAAGGCCCAGCGGTGTCAAGACGGCGTCATAGAATGCAGTCGCGCGATCGAGATCGCGACATCCGACCGTGAAGTGGCTGAACATGGTCAACTGGTTCGTTTCAGATCGCATGATAGCTTGTTTTCCGTGGGCATTTGGCAGGATCGGTAACTCAGGGGCGTCGGACCGGAGCAACGGCGACAGCATCTATCAACGGAGACTGCCGTGTGTCGCAAGGGAATTCAAACAGCCATTTCCACTACATAGGTGTTCGCACTTTTGTCCTCTACGGCGCGTCACTCATGGTGCACGGCGGTCCCCTCGGCCACGGCCGCTTCAACAATCCCCCAAGTCCCCGAAGTCTACCCGATCCGCACAGCGTTTGGCCCCGCAATCCCGCAATGTGGGAACGCACGCTGGAATTTTCCGCACACCGCGCAATACTTGCATCGATTGGCATCGTGGGCCTACCCGTCCGACCTGTGTCAAACTTCCACGCCGTGTCTTTTTCACCTCTCCCCGTAACATCGCGGGATGACTACCGATCGTCCCAAGCCGCGCATTACCTTCATCGAAGATCTCTGGAAGGAACGACCGGAGGACCAGAGACGCGAAGCCGAAGAGACCTTCTGGATGTCAATCGGCGCGGGATCTTCACCCCTGATCGGGGGGGGGCAAAGTTCAATGCCGATTGACACCCGCACACGCGGGGCTGAACCGTTCCCTCAGGCTGAGGGTACGATCATGTGGCACTGTTCCCCGCACACGCGGGGCTGAACCGGCAGCGTGTGGCGCCGGGGAGTCGCCACAACTGTTCCCCGCACACGCGGGGCTGAACCGTTTTTGAACATCGCGCCTGAGGCCGCAGCTCCTGTTCCCCGCACACGCGGGGCTGAACCGCTTCCAAATCGATCGCGTCAAAGACTGAACCTCAACCCGGCGACCGCAATTCTTCAAAAACTCGAAGGCGGGGCCGGCCCCAACTCAACTTGCTCCGCTCACGCACGGGACCCCAGCGGGACCCCGAGGCATTTCGGCATGAAAATACCGCGTTGCCGCGGCTTCATTTTTCTCAGCAATTTCAGATTGTTAAGGTTGGTTGCGGGGGCTGGATTTGAACCAACGACCTTCAGGTTATGAGCCTGACGAGCTACCGGGCTGCTCCACCCCGCGTTATTTATTATCGGCCTTTGTCGGAACTCGCATGTTCTACGGTCGTCTGTAAAAAGTTTGGCCGCAGGTCGCTCCGGTCACCGCAAGAGGTATTGGTTCTCTCGACGGTTAGGCTCTTAGCACACTTCCATCGTTTGTAAACTCGCGCCATTGGTTAAGCCGAAAACCCTTCATCTTGATCATGAGCGGCATAGATAAATCCGGCAAGTTCGCGGAAAACGCCAACAATGGCTGAGACGCAGTGCACGCGGAGCTGGCGGTGCAATAGCCGGTCGTCTGCTATGCAGACGGTTGATCGTGCACCTGCTCGAATGACACCCGACGCTGAGTGTGGCAGTCAAACTGACGCTCGCCATCGAAATGTCCCGATCATGCCCACACTTCAAGGCCCACCCGAACAGAGGCCCACCTATCGACACTTCGTCGATGGCAGCATGATCTTCTTCATCGCGCTCGCGGCTGTATCGGCGTTGCTTGTCTATTTGATCCGCGGTCCGGCTTCTCTATTCGGTGCACTCGGAAACGCACTGTCACTGTTTGCGAGCATAGTGCCGCTGATAGCGCTCGGCATGATGTTGGGCGGGCTTGCCCGTGAACTCGCCGACCCCGCGCGCATTGCGCCGATCCTTGGGGCGCAATCGGGTTGGAGTGGCTTGGCACTTGCAACAGCGCTGGGGGCAGTAACGCCTGGCGGGCCGTTTGCTGCATTTCCGATCGTCTATGCATTGTTTCTGGCCGGCGCGGACATCGGCGCGGTGATTGCATACGTCACTGCATGGTCGGTGATCGGCATCCATCGCGTCGTGATCTGGGAGCTGCCTCTGCTCGGCCATGAGTTCGCGATCATCCGTTTCGTCACGAGCTTGCCGCTGCCAATTCTTGCCGGCGCTCTGGCGCGGATGCTGGCGCTTGGCCCTTTTGTTATCGAGCGGCCCGGTCCAGATATTGCTAAGCGGCGTGAAACATGATCGCGTCACTGCTCATTCTTGCAGTGGCAACGCTCGGGGTTGCAATTTATGCTTGGCGGCGAAACCCGCTCTACATTTCGCGCGCGGCGCGTTTCACTGCCGACGAAGGCCTGCGACTGGCGATTCGGTTGCCATTCTCTCTGATCGCGGCGGCGTGCCTTGCCGAGCTGATCCCTGATCGCATGATCGTTTCCATGCTCGGACCGGATACTGGGCTGTTTGGCATTGCTGCTGCCTCATTGTTCGGCGGCTTGCTGCCGGGCGGACCGATCGTGTCGTTTCCGATTGCCGTTCTGCTGGCGAGAGAAGGGGCTGGCGGCGCACAGTTGATTGCGTTGATCACGGGCTGGTCGGTCTATGCGTTCCACCGCGTCATAGCCTACGAAGGCCCCATCATGGGATGGCGCTTCGTCGCACTGCGGATGATTGCATCCAGCTTTGTGCCGATTGCAGCTGGCGTGCTTGCCGGACTGTTGGCGCAGTGGAGCGGCTGGTCGATCGCCATCAGCTAGTGCCGATCAGCCGCAACCATTCTTGCTCAGTGACGACGTTAAGGCCGAGCTCGTTTGCTTTAGTCAGTTTCGAGCCCGCATCCTCTCCAGCGACGACATAGTCGGTTTTCTTCGACACCGAGCCGGCGACGTTGGCACCCAGCCGCTCGGCCATTGCCTTGGCCTCCGCCCGCGTGACGCGCGTCAACGTACCTGTGAACACGACGGTCTTGCCTGCGACGACGGATCCAGTCGCTGCCACGCGGGTAAACGGCAGGATCGTGATATGCCGCAACAGGTCATCCACCACCTGCGCATTGTGCGGTTGCGCGAAAAACTCAGTTAGAGCGTCGACCACCGTCTCACCGATGCCTTCGATATCGTCGATGTTGCGATAAGCGTCGCTGTCGGGGCCGCCGGCGAGCGCTAGTACGACCGCGTCGCGCAACGCCTCGAAGGTCGCATAGGCATTCGCGATATCCCGCGCTGTACCCTCGCCGATATGCCTGATACCGAGCGCGAAGATGAACCGTTGCAGAGGCACGCTACGGCGCGCATCGATCGACTTAAACAGCTTTTCGACCGACCTCTGGCCAAAACCCTTTTGGTCTTTCAGTTTCTTCAGCGCGCGCCGATCGCGCTCGGCAAGGGTGAAGATATCCGCAGGCCGCAAGACGCGACCGTCATCGTAGAAGGCTTCGATCTGCTTATCGCCGAGGCCTTCGATGTCGAACGCGTTGCGGGATACAAAATGCTTGAGCCGCTCCTTGGCCTGCGCCGGGCATATCAAACCGCCCGTGCAACGGCGCACGACGTCCGCGATACCAGTTGTCTCGTCAATGCCGCGCGTGGCTGCCGATCCGCAAGCCGGGCAGAATTGAGGATAAGCGTAAGGCTTCGCATCGGCCGGACGTTTCTCCAACAGCGGGTTCACGACCTGCGGAATCACGTCGCCAGCCCGCTGAACCACGACCGTGTCTCCAATGCGGATGTCCTTGCGCGCGATCTCATCTTCGTTGTGCAGCGTCGCGTTCGACACAACAACGCCGCCGACGGTGATCGGCTGCAGCTTGGCGACCGGCGTCAACGCGCCGGTGCGACCCACCTGAATGTCAATGCCGACCAGCCTCGTCGTCGCCTGTTCGGCTGGGAACTTGTGTGCGACGGCCCAACGCGGCGCACGACTGACGAACCCGAGCCGGTTCTGAAGGTCGAGCCGGTCGACCTTGTAGACGACGCCGTCGATATCGTAACCAAGGTTCGATCGTTGAGCACTGATCTCGGCATAGTAGGCCAGGAGTTCATCAGCGCCTGTGCATACTCGCATCAGAGGATTGATCGGCAGTTTCCAGGCCCGGAAGGCCTCGATCATACCAGACTGCGTGTTGGAAGGCAGAGCTGAGACCCGGCCCCAGGTATACGCAAAGAAGCGCAAAGGGCGACCAGCCGTTATGCTAGAATCGAGTTGCCGGAGAGAGCCGGCGGCGGCGTTACGTGGGTTGGCGAAGACTTTGAGACCTTGCGCCTCCTGAGCCTGGTTGAGCTTGGCGAAATCCCGATGACCGAGGTAAATCTCTCCGCGGACGTCGATTGTGTCAGGCACTGCGGAGGCCTTGGCCGATTTCAACAGGGCCGGTATATCGCGGATCGTCATCACATTGACGGTGACGTCCTCGCCTTCCGCCCCGTCGCCGCGTGTCGCTGCCTGCACGAGCACGCCACGCTCATAGCGCAGCGAAATCGACAGGCCGTCGATTTTCGGTTCAGCGGTAAAGCGCAAAGGCTCAGCGGCGGGCACGTTGAGGAAGCGGCGCACACGCTCGACGAATTCGGCGACGTCCGTATTCGCGAACGCGTTGCCCAGCGACAGCATCGGTACCCCATGACGAACCTTGCCGAAGCCGTCCGACGCGGCGGCGCCGACCTTGCCGGATGGACTGTCCAGATTTGAAAGCGACGGAAACTGCGCCTCAAATTCAATCAGTCGACGGCGCAAAGCGTCGTACGCGGCGTCCGAAATCTCCGGAGCATCCCGGCCATGGTAAAGCAGGTCATGTCGCGCCACCTCGGCTTTCAAGTGGTCGAGCTCAACGCGCGCCGCCGCAATGTCGGATTTTTTCGATTTGACCAAGTCACAATTACCCCGCTGCACAACCACTGCCGATTGTGAGCCATAGGGCTGCGCAGGCCGTCAAGTGTGGCGCAATCGGAGTGCCGAAGCTCTCTATTGAGAGGACAATGACAATTTCGGCAGCTTAACGCCCTGCCAAGCCTTGCTCAGCCAGGACCCGCCTTCTTCGCGTGGCGCCAGCCCATCGGACTGCAGCAGGGCGTAAGCATCCTTGTACCAGCGCGAGTCGGGGAAGTTATGCCCGAGCACGGCGGCGGCATTTTGGGCCTCCTGTTTGATGCCGAGCAGCATGTACCCTTCGGTAAGCCGCATCAGCGCCTCTTCGACGTGCTGCGTTGTCTGAAACTCCGTCACCACGGTCTTGAATCGGTTTATAGCCGCAAGATGTTGCTTATTCTTCAGGTAATACCGACCAACCTCCATCTCGGCGGCGGCGAGCGAATCCTCGCAAATGCGAATGCGATTGTCGGCGTCCTTGGCGTACTGGCTGTCCGCATAACGAGCTTTTAGAATCTTGAATTCTGCCAGCGCCTTGCGTGTATTGGACTGGTCCCGATTAGGGCCGCGCATCTCATCGTAATAAGCCGACGCTACTACGAAATGAGCGAGTGCGGCTTCCTTGGTGCCCGGATGCAGCGTCGTATAACGCTTGCCGTTTGTGATCGCCTCCGGATACTTGCCGGCCTTGAAGTAGGCATAAGCGGACATGGCAACCGCGCGCCTGGCCTCGGCGGCATAGGGGTGGTCGCGCTCCAGATCTTCAAATTTCTTGGCGGCGTCTTCCCATTTGCCCTTGGCCATGAACGCGTCACCGACCGCGTACATGCGATCAGGTGGATCGGGATTGAGTGCCGCCTTCGCCGCATCGTTGGAGGACGAACACGCGGAAACTGCGAGACCAAGGGCAATCACCCCGGCCACAAATAATCGCTTCCGAACCTGCACTATCGGCATCAGTTCCGTCCTCGTGCGGGCACTACTTCCATCCCCTTAGGCATCATTGGTAGCACGTGAGTCGGGCGATCAGTAGCAAATAGCTGTAACAGCATCGGGCAGTTACCATCATTCCACACCAGAGATGTCACCAGAACTAAGGTGATCCCGGGGCAGCTTCGGCATGCCTTGAAGTCGCTCTCGGACGCGTCGTAGCGCCGCTGCAAATTCGCTTAGTGGTATGCCGGCCAAAACAGGAGCAATCTCTCAGCCAAAGCCTGGCAGCGCCTATTTGCCAGCGGCCATGGCAATCGGCGCTTCCGCCGACCGGTAGACGGATTGCTCGCGAGAGCGCGGCGCCTGCACCATCGCCCAAGCTGCCGGATCGGCCATCAGGCTCTGTAGCACGTGCGCATTCAACCGATGACCGCCGCGAACCGACCGATATGCGCCGAGGATTGGGTGGCCGGCGAGCGCCAAATCACCAACTGCGTCCAGCAGCTTGTGGCGCACAAATTCCTGCGGGTACCTCAGCCCATCACGATTCATGATGCGATCATCACCAATGGCGACCGTATTCTCGAGCGAGGCGCCCAACGCCAGCCCGGCTTTCCACAAGCGCTCGACATCGCGCATGAAGCCGAAGGTGCGTGCGCGGCAAATTTCGTTGCGGAACACCCCCGGCGACATCTCGACGCTCAGCCGCTGCTTGCCGATCACCGCAGTATCGAATTCAATCTCGATGTCGAGATGAAAACCATTATGCGGTGTGATCTCGCCCCAACAATCTCCGTCCTCGACACGTATTGGCTTTAGAACCTTGATGAACGTGCGGGGCTCGGACAAATCTTTGATCCCGGCCTCGTCGATTGCCTCGACGAACGGCGCCGAGCTGCCGTCCATGATCGGAACTTCCTTGCTGTCGACCTCGATATAACAATTATCGATGGACAAACCGCGAAGCGCAGCGAGCAGATGCTCAACGGTACCAACGCTTGCGCCGGTGTCGTCGCCGATCACGGTGCAAAGAGTCAAATTCTTTACGAATCTGACGTCCGCCGGGATTTCGGCTACAATGCGACCTCGCTTGCTGACAATGAAGCGAAGCCCGGTGTTTGCTTTGGCCGGGTGGAGCACCAGCGATACCGGTGCTCCACTGTGCACCCCCGTGCCCGCCAATTCGATCTCGCGCGCTACAGTCGTTTGTCGCGCGCCAATAAATCGCTTCGACATCTATGCGCTGTCCCTCGTCCGTCGATGGCAAACGCCAGTAGGCCGGCGAAGCCATCCCCCAAACTTATGAGCAAGATGCTCTAAGAGTTCTGTGCTGCAGTGAAGCCCCAACGCCACTTAAGCAAAATCAAAACTCTTGCTCCCGTTCGAGAACGATACCAGCGATTTGCCTGGGGACAAATCACGCTTTCTTACGCCTTGTTACTGATCTGTTTGAGCCGCAAATAAGCGCTGGATTCAGCCCCATTTCTCCGGATTTTCATTTGCGTTTCTGATCGAAAAATATCGGTATATCATGACGTTGCGCGTTCTTCGGAGAACCTCTGTTAGCCTCGACGCCCAACCCATGTTGCGGCGCAATATTACTGGCCTCCGGCTGCGCCGAGACGGTCTGTGAGTAATGTTGTGGATAATTTACGCTGAATTGTTGCTTTGATTCGTTTTGCCGCCTGGACATCCCGGTCAGACGCTCGAACAAACCGGGTTTGCGAACAGCGTTCGGGCGGACCGGCTCGTGATACACTCGCGGACTGCCTTTATGATCCGCACCAAATTCACTGTTCGCTCTATACTCGCGCTGGCCGATCGGCGGGAAGTCGTTGATCCCTGGCATCTGACGTTGCTGCATCGATGACGTGTCCTCACCCGCCCTTGTAACACTTTGACTGTCCGTCGGATGGTCGTCCCGTTCGCTGCCGGCGGTCAGCTGGCTTGGCGACGTTGGCAACCCACCGATCGCCAGGTTCGGCAAGCCGGTGCGAATAGTCACGTCGCCTGGCGCGCGCCATACTTCCTCTTTCCGCTCGCCCGCATGATGGTTTGGCGCAGGTGGCGCCCCGCTTGGCACTTCGAAGGCTTTTGACAGCATTCGCGTGAAGCTGTCCGCCTTAAGTGGGTTCACCGCTGGAATAGGTGGTGGAGCCGGGCGGCGAATCACCTCGAACGCTGTCGACCGCTGCGCTGCCACCATGGGAGCCGGCGCTCCGGGCCGATCGTTCAACCGTGCCATGCCGGATGCCACGATCGAAACCCGCACTCGATCGCCCAGCGATTCGTCGAATGTTGCGCCAACAATGATGTTGGCTTCCGGGTCGACCTCCTGGCGAACGCGGGTCGCGGCTTCGTCGACTTCATAAAGCGTCATGTCGCGGCCGCCGATGATCGACAGCAATAGGCCGCGCGCGCCTTTCAGGCTGACATCGTCAAGCAGCGGGTTGCAGATTGCCTCCTCCGCGGCGCGGGTGGCGCGGCGCTCACCGCTTGCTTCCCCCGTTCCCATCATCGCCGTACCCATGCCGCCCATGACGGTTTGCACATCGGCAAAATCGAGATTGATCAGACCATCCTTGACGATCAGATCGACAATGCAGGCGATTCCCGAATACAGCACCTGGTCCGCAAGAACGAAGGCGTCCGCGAATGTCGTTTTTTCGTTGGCAATGCGAAACAGGTTCTGGTTCGGGATTACAATCAGCGTATCGACGTAGCGTGCCAGCTCGGCGATCCCGGCCTCCGCTACGCGCGTGCGCCGCGCGCCTTCGAACTGGAATGGCTTTGTGACAATGCCGACAGTCAAAATACCAAGCTCCTTGGCCGTGCGCGCGATGACGCCTGCCGCTCCAGAGCCGGTGCCGCCACCCATCCCACCGGCCACAAAAACCATATGGGACCCCGAGATTTGGCTGCGGATGTCATCGAGCGCTTCCTCCGCGGCCGCCTGGCCAATTTCCGGCCTTGACCCCGCGCCGAGACCTTCCGTCAGGTTGACGCCCAGCTGAATGCGATGTTCCGCGCTCGATGTGGCGAGCGCCTGGGCGTCCGTATTGGCGACAACAAAATCCACACCTTCCAGGCCGGACGCGATCATATTGTTGATTGCGTTACCCCCGGCGCCGCCGACACCGATGACGGTAATCCGCGGGCGCAGATCCGTGAGCTTGGGCAGTTCGAGCTTGATATTCATTCTAAACCTCGCGTTGCCGGTGTCGCCAAATCCAGGGGACACGCAGACAACCATCACTCTGGCACGCTAGAAACTCTGCCGCAGCCATTGCCCCATCCGCCCGAGGTACCCATCGCCGGCTACGGGCATCCGCCCCGTAGCCGCCGGAACGGAACTTCCATCCCGGGCCGCAGCAACGAGACCAATCGCCGTGGCGAAGGCAGGGCCGCAGATACTTTCTGGCATACCCAACAGAGGTTGCGGCTTCCCTAC
This sequence comes from Hyphomicrobiaceae bacterium, assembly GCA_041745515.1. Lineage (GTDB taxonomy): Bacteria > Pseudomonadota > Alphaproteobacteria > Rhizobiales > Hyphomicrobiaceae > JAKFWF01. The sequence continues at coordinate 19,671 of JBGTIU010000160.1, read as the reverse complement.
GCGCACCGCACAACGCAGACGTTGAGACGCGAACTCAGCGACTCCCTGCAGCTGCGCGCCACCACCGGTCAGCACAACATGCTTGCCCCGGTAACGCTGCACGCCCGCGCCGTCGAGCTTCACCATGACCTGATCCAACAAATTTTCAATACGCGGCCGGATCAGGGCACGCAACCGAGCTCTGGTCGTTTGACACTCTTCCGACTCCGCATCGCGCGTGCGCGGATATACGACGACATCGCGCTCATCGGACCCAGCCTCCAGCATAGTGCCATAAAGCGCTTTGATTCGCTCGGCTTCTGCAAGCGGTGTATCGAGCGCGCGCATAATATCGTAGGTAATGTGATTGCCGCCGATCGTGACAGTGTCAGCGAACAAATCGTGATTATCGGCCAAAACGGCGATCGAGGTCGCTCCTGCCCCAAGATCGATGACAGTGACGCCGTTTTGCAATTCCTCGGAGCTGGCGACCGCGCGCGCGCTCGCGATCGCCGAAGGCACGAGTCTATGAGGCCGAAGCAGGCAGCGCTCGATCAACAGACGCAGGTTTCGCACGGCGGACTCGTCGGCCGTGACCGCGTGGATATCGCTCGAAAGCAGTTTGCCGGCCATGCCGCGCGGCTCGCGAATGCCGGACGTCTGGTCGAGCCGGAAACCAAGTTGATTCATATGCACCAGCGTCCGGCCCTCGCGCTCCGCGAAACTGCGTGCACCCTCCATGAGCCGCTCCACGTCGGCCTCAGTCACGACCCCGTGTTCGACATTCGCGCTTGCGGCGAAATGGTCTGACCGCAATTGCGCCCCGCCGACCGATACATACACCTCGTCAAGCGTCACACCCGCGCCACGCTCGGCCTGAGCTACGGCGGCGCGAATGGCACGCTCCGCTTGGTCGAGGTCGATAACGAGGCCAGCCTTGACGCCGCGCGACCGCTGGTGGCCGAGGCCCAGAAACCGCGATGCGTTCGCGTTGCCTGAGATGCCCAGGCCCATCAGCGGCGGAACGGTAATAAGGCAGCTGATTTTGCTGGTGCCGATATCGATGATGCCGACAATGTCCTCGCCGGAGCCGTCTCCCTCGGCAATTCTGGTTCTGCTGTACCTACCCACGGGCGTCCCCTTGGCCTTGGCCGTGCAGCTGGCGCATAATTATCCGGCGCGGCACAGTAAGGTCGATGACCCCGGCGGCAACATCGATCAAACGTCCGCCCGTTCTGACTTCGGCCAACATTGAAACGGCCGCGGCGTCGGCTTCCGCCGGCAGCTCGACTGTCGTTCCATTGTGCAGCCGCAGCCGCCAGCGGCGGCCGGCAACGCGCTCTGCGACGTCGAGGTTCGCCATAAGATTGGGAACCGTGGCGATCATTTCCAGCAGTCGAGATGCATCCTCCGGCGCGCCTTCACCCGCGATCCGCGGCAGGCCGGTTGCCGAATTGACCGCAATCATCGCGAGTACGCGACCGCTGGCGTCGATAAGGGCGTCGCTTCTGCCGCGCTGCCATAGCGCAAATGCAGGGCGTTCGGAGATGACGATCCGCAGACCGTTGGGAAACAACCGATGGATTGTTGCTGTCGCAACCCACGGCAGGCGTTCGATGCGACGGCGCACCGCGGCACCGTCGAAACTCAGCAGCGACCGCACATTCGGCAAATCAACTGCGTCCAGAATATCGTGGTCCGAGGTAAATCGGTGACCGGTAACTTCAATCTGATCTAGGCCAAGCCCGGCCTGCAACAACGCGTACTCAAGATGGCCAATAACGGAAGGAAACGGGCGGTATTCATTGCCGGCCCGATCAAGCACCGCCGACAGCGTTGCGAATAGAACAGCACCGGCAACAGCCATCGCTGGCGGGAACAACCACCGCCGCCGCCGCGAAGGCCTGGCAGCTCTGCGTGACCGCCGCTCCGGCCATTGCGATCGGACTATGTCGGACCTGGTCACGTGTCAGTCTCGATCCTAGTTTATGCCGCTCGGCGAACAGATACATTTGCCGTCACATTAACCTTTGATCGAATTCGTAAATTATTGGTTACCGAGTGTCCGCACTGGTTCGCACTCAACGATCCAGCGACGCATCCTCGACCATCCACGAGACCAGATCGGAGAACGACCATCCCCAGTAAGCTGCGAGTTCTGGCACCAGGGACGTGCCTGTCATCCCGGGCTGAGTGTTGATTTCCAAGCAGGCCAGCCGCTTCTGAGAAGGGTCATAACGCCAGTCGGTCCGTGATACCCCGCGGCAACCCAGTGCGTGATGGGCCGCCAGTGTGTGTGCTTGCACAGCCTTGTATACGGCTGACGGCAGATCAGCCGGCAGAATGTGTTTCGAACCGCCGGGCGCGTACTTTGCCTCGTAATCGTAGAACAATAGTGATTCGGCCGGGACGATATCGATGATCTCGGTTGCACGCCCATCGATCACGCCACAAGTCAGCTCGCGACCGGCGACAAACTCCTCGACCATGATCATGCCTTCGAGTGCCGGAATCTGGCCAATCTGGTCTGGCGGGCGGTTGGCCCCCGTCCGGACAATGATCACGCCGACGCTGGAGCCTTCGGCAATCGGTTTGGCCACGTAGGGGGGCTCGAACGCGTGCGCGCGCAGAGCGATCTCCCGTGACACCACTGTGCCCTCGGCAAGCGGCACTCCTGCCGCACGCAACACGGCTTTGGTGCGCTCCTTATGCATGGCGAGCGACGATGCCAGGACGCCCGAATGCGTATAGGGGAGCTCCAAGATCTCGAGCAGCCCTTGCACGCACCCGTCCTCGCCCCACCGGCCATGCAACGCATTGAAGCAGACTTCGGGCTTCAATTCAGACAGTCGACTGGCAAGGTCGCGATCCACATCGATCCGCGTGACCCGATAGCCCGCAGTTTCCAGCGCACCCGCACAACCTTCGCCCGACCACAGCGAAACTTCGCGTTCGGCCGACCACCCGCCCATCAGCACGGCGACGTGATTGAAACGGCGCGTCATGTTCCGGTTTCCATTGCGCAGACCTCTGCCGGAGTTCCGAGGCGAATGATTTCCCATTCGAGAGTAACGCCCGATGTTGCAAATACGCGGGCACGCACCGCCTCGCCCAGGCATTCGATGTCAGCCGCTTTGGCGTTGGCGTCATTGATCAGGAAATTGCAGTGCTTTTGCGACACCATGGCGCCGCCGATCCGCAAGCCTCGACAGCCGGCCGCATCGATCAGCTTCCACGCGCTTTGTCCCGGGGGATTCTTGAACGTCGATCCGCCGGTCCGCTCCTTGATAGGCTGCTTGGCTTCCCGGTAGGCCGCCACCGCGTCCATCTGTTTCCGGATCTCGGGGGGCGAACCGGGTCGACCCTGGAACACGGCGCTCGTGAAGATCCAATCGCGCGGGATGGCGCAATGACGGTAGGCAAATCCCATATCGGCTGGACCAAGATGGTGGAAGGCCCCTTTACCGTCGACGGCCCGCGCCTCGATCAGCACATTCGCCGTCTCACTGCCGTGCGCGCCTGCATTCATGCGCAAGGCGCCGCCGACCGAGCCCGGGATACCGCGATAAAAAGCCATACCGTCGATGCCGGCGTCGGCAGCGGCGCGAGCGAGTTTAACGTCCGGTACTGCCGCTCCGACGCGAATGCGATGTCCATCCAATGGCTCGACATCAGCAAACCCTCGGCCCAGCCGAATGACGACATCCCCGATCCCTCCATCCCGGACCAGCAAGTTGGAACCCAGGCCAATGGTCGTTACCGATAGATCGGGCGGCGCATTTTTGAGGAAAAGACTGAGATCGGCTTCGTCGGCGGGAGAGAACAGCACGCCGGCTGGTCCGCCAACACGAAACCATGTGATGTCAGCCAGCAGTGCATCCGGTGTCAGGCGGCCGCGCAATTCGGGCATCCGCGCTCTAAGGCTCTCTGCCAGCGTCGTCGAGGTCATGCGGTCCCCGCAGCCGACGTGAGTTCACCTGCGAGCGCGTGCGCCCAGACCGACGAGCGGCCAGCACCGCAATAGATGATCATGTCGCCTGGTTTAACTGCATGGCGGACAAGGGTCGCCACTTCGTCCGCCCGGGAAACGGCCACGGTGGATTTAGGCCCCTTGGCGGCAATGCCAGCGGCAAGCGCAATTGAGCTGATGCCGTCGAGTGGTGTCTCGCCGGCGGCATAGAGCGGCAGTACAATAACCTGATCGGCCTCGCCAAAGCTTGCACAAAACTCCGACCACAGATCGCGCACGCGCGTGAATCGATGCGGTTCGACCACAGCAATCACCTGGCCCGACGAGCAACTGCGGGCGGCGTGCAGCGCGGCCGCAATTTTTGCCGGATTGTGCGCGTAGTCGTCGATAATCTCGACGCCGTTCCATGTGCCAGCCAACTGAAACCTGCGCTTGATGCCAGAGAAGGTCTGCAGCCCATCGCGGATCGTCTCATCATTCAAGCCCGTTTCAAACGCGACCGCGACGGCAGCCAGCGCGTTCAATGCATTATGTTTGCCTGGTATCGGAACGCGCCAGCCAGCGATGTGCCGAGAGCCTCCAGGAACTCTGGCTCCAAACGCTGCATCGAACACCGTCGTGCGGCCTTCGAAATTGAACGCGGTAAGCCGCAGATCGGCATCGGCGCTGGTGCCGTAGGTCAACAACCGGCGGCCGTCGCGACGGAGGCTAAGCTTCTCGATCATCGACGCGACCACCGGGTGATCGATGCACGTTACAATCAAGCCATCGACCGGAATAATTCGAAAAAAAGCCTCGAACTCGCGGTGCATGGCGTCGATCGTACCGAAGTAGTCAAGATGCTCCGGGTCGATATTCGTGACGACCCCGATACGGGTCGGAAGAGCTGTGAATGTGCCGTCGCTTTCGTCGGCCTCGACGACCATCCAAGGTGAACGACCGAAACGCGCGTTCGAATCCCAATCGGCGATGATGCCGCCGGTGATGACGGTTGGATCAACGTCACCTGCCGTCAGAAGGTGCGCCGTGAGCGATGTCGTCGTCGTCTTGCCGTGGGAACCGGTGATACAAATCGTCTTTTTCCCTCGCATCAGCTCGGCCAGCATTTCCGCCCGGCGGATGATCGTCAACCCCAGTGCGCGCGCCGCGTCCAGTTCGGGGTTGCCGGGCTTGACCGCGCTCGAAATCACGACGTGCGTCGTGCCTCCCAGGTTGCCCGCCTCGTGACCAACAAACACCTTGATGCCAAGCCTTTTCAATCGCTTGATATTATCGCCCTCCGCCATGTCACTGCCCTGAACGACGAAACCCCGGGCGTGCAGCACTTCGGCGATGGCGCTCATGCCGATGCCGCCGATGCCGACAATGTGGATTGTACTGGTCAATCTCGGGGCCAGCATCAGGATTGCTCTTTGTGCTTTTTTTGCATCAATGTGCCAACGAGGTCGGCAAGGCGCTGTACCGCATCCGGTCTGCCTGTCGCCCGGGCCGCCGCGGAAGCGGTCGCGAGCGCAGCCGGATCGGTCGCCAGCCGCGCGATTTCGGCCATCAGTCGTTCCGTCGTCAATGCGCTCTGCTCGATCATCCAGGCTCCGCCGGCCCGGCTGAGGCTCGCCGCGTTGCGCATCTGATCGTTGTCAAGCGCGTGCGGTAACGGCACCAGGATCGACGGCCGCCCTATCACGGCGAGTTCGGCAACGGTCGAAGCGCCGGCCCTTCCAATCACCAGGTGAGATGCCGCCATGATCGATGGCAAATCGCTGAAGAACGGCGCAATCTCGGCCGCGATACCGGCTGTCGCGTAGGCTTGCTGCACCCGCTCTACGTCTTCCGGCCGCGCTTGCTGGATCACGCGCAATCGCGACCTCAGACCGGCTTGCAGACCGACCAGAGCGGGCGGCACGCTGTCGGAAAAAAAACGCGCACCTTGACTGCCGCCGAACACGAGCAGCGAGAACAGTCCGTCGGGATTGAGCTCTGGATAGGGACAAGCCGCGGCAGCGATGACCTTGGCTCGGACCGGGTTGCCTGTGAATACCGCCTTGGCGCCAAGCGGTCCATCGACCAGTTCCACTTTTTCAAACGAAGTCGCAATTGCCGTCACGCGCTTAGCCAGCATGCGATTGGCTCGGCCGAGGATCGCATTCTGTTCGTGCAGTACGGTGGGGATGCTTCGCATTCGAGCAGCCAGAACCGGAGGAAAACTCGGATAGCCGCCAAACCCGACAACGACATCAGGGCGCGCCTCCCCCATCAGTTTGAACGCCGCAGAGACGCCACGGGTCAACATGATGCCGGTCTTGAGCGCTGCTCGGAAAGAGCGGCCGGTAATGGTTGCCGACGCTATTGTATGAACACGCCGCGCCGGAAAATCCGAGCCGTAGAGATCACCGCGCGTGTCGGTTGCAAGGTCAACTATTGCGCCTCGTCGCGACAATTCTTCAGCCAGCGCCTGGGCTGGAAACAGATGACCGCCGGTGCCGCCGGCCGCCAGCATGACAGTGCGCTGTCTCACCTAGCCGATCGCCCTTGGTTCAACTCGTCCTGCAAGATGCGGCCGCCGGCGGCCGAGCGCCAAAAGCATACCAAAGGTAATGCCGACGGCGACGGTCGATGATCCTCCTGCCGAAACGAAGGGCAACGTGATGCCTTTCGGCGGAACCAGTCCGGTATTGACGGCCATGTTGATCAACGCTTGCAGTCCAAGCATCAAAACCAGCCCCGTCGCGCCATACCGCACAAAAAAATCGGGCTCATCGAGCGCGCGCGCGAACGTGCGCATCACAATGAAGCCGAATAGAGCAAGCAATCCGAGGCAGGCCAGCACTCCGTATTCTTCGCCCACGACCGCAAAAATGAAGTCAGTGTGCGCATCGGGCAGCACACTCTTGATTGTCCCTTCGCCAGGTCCGCGTCCGAAAAATCCGCCCTCGATGAACGACTGTTGAGCGCGCTCGGCTTGCGAATTGTCGCCGGGCGCCTGGTGAAAGAAGCGGTCGATCCGCTGCCGTACATAGGGCAGGACGAGATAAGCGGCACCAAGCCCCGCGGCGCTAGCGGCCGCCAAGCCAACTGACCACGCGATTGGCTGACCAGCCATCATCAGCATGGCTGCCCAAACCAGGGTAATCAGCAGCGTCTGCCCTATATCCGGTTGCTGGGCCAGCAATCCGACGAGCACTAGATAAGCGGCCACCGCAATAGCAAGCCCCGGCATGTCCCTACGACTGCGCGCTTCGGCTAATCCCCAGGCAGCGAGAATGACAAATGCAGGCTTGGCGAACTCCGACGGCTGCAAGGAGAAACCGGCAATCCGGAGCCAGCGCCTGGCGCCATTGATCTCATCGCCAACCAGCAGCACCGCAGCCATCGCGGCAATCATGGCAAGAAACAGCAGCATCGCCAATCGCCGGATGCTGCGCAGATTGAACATCGAGACGACCAGCATCGATATCAGGGCAATCGCAACGAATACGATCTGCCGTTCGGCGAAGTAAAACTGGGGCAGGCCTTTCTTGACGGCGACCGCTGGACTTGCGGCCAGCGACAGCACAAGTCCAGCGGCCGCCAACGCAAGAATAATCGCCAGCAGCACGCGATCAACCGTAAACCACCATTCGGCCAGCAGACTGCTGTCGTTGCGCGTGAGGCGGATCATGACTGGGTTGCCGTGCAAATAATACCTGGCAGCTTGGCGACCAGATCGCGGAACACGTTGCCGCGATGCTCGAAGCTTTGGAACTGGTCATAAGACGCACAGGCAGGCGACAGCAGCACAATCGGTTCGGCTGACGGGTGGGCGGCGGTATGCGCGTGCGCATCAGCAGTCGCTCGCTCGAGTGCCACGTCGATCGTGCCGCAGCGCTCCGTTGCTACGCGACTATCGAGCGTGGCCGCGAACGCATCCGCTGCCGCACCAATCAGGTAGGCTTTGCGGATCGCTGGAAAGTGGGGCGCGAGCGACGCGATACCGCCCTCTTTGGCTTTGCCGCCCGCGATCCAGAAAATGTCGCGTTCGAATGTTGCAAGCGCTTTTGCCGTAGAGTCGGCATTGGTCGCCTTGCTGTCGTTGATGAATAGAAGCGTACCGACGCGGCCGACCTCTTCCATGCGATGGGGCAGGCCGGAAAACGTTCGCAGTGCTGCCGCAATCTTGGCCGGTCTGAGCCCGCAGTGCCAGGCCGCCGCGCAGGCGAAGACAGCGTTTTGCAGGTTGTGGCGGCCGCGCAATGTCCCGATGCCTTCGATGCTGCCCAGGACCTCGGCTTCGGCCAACGCTTGATCGCAATCTCTTGAGATGACCCGATTGTTGTCAGCAAAATACCCCCAGCTCAGATTTTCCCGCGCCGAAGCAGGATAAGTGTCCGGCTGCTCAGATTCAGCAAAACGGCGACCGATTTCGATGCAGAGCTCATCGTCGACCCCAATCAGCGCGACTTGCGACCCTGCTACCAGACGTGTCTTGATTGCGGCGTAGCGCTCGACGGTGCCATGACGGTCGAGATGATCGGGTGTAATGTTAAGCAGCAAGCCCACCGTCGGTCTTAGCGTCGGTGTCAGGTCGATCTGGAACGAGCTTATCTCGATGACGTGAAACCGTTCGGGTGCGGGTGGCTCGAGGCTGAGGATCGGAACCCCGATATTACCGCCCATCTGCACATCGCGACCCGCTTCACGCAGGATGTGCGCAATCAGAGCCGTAGTCGTCGATTTGCCATTGGTACCAGTAATGCCAATGAATGGTGACTGCGGGCAATGGGCCGCGCGTTCACGGGCAAAAATCTCGATATCGCCGATGATTTCCACACCGGAGGCCTTGGCCCGCGCGACGGACCAATGCGGCTCGGGGTGTGTCAGCGGCACGCCAGGCGCGAGGACCAGGCTCGAAAACCGCGACCAATCGGCCGTTGCGAGATCGACGACGGCAACGCCGGCAGATCGCGCGTCATCGCGGGCGGCTGGCGCATCGTCCCAGCAGGCCACGCTCGCGCCGCCGGCAGCAAGTGCCAGCGCGGTTGCATTTCCAGACGCACCAAGCCCGAACAAGGCGACGGACTTGCCGGCAAAGGTCGTGGCTCGAATCATAACCGACAATCTAACTCCGCATGATCAAAGAAAGAACGCCCTTGTGGCAGCAGGCTCTCTTCGAACGGGCGATCCGGCTGAATAACCCATAACCACTAGGCTTTACCGCTCGATTGAGCGTATAATGCCGAGGGAATACGAGCGACCCTGGCCTTGCCATTGCGTTAGGAGAACACACATGGACTTCAAGCCGCAGATGCCACAGATGCCGCCGATGGAAATTCCCGAACCAATGCGTCAGCTTGCAGAACGCAACGTCGAGCAGAGCAGGGCCGCATACACCCAGTTTCTGGATATGGCACGCAGAGCCCAGGAAATGGTTTCAAAGTCATCGGGATCTGTGACGCAAACGGCGCTTGAAATCCAGACCAAGACGATGAAATTCGCCGAACAGAATGTCGATGCCGGATTTTCGTTGGCGAGCGAGTTGTCGCGAGCGCGCGATTTGAAAGAGTTCATGGAAATACAGACCAAGCATGCGCAAAGGCAAATGCAGGCCTATGCAAATCAAGCCCAAGAGTTGGGGCGCTTGATGACCGAAGCCGCACAAAAGGTGCAGCCCAAAGGCTGAAAGCTCGTCTCGCATCGACAATCATGACGTTGCGGCAGTCATGCTGTCGCATTTTTCTTGACGGCGGTCATGCGCATGGCGTCTTAACAGGCTGGGCGAGCAACTTCCGCGCAACGCCTTCGAAAAGTCGGCCATGCCGCTGTAGCTCAGTTGGTTAGAGCACCAGATTGTGGATCTGGGGGTCCCCCGTTCAAGCCGGGGCAGCGGTACCAATAAAATCAATCAGTTAGTGCTCAAAAATTTTCGCGCAATGTGCTGTGGGTACCACCTGGGTACCACTTAGATTGATTTCGCTTAGTGCGCGCGAAGCCCCGCTGTTGAGCTTGGGTAGGAATTACGAACCCCAACCATGAAGTTCGTGAATGGCCGCGTGCGCCTTGCGCTTCAGGTTGGGCCGATCATGTCGAGACGGTCTCGCGAGCCGAATTGGTTGAGCCCGCTACAACGTCGTAATGCCTCGCGCCTAAGGCCATCAAGTTGACCGCGCTCTACGACCTGTACCCGCTTTGGGCAAGCTCGCCTATCCTGAAGGTCATCATTTGACGGCTGACCTGGAACGCGCCCGCCAATTCTGTGACCAGACCCTCGTCTTCCACGTCTACAATTCGGCCACGCAGCAATTGAATGAGAAACTGTCGAGGCACCAGCAGCTCAGCCGCGAACTGATTGGCCTCGATTTCCCTGCGATCCCGTCCCGTCGATGATTTTTCGTCGCGCGCAAACGCCAAGAACTTCTTGTCAACGTGCACCTCTGAACCGATCTCTTTCATATGCAGCTCGAAATGTCCTAGTTCATGGCCCAGCGTAAAGCGTTGCCGGTTTGGGTGATGCAACGAATTCACAACGATCACGGCGCCATCCTTCATAAAGATCATGCCGGAGAGGTCCGCTTCGAGCGGCACGAAGCGTGCGGTGATGCCTTTACTGTGTACAATGTCGCCGACAACCACAGGACCTCGCGTTATGTCCAGTTGCGCCAATACCTGCTGCGCCCTCTTCTTGGGATCAATGCGCTTGTTCCCTCGGATCAACGTGTCCCCCGATCTGTTGTGCCTACTTTTATCGAACCTACGACCCTTGCGACGACGTCTTGTTCACGGGCGCTCAGCTCGGTCGACGACTGAATCTCACAATCAGCGAGCATTGAAGCGCCACCAGCGGCTGTCGGAAGCAAAGCATGCACATCGACCTTCAGGACACGTGCAAGCCTATAAAGGTGATGCAGTGGAATGCGTTGGCGCCCGGTCTCGATGTTGGCGATCGACGCTCTCGTTAGCCCGATTGCCTGGCCAATCTCAGCTTGATTCAGACCGAGCCTCTCTCGATGTCGTCGCACAAGTTGCCCGAACCGCGGATAGAGCTCTGATTCTTCCATGAATCGTTATGAATCGGCGTTTCTTACAAGTCAATACAGCAAACATGTTTGTCAGGTACACTTAATTGAGTGCTTATTGTTGACGATGCCTAGCCGAATCTGGCATTCTTTCATGCGTGAGCGAGGGATCGTTCGCAGCTGCGCTTCTGCTGAAATCGCGCCGCGCTCCGTGCTTCGCCCGGCGGCACTCTCTGGCTGTTGGTCTAGGTTGGTAGGTGTGACGTGTGCGCGTTACAGTCGGGGCTGGAATGGAATTGGGTTCGCGTGCGCGCCACTCACTATTCGATCACCCAGATGCCCGCGCCGACCTCGGCCATTGGGCAAGAGCGGCCTATTGGTATCCTGCCGAAGCCGCCGCGGTGTCCCTTGGTTATGATCCAATGCTTGTGAATTCGGACACCATCAAACCCTATATCGAGGCACGGTCCGAGGCCAAGGCGTTCGATCGACTATTGATGCTGATTTCACGTGCCGTCGATAAGGGCACGTTAGGGTTGAAATTCAGTCCGCCCGACTTCGTCGACTGGGCTGATCGCATCAATATAGAGCTTCCCCGGGAGCTACGAGACGCAGTCGCCGAACTCGCCCCTCTGCCAAACGCGCCAGATATCGAAGTCGGCCAATTGCGTCAGGAGAACACACAGCTGAAGATCGAGTTGGAGCAGTACAAAGTTGCCAACAAAGATCCGCACCCGCGGGAACGAAGAAGCCTGCACTTGATAGTCGCGGCGATGGCTCACGCCAAGTACGGCTTCGATCCCCGTGCAAGAAAAACACCAGCAAGCGCAAAAATCGTCACCGACATCGAACTGCTCGGACTGGCGATCGATGAGGACACCGTGCTGACACATCTGCGCAACGCCTTTCGCGACCTGGGCATCGGGCTACCCAATACCTGAGGCTGCTTGCGGAATTCCTCAATTCCGTTTCGGAATTCGCCCACAGCGCCGATTGGACCTCTTAGACGGCTTCCTCTGGTAACAGATGGGGTTGGTTCATGTCCGACGGTCTTCCCGAAACGGGGTTCATGAGGCTGTCATCGATCCTCGGCCCCAAGGGACCGATACCGGTTGCGAAATCGACTTGGTGGGCTGGGGTCAAGAGCGGACGCTTTCCACAACCGATTAAACTGGGACCACGAACCACGGCGTGGCGAGTCGCGGATATTCGCGCCCTAATCGCGGGCCTGACGAACCGGTGAGACGTGCCAGTGGACGACGCGTCAAAATCCATCGAAGCTATTCCGTCGAGGAAGCCGCGCGTTGTGTCGGCGCACACAAAAATACCGTCAGGCGCTGGCTCAAATCCGGCCTATCGGCGATCGATTCACAGCGCCCAGCGCTTATTCATGGCGCGGAACTACGCGCCTTTCTCGATGCCGCTCGTCGGGGCCATCGACACCGCTGCGGTCCGGGCGAGCTCTTCTGTCTCAGATGCCGCCTGCCACGTGCCCCCGCTGCCGGCATGCTCGACTATCTGCCGATCACGAACACTTCGGGAAATTTCAGAGGCCTCTGTGGCACGTGTGAAGCGCTCATGCATCGGCGTGTGGCCCTGGCCCAAATTTCCGTCGTGAAGGGCCATTGCGATGTCGCGTTTCCTCAAGGTCAGCAACGCATAGGAGATAGCAATGACACCAGCCTCAATGTTGACTACGCAGCAATCGGTCAGATCCATGAGGACGAACAACGCTGAAAACGAGCGCATCAAGCGCGCCTACTTCGCATATCTTAAGGAAGCGCGACGTTACAGCGAAGCGTCACTCGATTCCGTAGCCAAGGCACTACATCGTTTCGAGCACTATGCCGGGTTCCGGGCTTTCAAGCTCTTTCACGTACAACAGGCCGTCGCATTCAAGCGCAATCTGACGGAGCAGACCAGTCGGGCGACCGGGGAGAAACTGAGCAAGGCCACGGTCTATGCGACGCTCATGGCTTTGCGGAATTTCTTTCACTGGCTCGCCGGTCAGCCAGGCTATCGCTCACGCCTGAGCTACGGCGATGCGGACTACTTCAATCTCTCCGAGAAGGACAGCCGGATCGCTAAGTCGCACGCTCCCGAACGCGTGCCCTCACTCGAACAGATCAATCATGTGCTCGGCGCGATGCCAACGAACACGGATATCGAGCGCCGCAATCGGGCATTGATTGCCTTCGCCATCCTCACGGGTTGCCGCGACAACGCCATTGCCTCACTCAAGCTGAAGCATGTCGACCTGTCGGAGCGGCGGGTCCATCAGGATCCTCGTGAGGTCAGGACCAAGTTCGCAAAAACGATCATCACGACGTTCTTCCCGGTTGATGATCTTGCCCGCCAAATCGTCGAAGCGTGGGTTGAGTACCTTCGCTCGGCGCTTCGATTCGGACCAGACGATCCGCTCTTCCCTGCAACCCGTATCCAACTCGGGCCGTCAGGCCTGTTTGAAACAGCGGGTTTCGATCGCAAGCACTGGAGCAACGCGTCACCGATCCGTGCAGTGTTCCGCGACGCCTTCACCGCCGCCGGACTGCCCTACTTCAATCCACACAGCGTTAGGAAGACGCTGGTCCAGCTTGGCCAGCGCGTCTGCCGATCGCCAGAGGAATACAAGGCGTGGAGCCAAAATCTTGGGCACGAGGGCGTCATGACCACGTTTACGAGCTATGGATCGATTTCCCCGGGCCGTCAGGCCGAGATCATCCGCGACCTGGCTTGCGCTTGCAGCTCAGATGAGGGTGATCGAACGATTCTCGAACAGATCAGGCGACTCGCAAATCGAAGCTGAGATTGGAATATCCGCCTCGGACCGGTGCTCTCCAGGCGGCCGCCGAGACGGTGACGTTCTCGGACGCGTGATGACGACGGCGTGCCCGCTAAGATTTCCACCGACGATGAAAATGGCGATGCCTGTGGCTCGATCCCGTATGAAAAACATCTTCAAGAAACATGGAAGCTTTCTGAGAAGGAGAAAGCCCGCTGATAAACGCGAGTGCGAACCGGTTCGCACCGATGCGAAAGCCGTGATTGAGCAAACCGAGACAATAGATGTTCCCAAGCGGACCGAAGTACAACCAGTGCGAACCGGTTCGGACCTAGTTCCAGTGTCAACTCCGTCCTGGCACTCCCCTGAAGAGCAGGCCGCCGCTCTGCTTGACTGGATGCAGGGACCAGGCGGTCGCGTCGGTGAGGTGCCTGCGCGTGAGCTTATACGTCTCCACATCGAAATGTGCGCTGAACTGTTTTGGCAACCGACTCCTTGGATCCCTGTAGCCAAAGCCTTCCGGAAGCTAATCAACGATCCCCGCCATCACTATGCTTCACGCAATTCCCATCGCGTGGTCGTCTACCGCATACCTCATCCCGCGACGCAGCTAACAATCATAAAAAACGAGCGATTCAGAAATCCCAGATGAAGAGTCGCACACCAGCCAAATTGCCTAGCTATCAACGCCCATCATTGTCGACGGCACTCTTAATCTGCCCACCTCGTGATCGGCAACTTCGAACTAAGCCGCTGTTGGCCGAGACGGTATTGGACATCGCCATTGTGAGGGACATCAACAGCCGGAAGTGGTGACGCCCCGCTGTTAGCCGCTTGCACACACGGTGCCCGCAGACGGCGCCCATCGGGATCCGCCGCCGATAAATTTGCCGAGCATGATCATATCCAACTGAAGGCCGAAGAATTCGCTTGATCGGTCGGGCACAAGGCGAAACATCAGGCAGCCGTCAACAATGAAAACGATGCCGCGCTCGCGGGCGAGTGATTCGATCGCCTGCAAGAAACCGGGCGGCGGCGGCACCACTGCGCCGAGATCAAGACGGCTCGATTATCACCCCAGCGAGGTCATATTTACGCATCGAGTAAGGCTTCGGTGTCGCCGAAATCGCGGATTATCGTGCGGCCCCGCAATCGCCCCCCTGTCACGCAGTCCGGCTTCCAAATCCGGGGCGCCCTCGTTGCCCACGAGGAAGTCTTTTGCCCATGCCACCGAGGATGAAGCCCCACCGGCAGCGAGTGTTTTCATGATTCCGGCAGTTGCACGCAACTACCAGCTTCCAGCAGTTACTTCAGACTTGTCGTGACCGTGAACGCTGCCTCGGACAATGAGCGATTTATCTGGGAACCCAGGGCCGATGGACTTAATCATCGTCCGGGTAATAGAGGTTGTCGATGGCAAGTTCCTTGTCATCGGCAGCAATCACGCGGCTCCAAGTGACGGAGCCAGCTATTTCGTTTGGAATGTCGCAGGTGCAGATGAAAGCTGGGGCCGGACGTTCCGGAATGCCCGGTCGATGCACAATGGTGAGGAATTTTTCCTGGACGTAGAAGCCGCTGCCACCACGTAGAAATCGCGCCGTGGCGGGCTGTCACACGGCTGCAATAAGACTCCTGTTTGGTCCCCGGCAGCAGCAGGGGAACGGACGTGTCACCGCAGCCGTCAAGGGGCCATTACCGCGCGCTCTTTATTTCGGATGTGCACCTCGGCACGCGATCATCGCAGTCCAACGCGCTGTTGGACTTTCTGAAGGAAAGCGAAGCGCAAACGATCTATCTCGTCGGCGATATCGTCGACCTGTGGAAGGTGCGACGCGGTCCGCATTGGCCGCAATCTCATAACGATGTGATGCAGAAGCTGCTGCGCAAGGCACGAAAGGGTTCGAGGGTCGTGTTCGTGCCCGGCAATCATGACGAGGGGCTGCGCGACTACTGCGGGTTGAACTTTGGCGACGTCGAAGTCCGCCGGGATGTCATCCACACCACCGTCGACGGCCGGCGCTATCTTGTCCTGCACGGCGACGAGTTCGACATCATCGTGCGTTACGCACGCTGGCTCGCATTTCTGGGCGATCGTTCCTACGAACTGGCGCTCTGGCTGAATGGCCCATTGAACTGGGCCCGGCGCCGCTGGGGCTTGGGCTATTGGTCGCTATCCAGCTATCTCAAGTATCGCGTGAAGTCAGCCGTCAACTTTATCGGCGAGTTTGAAACCGCACTCGCGGCTGAAGCGAAACGCCGGCAGGTCGATGGCATCGTTTGCGGCCACATCCACCACGCTGCCAACCGTCGAATTGGCGCTACGCATTACCTCAACACCGGAGACTGGGTCGAGAGCTGCACAGCAGTAGCTGAGACCCATGCCGGCGAGATGATCGTGATCCGTTGGCTTGACGTCATGAAAGCGCGGCTTGCCGAGGCGCGTTCGAGGCCAATCGTAGTCGAGATCGCAGCATAGTTGGCAATAATCGGTCCGACACCGGAGACCAGACTTGACCAGCCCATCGACAACCGTTCCCGACACCTCTGCAATTTTTCACGGCAGCCGGCTGTTGAGGCGAGCCGTTCACCGCAACCGTGTACTCAGTGTCGATGGAGCGCTCGAACGGCTGTTCACGCTGGCATTCGGTAACTTCGTCTACGCTCAGATCTGGGAAGACCCTGCCATCGACCTCGAAGCCCTGGAGGTGATGCGCGAAAGCCGTATGGTCGTCATCGCTTCAGGCGGCTGCAACATGATGAGCTACCTGACCGCCTCGCCCACCCACATTACCGCCGTCGATCTCAACGCGGCCCACGTGGCGCTGAACCGCCTCAAGCTTGCAGCCGTTCGGCATCTGCCTGATCACGCAAGCTTCCACCGTTTCTTTGCGGTGGCAGCCGACTCGGCGAACGTCTGGCACTATCGGCGACGGCTGCGACAGCAGCTCGATGCCACGACGAGAGCCTATTGGGATGGCCGCGATTTGACCGGAAGACGCCGGATTTCTCGGTTCGCGCGGGGCATCCATCGTTACGGCCTGCTCGGCCGATTCATCAAGGCGGTTCATGTCGCTTGCCGCCTGCACGGAAGCGACCCTCGCCGCTTGATTTCCGCGCGCTCCCTTGCCGAGCAACGGCAGCTCTTCGAACGCGAGATCGAACCGTTGTTCGAACGCCGTCTGGTCCGTTGGCTCGTTGACCGGCCGGCCACTCTGTTCGGCCTCGGCATTCCACCCGCTCAGTACAAGGCGCTGGCCGGCGATCATCCAGATGGTCTAGTTGCAATCCTGAGGCAGCGCGTCGAGCGGCTCGCCTGCGATTTCAATATCGATAACAACTACTTTGCCTGGCAGGCATTCGCCCGCCAGTACGACCCCGCGCCCGGTGGGTCTGTGCCACCCTATCTGGAGCTTCGAAACTTCGAAACGGTGCGCGCGAATGCCAATCGTGTCGATGTTCGTCAGATCTCGTTTACGGAACATCTGCGGACCCAGCCGAACGCAAGCCTCGACCGGTATGTTCTGCTCGACGCGCAGGACTGGATGTCGGACGCCGACCTGACCGAGCTGTGGATCGAGATTAGCCGTACCGCAAAGGCCGGGGCGCGCGTCATTTTTCGTACAGCCGCTCAACCGACGCTGCTACCCGGCCGCGTGCCGGATTGGGTATTGAACGGGTGGCACTACGAAGCGGACCGCTCGAAAAAATGGACCGCGCGCGACCGCTCCGCGATCTATGGCGGCTTCCATCTGTACGTGAAGGGAAACATCTCCCCATGAGTGCTTTCACGACGTCCGCCGCCGAGCAGATGCACCGCATGTATCGTTACCAGCGGTTCATCTACGATCCATCACGCCGGTATTTCCTGCTCGGCCGCGACACGCTGGTGTCGGGACTGCTTCCGCCTGATGGCGGATCGGTTGTCGAAGTTGGCTGCGGCACCGCCCGCAATCTGATCGAGATTGCCCGCGCCTATCCGACCGCAAAACTGTATGGCTTCGATATCTCTGTCGCAATGCTGACGACCGCTAGGCAAAGGATCGCAGCCGCTGGTTTGAGCGACAGAATTAGATTGGCCGAAGGCGACGCAACCAACTTCGATCTACGACAGCTGTTCGCAATACCGGCCGCCGATCGGATCGTCATTTCCTACGCACTATCGATGATCCAGCCCTGGCGCAGCGTTGTCGACTGTGCATGCAGGCAGCTGGCTAACCGCGGCTCGCTGCATGTTGCGGATTTCGGGCAGCTCAAGGGTCTACCGCCGCTCGCGAAAGCCGGCTTGTTCAGATGGCTCGCCAGGTTCCAGGTCCACCCACGCTCCGACCTCGAGCGCGATCTGCGCGTCGCGGCCATCACGCATGGCCTCGACGCCTATATCGCTCATCCGTTTCGCGGCTATGCGACGTATGCCGTCCTGAAGCGGCTTTGAAAAGGTCGCCTTCCAGGCTTCAGCGATTTGCTGACTTTGTACATTTGGCGCATTCTGTAGAGAGTCCTGGCCCAGCGCGGTCTCACGTTGCGGCGCGGCAATCTGAAACCTTTACGTGCTGCGCCAGCTTATCGAGGGTTTGATAACCGAATTCGACGGCGCCAAATCCGATGCCTGCGATGCGCTGAGACGTCGTTGGATGCAACTGCCGCAAAGTGATGACTGTCTTTCCGTCGCTCTGTGCATCAAACGTGATGGTGGTGCGGAATATGCCAGGATCGTTGTCTTTGTCGGCGCCATGATCGAACTCGATCAGGTGCGGCCGCTCAATGCGCAGGAATTGCATCCGATTTGTGTATCGCTTTCCGTCGGGAGCGATCATATCGAACCGCCATTCGCCGCTGACGCGAAGATCCATAGACTTTGTCTCGACCCTGAAACCGGCCGGACCGAACCATTGGGGGAGATGGCGCGGATCAACCCAGGCGGAGAAAACCAACTCTCGTGACGCGTTGATCACGCGCGAGAGGACGATCTCTCGATCAAGCGCCCAAGTGGACAGGGGCGTTTCATTTTGATTTGCGTTTGCGGGCATTGGACTTCTCCTGTTTCTTCAGTTTCTCAACGTACATTTCCAGTCGATCAAGTCGTTGCTCCCAGATCTCCCTTTGAGCCGCCAACCAAACCTCGACGGTTGCGAGAGCTTCCGTCTGCAATGAGCAGGTCCTGACGCGACCGGTCTTCTCGGACGTAACGAGGCCGCTGCTCTCTAGAATGCGGATGTGTTTCATCAGGCTCGGCAGCGCCATATCGAACGGCTTCGCCAGCTCTCCGACGGATGCCTCGCCATCACATAGTCGCATGACGATCGCACGCCGGGTCGCGTCGGAGAGGGCGCCGAAAACGTGATCGAGTTGCATTGAATGGTTAGCCATAAAGCTAACTATAGTGGAGACACTAGCTTGTGTCAATGAATGTTAGCCATACGGCTAACTAATCAGTAATGAGTGCAGAGGGTTCGCCTACGCATGATCAAAAGTGCTTCGCTACTTCCTTCTTCGCCTTCATCCAGCTTGCATCCATCCGCATCTTCTTGCGATCAATTGAGTCCACGGCCTAGTCTCGGCTTGTGGATCTGGGGGTCCCCGTTCAAGCCGGGGCAGCGGTACCAATTATAACTAGACACTCGGACGGTCCCCCTCGACCGGTGTGTCCCTCCACACTCGCAGTGGTTTCTTAGAATGGGCATCGTCTATCCCCCAGCCGGTTCCCATCATTTTGTCCTGGTCCGGCTTTCCATGCTTTCTAGAAAATCGCGGATCACCTAGTTGCCCGGTTAAGCGTTTCGCGTTGGTATGCAATGGCGGCAAGCGGAACATCGAACTCACAGGTCAATCCTTCGGCCGCGTAGTCGATGTGAGGCGGAGTTTCCACGGCACCAATCGCGCGCTGAATTAGTGTGCTGCCGAAGCTCGTTTGCTTGGGCGCGTCGACATGTGGGCCGCCCCGCTCCTGCCAG
>JBGTIU010000159.1:0-20739 GCA_041745515.1 Hyphomicrobiaceae bacterium | reverse complement strand
GACGTGCTCGGGTTCGACGGCTGCTCGCTGCCGAACTGGGCGACCGCGACCGCAGCCCTGGCTCGCGCCTTTGCCTGCTTCATCACCGCGGAAGGTCCGGGAAAGTCGCATCGCAGCGCCTGCGAGCGCATCGCCAGGGCGGCCTGGGCCGCGCCTGATATGGTGGCTGGACCCGGACGCCTTGATACCGTGGTCATGGGCAAAGTCCCCGGTCGCGTGTTCATGAAAACCGGCGCTGAGGGCGTTTACTGCGGTGCGCTGCCCGACCTCGGGCTTGGCTTTGCGGTCAAGATCGACGATGGCGCCAAGCGCGCGTCCGAGGCTGTTACCTTGGCCCTGCTCGAGCGTGTGATTCCGGCAGT
Source organism: Hyphomicrobiaceae bacterium (assembly GCA_041745515.1). Classification (GTDB taxonomy): domain Bacteria; phylum Pseudomonadota; class Alphaproteobacteria; order Rhizobiales; family Hyphomicrobiaceae; genus JAKFWF01. The sequence continues at coordinate 20,377 of JBGTIU010000159.1, read as the reverse complement.
GCAGGGTCTGAACAGTGCGGCGGAACTGAAGAATTGGACCGGTATGAGCGTCGGCACCATGCGCGTCTCAGGCGATCTCGCCCGCGCACTCGAGAAGCTCGCAGCCTAAGTGCCCATTTGCGCCTGGCGGCCCCGTCAACCTCACGCGCGTTTGCCTTGCCGCTCTTCGCCGGCATGTCTATAAGCCTGCGACTTGTCGCACCTCATCGTCAAATAGAGTCTCATGTCATGGCCATCGAGCGCACGTTTTCGATCATCAAGCCGGATGCAACGGCGCGCAACCTGACCGGCGCCATCAACGCCGTGATCGAGAAGGCCGGGTTGCGGATTGTCGCGCAGAAGCGTGTGCGCTGGACGCGCGACCAGGCCGAAGCTTTCTATGCCGAGCACAAGGCGCGCCCGTTCTTCGGCGAGCTTTGCGCGTTCATGACCTCCGGCCCGATCGTATGCCAGGTGCTGGAAGGGGAGGGCGCGATCCTCAAATACCGCGACGTGATGGGCGCGACCGATCCGAAGGAAGCCAACGACGGCACCATTCGCAAACTGTTCGCCCAGTCGAAGGGCGAGAACTCGACGCATGGCTCGGACAGCCCCGCTGCGGCGAAACGCGAAATCGAAATGAACTTCCGCCCTGATGAAATCGTCGGCTGAATGCTGAGGCCCGCCATGACCCGCCACTTGATCTCGTCCGGCTCGACGTTCGAAGCCGATATCGGCTATTCCCGCGCGGTCGTTGACGGCGACATGATTTTCGTGTCGGGCACCACCGGCTATGACTACACGTCGATGACGCTGGCCGACGGCGTCGTCGCGCAATGCTCGCAAACCTTGAAGAACATCGAGGCCGCACTGACGCAGGCCGGCAGCAGTCTCGCCGACGTTGTTCGAGTGACCTACATCTTCCCGAACCCAGCCGATTTCGAACCCTGCTGGCCGGTGCTGCGCGCGGCATTCGGCACCGTGCGACCGGCTGCCACGATGATTTCGGCGGGGCTGGCAAGCCCGGCCATGAAAGTCGAGATCGAGGTTACCGCGCGGAAACGATCGGCATGATCACGCCTGCGCACGCCCGATCGATGGCGCGCTACAACCGCTGGCAGAACCAGTCGCTCTATACCGCTGCCGACCGACTGCCCGAGCCCGAGCGCAAACGCCACCGCGGCGCATTCTTCGGCTCGATCCACGGCACCCTGAGCCACATCCTGTTCGGCGACATGGCCTGGATGCACCGCTTTACCAGGGCGACCCCGCCGCCTTTGGCAATGACACTCCAAGAGTCGGCCATTGCAATACCCGACTGGGGTGATCTCAAACGGCAACGCGCCGCCTTCGATGAGGTCATCATCGGTTGGGCGGACGCGATGCAGCAATCAGATCTCGAAGGCGATCTGATGTGGTATTCGCAGGCGCTCCGCCGCGAGGTTTCAAAGCCCCGATGGCTGCTGGTGACGCATATGTTCAATCACCAGACGCACCACCGGGGCCAGGTTCACTGCCTGTTGACACAGAACCACCTGAAAATGGCGGATACCGATCTGTGCTTCATGCCTGAGTAGCCGACCGGCAATCACCGACGATTGCTGTCGTACTTCGGGCTCAGCGCGTAGCGGGCCCAGTCCGGATAACCCTTGTAGTCGCCCGCGGGATCCACATTATGCGCGCGCGCCGCCTCATAGTGGTCCCTGTCGCGGTTTCTGTAGCGGTACTTGTATCCATACCGATACCCAGACTTGCTGTAGCGGTATCCATCGGACCGATAGCCGCTGGCAGCGTCAGCAATGCCGACCGGGCCGGTGGCCATCATCGCCAACGCGCCGACGGCGATCGCCATTGTCGAAAGAATACGCATCCGTGTGGTTCTCCGCATGTTGAGCATGATGTTGCCTGCGATTAATCTAGTGCCGCGCAGGTGTCCTACAACACCCATGGGCGTCACGCTTGCGTGACCGCCACCTGCATTCGGCCGTTTCACTCGAACACCGTTTCGCGCTTGCGGCGGATCGACGGCAGGGCTGCAATGATGACGAGCAAGACCGCCAGTATCAAAAGGATGAGCCTTGGCTTCGTGCAGAACGGAAGCGTCCCGCCGCACTCCAGGAATGTCATGAAACTGCCGCGCGAAATCACCAGCGACTGCCTAAGTTTTTCCTCCATCAGTCGCCCCAGCACGAAGCCCAGCAACATCGGCGCCGGCTCGAAGCCGAACTTCAGCAGCGTGTAACCGAACAGGCCGAAAGCCGCCACCATCAACACATCGAGGGATGAGTTGTTGATCGAATAGATACCGATGCAGCAGAACAGAACGATCGCCGGGAACATCAGCCGGTAGGGCACCTTCAGCAACTTCACCCACAGGCCGATCAACGGCAGGTTGATGATGAGCAGCATCAGATTGCCGATCCACATCGAGGCAATCATGCCCCAGAACAGGTTGGGCTGCTTGGTGATGATCTGCGGCCCAGGCACGATGCCGTGAATGGTCATGGCGCCAACCATCAACGCCATCACGGCGTTCGGCGGAATGCCAAGCGTCAGCAGAGGGATAAAGGCTGTCTGCGCGCCCGCGTTGTTGGCCGACTCAGGCCCGGCGACACCCTCGATCGCGCCAGTGCCGAAGCGCGTGGGATCAGCCGCAATCTTTTTCTCCAAGGTATACGATGCAAACGGACCGAGCACTGCCCCGTTGCCAGGCAGCAGACCAAGGAACGACCCGATCATTGTGCCACGGGCGATCGGCCACGCTGACTGACGCATATCTCGCCCGTTCGGCAGCAGTCGGCCAATCGCCGCCTGAACCACATTGCGTGTCTCCGGATTCTCCAAATTCTTGACGATCTCGGCAAAGCCGAAGATCCCCATTGCAATAATCGCAAAGTCGAGGCCGTCGGAGATTTCCGTCCAACCAAAGGTCAGCCGTTCCTCACCAGTTTCAAGATCGCTGCCGACCGTGGAAAGCAGGACACCGACAAGTATCATGCCGATCGCTTTAGGGATCGAGCCGCGCGCCAGCACGACGGCAAACATCAGGCCCAGCACCATCAGTGCGAAATAATCGGCCGGGCCGAACAGCAGCGCCATCCGCGTCAGTGGCACTGCAAGTGATGCGATGACCAAGGTAGCAAATGTTCCCGCGATGAACGAACCGATCGCGGCGATACCCAGCGCCACGCCGGCGCGGCCCTGTTTCGCCATCTGGTGTCCGTCGAGCACAGTCACCACGGCGGTCGCCTCGCCTGGAATGTTGACCAGGATCGCCGTTGTCGAGCCGCCGTATTGCGCTCCATAGTAGATGCCGGCCAGCATGATCAGGGCGCCGATCGGATCGAGCCCATAGGTGACCGGCAACAGCATCGCAATGGTGGCGATCGGCCCGACGCCCGGCAGAACGCCGACGAGCGTGCCGACGAGGCAGCCGACAAAACAAAGCAGCAGGTTGGCTGGCAGCGGTATGGCGATGCCCATCGCCGGCCACGGCAGCCAGATGATCTTCCAGACGGTCGCAAAACCGAGAGCCAGATTGTCGTAGAGGTCCATGATCTCCGCGCCCTCAATAACCAAGCAGCCAAGGCGCGATGGGGATGGGCAAGCGCAGCAGCTGCTTGAACACCACGAAGCAGAGCACGTTGAGAAAAGCGGCGTACAGGATGATCTCGAGCCAGCGGGTCTCGCGATCAGCCAGCGATGCGATGATCACGGCCAAGGGGCCGGCGACGGCTAGTCCCAATGGCGGCACCACAAGACTACCGAGGCTGAAGCCACGGATCGTCAAGCCGAAGACGACCGCCGCGCCGAGCACGAACACCACGCCGCGGCCCAGCCAGCGTTCCAGGGCGGGACCGCGAACGGTGAACGACTGGACAACCAGGAAAACGCCCAAGGCTCCGATCAGCAGAGATACCACTCGGGGAAACATGCCTGCGCCCATCTTGGCGAGCGTGCCGGCGGCGATACCGATCGAGCCCCAAAACCCGATCTCCGCAAGCACCAGAAGAAACACGCCGGCAGCCAGAGTTTCAGGGGCTTTGACGAACCTACCCTCGCGCTTTTCCGACTTTGCGTCGGACGAAGTGTCAGCCATGCCGTCTCCCCCGATAGAGCGTTATTCGGGCGCGAGGCGTCGGCCCGATTAACCGGGTTCGCAGCGCACAGCGGCCACATGAGGCCACACGCTACAGGCGACCACTACCGGATGTCTACGGGCGGCAGCGTCGCCTCGTGAACCGGATGGAAACCCGCGGGGACCAACCGGAAATTTTTATCGCCGCGCTGGCGTTGACGCGCCGGGTACCGGGTCTACACTCCCACCCTCCATACGAGCGTCGAGGAGACCCGCAGTCCATGAGAAAGCCAACCGCCACACAGATCAAGAAACTGCGCTCGCGTCAGTGGTTCGACAATCCCGACAACCCTGACATGACGGCCATCTACCTCGAGCGCACGATGAACTTCGGGCTGACGCTCGAGGAGCTTCAATCGGGCCGTCCAATCATCGGTATCGCCCAGACAGGCTCCGATATCTCGCCGTGCAATCGGCATCATATCTTTCTCGCCGATCGCACGCGCGATGGCATTCGCGAAGCCGGCGGCGTGCCGTTCGAGTTTCCGGTGCATCCCATTCAGGAGACCTGCAAACGACCGACCGCCTCGCTCGACCGCAACCTGACCTACCTCTCGTTGGTCGAGATCGCCTACGGCTACCCGTTGGACGGGTTGGTCCTGACCACCGGCTGCGACAAGACCACGCCCGCTCTGCTGATGGGCGCGGCAACGGTCGATATTCCCTCCATCGTCCTATCCGGCGGCCCAATGCTCAACGGCTGGCACAAGGGCGAACGCACCGGCTCAGGGACAATCGTCTGGAAGGCGCGTGAGATGCTGGCCAAAGGCGAGGTCGACTACCAGGGGTTTCTGGAGCTGGTCGCCTCGTCAGCGCCATCGGCCGGCCACTGCAACACCATGGGCACGGCATCGACGATGAATTCGCTCGCCGAGGCGCTCGGCATGAGCCTGCCCGGCTGCGCCGCGATTCCCGCGCCCTACCGCGAGCGCCAGCAGATGGCCTACGAAACCGGCCGTCGGATCGTAGACATGGTCTGGGAAGACCTGCGCCCGTCGAAAATCATGACCAGGGCCGCTTTCGAAAATGCCATCGTCGTCAACTCGGCCATTGGCGGCTCGACCAATGCGCCCATCCACTTGAATGCCATCGCAGCGCACATCGGCGTTGCCCTCGATTGCGACGACTGGGAGCGGGTTGGCTACGATGTCCCGCTGATCGTCAATCTGCAACCAGCCGGCGAGTACCTGGGCGAAGAGTATCACAGGGCGGGCGGCGTACCCGCCGTGGTCGCCGAGCTAGCAGCCAAGGGTAAGATCAATGGCGACGCGATAACGGTCAATGGCCGCTCGCTGCTCGACAACTGCAAGGGCAGATTCGCCGAGGATCGCAAGGTCATCAAGGCCTACGATGCACCGATGAAGGCGCAAGCCGGTTTCCTGAATTTCAAGGGCAACCTGTTCGACAGCGCTATCATGAAGACATCCGTCATCACCGAGGAGTTCCGTCGCCGCTACCTGTCGAACCCGAAGGATCCGATGGCGTTCGAGGGTCGCGCGGTCGTGTTCGACGGTCCGGAAGATTATCACAAGCGGATCGACGATCCGACACTCGAGATCGACGAGCACTCGCTGCTGTTCATGCGCGGCGTCGGGCCGATCGGCTATCCGGGCGCTGCCGAAGTCGTCAACATGCGCGCGCCCGACTATCTGCTGAAACGGGGCATCACGGCGCTGCCCTGCATCGGCGACGGGCGCCAGTCAGGCACGTCAGGCTCGCCATCGATCCTGAATGCGTCGCCCGAGGCCGCGTCCGGCGGCGGGCTCGCGCTGCTGAAGAACGGCGATAAAGTGCGCATCGATCTTGGCAAGCGTACCGCGAATATCTTGATCCCGAACGGGGAACTCGAGAATCGCCGCGCCGCGTTGAAGGCGGCCGGCGGCTACAAGTATCCGGCCCATCAGACGCCGTGGCAGGAGATCCAGCGCGGCATGGTCGACGAACTGGCGAACGGCATGGTGCTGAAGCCGGCCGTCAAATACCAGCGCATCGCCGAGACAAAGGGAGTGCCGCGCGATAATCATTGATATTGCGACCAAGTGCCGTCAGATGCCCTCGGGCTTTTGCGCGGCGAGCAGCTTCAACAGCATCCGACCCGCCTCCAAACGGTGCCGGTAGTGGATGTCGTAGGCAGCAATTGGATCGCGCCGGCGGATCGCGGCCACCAAGCCCGCATGATCGCGATTCGACTGGGTCGGTTTGGGGCGCAACCGCAATGTCTGCATGCGCGCGCGATGCGCCTGATCGCGAAACATCGCAACCACCTGCGTCAGACGCTGGTTGCCGGAAAGCTCGACGATGGTGCTGTGAAAGTCCTGGTCGAGGGCAGCCCAAGCCATCAAGTCGTCGCGCTCCAGTGCCTCCTGCATGGCAATCACAAGGCCGTCGATCTTCAGCAGTTGCGCTGGCTCCAGGCCGCGCTCGGCAATGCGCTGCGCGGCAATTGCTTCGAGCGAAGTCAACAGCTCATAGATCTCGGCCATATCGGTCGTCGACACCGGCAGCACGCGCGCGCCGTGCCTCGGGCGCACCTCGACAAGGCGTTCGTCGCTGAGGCGGATCAGAGCCTCCCGCACGGGCGTGCGGCTCATGCCAAGACCGTCGGCAAGGGTTTGCTCCAGGTATTGCGCGCCCGCCGGCATCTCGTTCGAAAGGATACGACGGCGCAACTCCCCATAAGCTCGTTGCGTATTTGACCGTCGGTCGCCCGAGTTCAAGCTTGCGGACTCGTCGACCTTGGCGCTCGCGGCCAACTTTGGCATCAAAGGCCTCCCTCGAGTTTTTCCTCGCGCAGCATATCGTTGATCGTAGGCCTTCGGGCGCGCATGATGCGGTGGGCGGCAGACACAAGTCAAACTTGCGAGCACCGTACGGATCGGAGTGGCTGTATGAACGCACAAATGACCGAGGTCCTGACGCTGCCCAGCGATGGAGCAGCAGGGGCGCTTGCGGGCCGCGCCTGGCGACCGAATGTGTCAGGTCCATCAGTCGTGGCAATCCGCGCGGAGGGTGTTTTCGACATCTCGGTCGCTGCACCAACAATGCGCGACCTGTGCGAGTCGGCGGACCCGGCTCAGATCGTGAGATCAACCGGCGGTGATCGCGTTGGGTCGTTGACGGAACTCCTTGGCAACACGCCGGAAGCCTTGCGCGATATTGCCAGGCCATGGCTGCTGGCTCCAATCGATCTGCAGGCGATCAAGGCCGCCGGCGTCACGTTTCCTCGATCGATGCTCGAACGCGTCATCGAAGAACAAGCCAAGGGCGCGCCCGAGAAGGCGCTCGCGATCCGATCGTCGGTCGAAACCCTGCTCGGCGGCAACTTGCGCAACCTGAAGCCTGGTTCGAAGCAGGCGTTCGAACTGAAGCAGGTGCTGATCGCGCAAGGCGCATGGTCGCAATATCTCGAGGTTGGCATCGGCGAGGACGCCGAAATCTTTACCAAAGCACAACCGATGAGCGCGATCGGGCATGGCATGCAGGCCGGCCTCCATCCTCGCTCGACATGGAACAACCCGGAACCCGAAGTAGTGCTCGCCATCAACTCCACCGGCAGGATCGTTGGAGCTACGCTCGGCAATGATGTCAATCTGCGCGACTTCGAGGGCCGCTCCGCGCTGCTGCTGTCGAAAGCCAAGGATAACAATGCGTCGGCGGCAGTCGGGCCGTTTATCCGCTTCTTCGACCAGTCCTTCACACTCGACACGGTGCGGAAGATCGAAGTCAGTCTCACCGTCGAGGGCGCCGACGGTTACCGGCTGGCTGGCAGTTCGTCGATGTCGGAAATTGCGCGCGATCCGGTCGACCTTGCCGCCCAGATGCTCAATCGCACGCACCAGTATCCGGATGGCGCGGTCCTCTACCTCGGCACGATGTTCGCGCCGAAAGAGGATCGGGATGAGCCGGGCATGGGCTTTACACACCATGATGGCGACGTGGTTACGATCCATGCAGCCGAACTCGGTAGCCTGTCGAACTGCATCACCACGTCCGACCGTGCGCCCCCATGGACCTATGGCGTGGCCGATCTGATGCGCAATCTCGCCCGGCGCGGGCTGCTTTCCAGTTAGCAACTACAGCCAACTCATCGACGCCGGCCGCAGCACGAGCACACGATCCTGCGGAACTTTGAGTGAAGGCACCTTCGCCGGTGCAATGCCGATGATCAGGCCACGCAATGCGCGGGTAATTCCGCCATGGGTCACCACCACTGTGTCGCGCGCGATCCCCGACAACCAGGCGGCCGTTCGCGCCATCAAGTCGGCGTAACTCTCACCGCCGTCAGGCCGCCAATTGTACGGGTCCTTCGAGCGCACCACACCGGCGCTGTCGATTGGCGGCAACTGCGGCCAGGTCCGGCCTTCGCAGATGCCGTAGCTGATTTCCTTGAGCCGATCGTCCGTCGTGAAGCCGACGCGAGCGAGCCCCATGCCGTGACGCAGGAGCTCCATGGTTTCCGAGGCACGACTGAGCGGGCTTGCCACGAAGTCTATCGGGACTTGATTGCCCAACAACGCTCGCAAGCGCCGCCCGTGGCCTGCTGCCTGTGCCCGGCCGTTGTCGTTGAGCGGGACATCGATATGACCCTGCAGGCGGCCCGCCGCATTCCAATCCGTTTCGCCATGCCTGATGACATAAAGCGTCAGTCCGTCCTTCAACACGAGCTCAGACTTTCAGTACAAGTTTGCCATTGTTGCCGCTCGTATAGAGCAGATTGAGCGTATCGACAAAAGCATCCAACCCGCCGTGGCGAACGTCTTCGCGGATCTTGAGCCGGCCTTCCTTGTGCCAGCCGCCAAGCACCGTGATCGCTTCCGGAATTCGCTTTTCCCAATCAAACACGATCAGCCCCTGCACTTTGAGGCGTTGGGTCAGGATTGCGCGCAGGTTTTTGAGGCCTGGAGGCGCCGATGTGGCAGCATAAGCCGAGATCAGGCCGCAGACCGCTACTCGCCCGAACCTGTTCATCTGCAAAAGCACCGCATCCATGATCTCGCCACCGACGTTCTCGAAACTGACATCGATCCCGTTCGGGCACGCCGCCTTCAATTCGCCGGCGAGATTGCCGCCCTTGTAGTCGACGCAAGCGTCGAAGCCCAGTTCATCGACGACGTAACGGCATTTCGAGGTCCCGCCGGCGATTCCGACGGCGCGGGCCCCCTTGATCTTGGCGATTTGGCCGACAATCGAGCCGACCGCGCCGGCGGCCGCCGAAACGACAACAGTCTCTCCGGGCTTGGGCTGCCCGACCTCGAGCAAGCCGAAATATGCGGTCCAGCCGGGCATGCCGAGACCGCCGACCCAGCGCGCCAGTGGCGCCAGCGCGGTATCGACTTTGACGACACGCTCACCGTTCGAGATCGCATGTGTTTGTGCGCCGAACAGGCCTTGCACCGCGTCACCGACCTTGAATTCGGGGTGGCTCGAAGCGTCGACCTGTCCGGCCGCATAGGCCCGCATGACGCCGCCGAGTGGTACCGGAGCGATGTATGACTTGCCTTCGCTGATCCATCCCCGCATGGCAGGATCTAGAGAGATAACCTCGAGCTTGACGCGAAACTCGCCCGCGCCGGGAGCTAGTGCGGGTGTCTCCTCGATCCGAAAAACATCTCGCGGCACCAAGCCCGGCGGAGGACGCCTTTCGAGTATCAGGCGGCGGTTCATAGCGAGCATGGGGTTCTCCACCGCTGGTTTCCTGCGCACTTTAGGCACTCAAGGAGCGGTTGGTGCTTCACGGCGAGACTTGGGCAGCCCGTTGCAGTTCAGCACACGCCGCGGCGCCTTAATCGCTCTTGGCAACGGCGATGTCGGGTGCATCCTCGTTCTTCATACCCTGGATATGATAGCCGGCATCGACGTGGTGGATCTCACCGGTCACGGCGCGGCCAAGATCGGACAGAAGGTACAGGCCCGACGCGCCAACTTCCTCGATGGTGACGGTTCGGCGCAAGGCTGAGTTGTATTCGTTCCACTTCAGGATGTAACGAAAGTCCGAAATGCCTGAAGCCGCTAAAGTCTTGATCGGGCCAGCGGAGATGGCATTGACCCGGATCGCACTACGGCCAAGGTCTGCGGCCAGATAGCGCACGCTTGCCTCCAGCGCGGCTTTGGCGACGCCCATAACATTGTAATGCGGCATTACTTTCTCGGCGCCGTAGTACGTCAACGTCAACATCGACCCGCCGTTGGTCATCAGCCTTTCAGCACGTCGTGCCAACGCGGTGAACGAGTAGCAGGATACCAGCAGGGATTGCGTGAAGTTGCGCTCACTGGTGTCGACGTAGCGGCCGTCGAGTTCTGCCTTGTCGGCGAAAGCGATCGCGTGCACCAGAAAATCGAGCCTGCCCCATCTCTCTTTGAGCGCGGCAAACACCGCATCCATCGAGGCTTCGTCTGTTACATCGCATGGCAAAACCACCGAAGAGCCAAGTTCTTCGGCCAGTGGTACAACGCGCTTTTTCAAGGCCTCGCCCTGGTACGTCAGCGCCACCGCGGCCCCTTGCGCCGCGACGGCTTTGGCAATCCCCCAGGCGATGGAGCGATTGTTGGCCACACCCATGATCAGACCACGCTTGCCCGCCATGAGAGTACCGGTCGGCACCGCCGATGCGTGCTCGTCGCCCGCCATGTCTGCAAACCCTACCGTTCGATGCGATGGCGGCATCCTACCACACCGCAGACGACGGTATAGCCGGACGGTCACGCCCAGCACAACTGCCAGGCAGGCGGCGCTGGAGTACACCAAATTGTGACATCGACCGAGCCTTGCCAGCTCTTTGCCGATGCCGCAACAATACTCATGGTTTTCTTGTACCGTAATATTGAACCAACAGGAGTTGTGTTGCCATGATGAAGCTATATTTCTCTCCGGGCGTGTGTTCGCTGAGCTGTCACATCGTGCTCAAGGAGGCCGGTTTGCCGTTCGAGGCCGTCAAGACCGATATCAAAGCCAAGACGACCGAAGGCAGCGGCGACTACAAGATGATCAATCCGCTCGGCTACGTGCCGGCGCTGGCGCTCGATGACGGGAACATTCTGACCGAAGGCCCGGCTATCGTGCAGTACGTCGCCGACAAGGTGCCGGAGAAGCGTCTGGCCCCGGCCAACGGCACCCTCGACCGGTACAAGATGCAATCGTGGCTGAATTTCGTGTCGAGCGAAATGCACAAAGGCTTTTCGCCGCTGTTTAATCCGGCGATGCCGGAAGAGGCCAAGCAGATTGCGCGCGACAAGCTGGCAACGCGGTTTGCACACCTGCAAGCCCATTTTACAAAAAATGATTATCTGATGGGGAAGACTTTCTCGTGCCCTGATGCCTACTGCTTCACGGTTCTGCGTTGGACGGCTCCGACCAAGATTGATCTCGCACCCTATCCGAACATCCAGGCTTTTATGAAGCGCATGGAGGCGCGTCCGGCCGTACAGGCGGCGATGAAGGCTGAAGGGTTGGTCCAGTAAAGGGCGAGCCAATAAAGCGAGCGCCGCATCCGACCAAGCCGCTGCGGCGCCGTCGGATGCGGCGACCAAAGATTCGCTGCTTTTCCAGAAGGATTTCCCGTAGTCTATCCCCAAAGTGCTGTTGCAACCGCGCATTGCAAAGACGCAGCCGTCGTGCCAACCAGCTTGTCAGTCCGGGTAGGCACTGAGTCGGGTTGCGACTGGCGCCTTGAGCAGCGTTTCCGCCGCTTGTCCCGCGCCACGTACTGCCTGGGAGCATCGAATGCCGGAGCCGTCGCAAATCCAACCGCCTGACAGCCTTGCTGCGGACCCGAGCGTCTATGCCCAGGACGGCCAGATCCTGATCGGCTGCAGCAGGAGCGGCGCCCAGTTCAGCCCTGAATCCATCGAACTTGCGCTCGCCAATCGCCATGGACTTGTCACAGGCGCAACCGGCACCGGCAAGACCGTCACGCTGCAAGTGCTTGCCGAAGGCTTTTCGGCAGCCGGAGTTCCCGTGTTCGCCGCCGACATCAAGGGCGACCTGTCCGGCATTGCAGCAAAAGGAACCAGAACGCGGAAGCTTGTCGCGCGCGCCGAGGAAATTGGACTGACGAACTATGGTAATGCCGCTTTCCCGACCGTGTTCTGGGACATTTTCGGCGAGATGGGGCATCCGGTCCGCGCAACCGTTCAGCAAATGGGGCCACTATTGTTGTCGCGGCTGCTCGACCTGACCGAGCCGCAGGAGGGCGTGCTCAACATCGCATTTCGTTGGGCCGAAGACGAACGCAAGGCCGGCGACAAGAAAATGGTCATTGTCGACCTCAAGGACCTGCGCTCGGTCATTGATGAAATGGGCAAGCGGGCGGGAACCTTGCGCAGCAAGTATGGCAACATCGCCCCTGCGACCGTGGGTGTGATCCAGCGCCGTTTGCTCGTCCTCGAGGAACAGGGAGCGACTTCGTTTTTCGGCGCCCCCGCCCTAGACATCAAGGACTTCATCCGGACGACGCCGGATGCAGCGGCTAAGCAGCGCGGCGTGATCAACATTCTTTCCGCCGAAAAGCTCATGAATACGCCGCGGCTCTATGCATCATTCCTGTTATGGATGCTGTCGGAGCTGTTCGAAAAGCTGGACGAGGTCGGCGATCTCGACCGGCCCCGGCTCGTGTTCCTGTTCGACGAGGCGCACCTGCTGTTCAACGACGCCCCCAAGGCCGTGCTCGACCAGATCGAGCGCGTGACAAGGCTGATCCGCTCGAAGGGCGTCGGCGTCTATTACGTCACGCAAAACCCGCGCGACGTGCCTGATCGTGTCTCGGCCCAGCTTGGCAACCGTATTCAACATGCATTGCGGGCGTTCACGCCGCTCGAGCAGAAGGGCATCCGCGCGGCGGCTGAAACCTTCCGCGCCAATCCCGAGATCGATACTGAAAGGGTGATCCAGGAACTGCAGGTGGGCGAGGCTTTGGTGTCGTTTCTGCACAATAAAGGTGAGCCGTCGATGGTGCAGCGGACACTGATCCGGCCGCCGATGTCACGCGTTGGGCCGTTGACGGTACAGGAACGTAAGGAACTGATCGATGCTGATGTCGAAAATCGGGGCAAGTACGAGACGCTCGTCGATGCCGAGTCGGCATTCGAACGCTTGGCCGACCGCAACACTCCTGTCGGCAAGGCAAAAGAGGGCGTGAAGAAAGCGTTCGGCAATCTGTTCAGGTGGTGATGCTCGGCCTGTCAGCGGCCGCTTTTCAACGACGAGGAACACAACATGGGCTTCCGCTTTCGAAAAATTATCTCCGTTATTCCGGGCGTTAAAGTGAACTTGAGCAAGTCCGGCGCCAGCACGAGCATCGGCGGGCGCGGCGCGACCGTCAACGTCGGCACCAGCGGCAAGAAAACGGTCACACTCGGCATCCCTGGCACCGGCTTGAGCTATCAGGCCCCGCTGAACGGCCTCGCCATCATGGTGCTGGTTGCACTTATCGCCATCGTCGGCATCGCCTGGCTGATTGCGCCGGCCCATGTGATCGCCGCGTTGCATTGGTGGCAGCCGAAAGTGTTTTGAAGGCTGCAACGTCGTCGATGGGCACCTACCCCTGCGCCACGACGGCCAGGGCCAGAAATCCGGCTGTGGTGAAGAACACCAGCGATAGTCTCAAGTTGATCATGGTTCTGTCCCTCCGGCGAACTGCACTGTTTGTCGCCGCAGACAGCCAACAGGTTCACAGGCATTGACCGCGAACATCGCGGCATGCTCCCTGATAGACATACGGCTGATCGTCTGGAGCCAAGTGACATGACCGCAAACTCACACGACCCCATCGTCATCGTTGGAGCAGCGCGCACCGCCGTGGGCAGCTTCCAGGGCGCGTTCGCCAGCGCCACCGCGCCAGAGCTGGGCGGTGTCGCGATCAAGTCGGCCATGGAACGTGCGGGCGTCAAACCGGACGACATTACGGAAGTGCTGATGGGCTGCGTGCTGCCAGCGGGCGTCGGCCAGGCTCCCGCCCGGCAGGCGTCGCGCAACGCCGGCATCCCCGACAGTGCGCCCTGCACCACCGTCAATAAGATGTGCGGCTCGGGCATGAAGACCGTGATGCAGGCCTACGACGCGCTGCACGCGCGGCCGCGCGATGTCATCGTCGCCGGCGGCATGGAGAGCATGTCGAACGCGCCCTACCTATTGCCAAAGATGCGCTCGGGCGCGCGGCTCGGGCATGCGCAGGTGATGGACCACATGTTCGTCGACGGGCTCGAGGACGCCTACGACAAGGGCCGTTTGATGGGCACCTACGCCGAGGACACCGCGACTCACTACCAGTTTACCAGAGATTTGCAGGATGCGTTTGCCGTCGAGAGTCTCCGCCGAGCGAAGCGTGCCAACGAGGATGGCTCGTTCGCCAAGGAGATCGCGGCCGTGACCGTCAATGGGCGCAAAGGGGCGCTCGAAGTCACCCGCGACGAACAGCCGTTCACCGCGGACCCTTTGAAGATCCCCAAACTGAAGCCGGCATTCCGGGCCGACGGCACGGTGACGCCCGCCAATTCGTCCTCGATATCGGACGGAGCAGCGGCCGTCATCTTGATGCGCGCTTCGGAAGCCAAGCGGCGCAAGCTGCAACCGCTGGCCAGCATCAAGGGCGTCGCCGGTTTCGCCCAGGCGCCGGCCTGGTTCACCACCGCACCGGTGTTCGCGATGAAGAAGCTGCTTGAGGAGACCGGCTGGTCGGCCCAAGATGTCGATCTCTTCGAGATCAACGAAGCTTTCGCCGTGGTGACGATGGCCGCGATGCGCGATCTCGCCCTGCCGCACGACAAGGTCAACGTCCACGGCGGCGCCTGTGCGCTCGGCCACCCGGTTGGCGCATCCGGCACCCGCATCATTGTCACGCTGTTGTCGGCACTGGCCAAGCACGGCAAGAGCCGGGGCGTCGCGTCGCTCTGCATCGGCGGCGGCGAAGCAACTGCCGTCGCAATCGAGCGCATGATCTGAGGTAATGTTCTATGCCCTGTCCAAGCTCGGCTTTTTCCTGATCCAGCCATCGAGCTTATGCATTCTGCTGCTGATTGCCGGACTTCTGCTTTCTGCCAAACCACGGTTCCATTGGCTCGGGCGCCGATTATCGGTCGCCGGCGTTGCGGCGCTTCTGATTTTCGGACTGTCGCAGCTCGGCACCATCCTGATCCTGCCCTTGGAGCAGCGGTTTCCCCGGCCAGCGTTGGCAAGTCTTGGAAGCAGCGTTGCAGGCATCATCGTGCTGGGCGGTCTGGAAGAGGGTCGCATTACTGCCGCACGCGGAACCCTATCGCTGAACGAGGCAGGCGATCGATTGACCGATGCATTGCTGCTGGCACATCGCTTTCCGCAAGCGCGCGTTGTATTTACCGGGGGTGCGGGAACACTGATCGGCGAAGGCGAGACTGCGGCGGCGGAAGTTGGGGAATTTCTCGTCGCGGCAGGGATTGAACGGGCTAGGATGGTTCTCGAAGACCGTTCGAGAAACACGATCGAGAACGCGGTTATGACGAAGACGTTGGTTCAGCCGAAACCAGACGAGCGTTGGCTGCTCGTCACATCTGCATTCCACATGCCGCGCTCAGTTGGAACTTTTCGTAAAGCGGGCTTCGCGGTCATCGGCTGGCCGACAGACTATCGCGCGGCGGGATGGGGCGACGCGATCGTGCCTTCCAACAGTCTCGACAACGGATTGCGCCGCATGGACACCGCCTGCAAGGAGTATATTGGCCTGCTGGCCTATTGGCTCCGCGGTTGGACCGATACGCTATGGCCAGGGCCAGCATCGACAA
Source organism: Hyphomicrobiaceae bacterium (assembly GCA_041745515.1). Classification (GTDB taxonomy): domain Bacteria; phylum Pseudomonadota; class Alphaproteobacteria; order Rhizobiales; family Hyphomicrobiaceae; genus JAKFWF01. The sequence continues at coordinate 4,509 of JBGTIU010000159.1, read as the reverse complement.
TGGCCGCGCAACTCGACAGTGCCGCAACAGGACCTATGTCATGAAAATCGGGATCATCGGCATCGGCGCCATGGGTTCGGTTTATGCCGCACTCCTGAGCGATCACGGCAAGCATGAGGTCTGGGCAGTCGACACTTGGGGCGAACACGTTGCCGCCATCAATGCGAGCGGCTTGCGAGTCGAGGGTGCCAGCGGCGACCGCACCGTCAAGCTGAACGCCACAACGAACCCAGCCGATGTCAGGGACTGCGACCTCGTCATCATCGCGACGAAGTACGACGGTGTGACACCGGCGGCCCACGCCGCGCTCGGCATGGCGAAGCCGGATGCGCCGATCCTGACGATCCAGAACGGTCTCGGCTCAGCGGAGAAAGTTGCGGCTGTGGTCGGGTCAAAGCGCATCATGGTCGGCGTGGTCGGCGGCTTTGGCGCCTCCATGAAAGGTCCCGGCCACGCGCATCACAACGGCATGGAATTCCTGCGCCTCGGCGAAATGAACGGCGGAATGACGGCGCGGCTGGAGCAGGTTGCCGAAGTCTGGCGCTCGGGGTCATTCAAGGTGCTTGCGTTCGACGACATCAACAAGATGATCTGGGAAAAGCTGATCTGCAATACAACCTATTCGGGGCCGTGTGCCCTGACCGGCCTGCGGGTCGGCGAGGTGCAAGCCAATCCCGATGCCTGGAAGATCGCCTCGGCCTGCGCGACGGAAGCCTTCAACGTCGCGCGCCGCAAAGGCATCATGCTCGATTTCGATGATCCGGTCGCCTACGTGCGGGCGTTCGGGCAGAAGATCTCAGGCGCCAGGCCCTCAATGCTGCTCGATCACATGGCCGGCCGCCGTGCTGAGGTCGACAACATCAACGGCGCCATCTGCCGCGAAGGTGCTGCCATCGGCGAGCCGACGCCGGTCAACGACGTGGTCGTCGCCCTGCTGCGCTCGAAAGAGTCGGGGTTCGACACCAAGGGTCGAACATAGCCCCTACGGCGCCAGCGCCTGCAACTGCGACGGTGGCGGGGCGGCGTCGGGATCGCGCTCGCCGACCAGATCCTTGGCGCCATCGCGGCCATAGACGTCCGGGCGGAACTCGATGCGGCCATCCGACTCGGCCCACGCCGTGATGTAAGTGAAATACACCGGCAAAGGCCGCGTCAGCGTCACGTCGAGGGGCTGGCCCGCCGCCACCACATCGTCGGCGCGGCCGGGCTTATCCCAGCCGACCTCGTAGCGCGCGATCCACTCGACCAGCTTCATCACATCCTGCACCCGCACGCAGCCAGCCGAGAATGGCCGCGACCGTTGATTGAACAGCGGCTTCAGCGGCGTGTCGTGCATGTAGACGGTCTCGGCATTCGGCATGTCGATGCGTACCAGCCCGAGCGCGTTCTGCGGACCGGGGTCCTGCCGGAATTTGACTATCTTTCCGTCGGCCTTGTTCCAATCGACACCCATCGGGTCGAGTTCCTGACCCTTGAAGCCGTTGAACGCCCGAATTAGCTCCTTCGTGAGGTATTCTGGCTCTTTCTTGAGTCGCGGGATCAAATCCAGCGTGGCGACGCTCTCAGGCACGTTCCAGTACGGGAAGAAATTGAGTGCGCGAATCGTCGCCTTGATGACCGGCGTCTGTCGCTCAGGCTTGCCGACGATGACGCGATGGCGTTGGCGCACCTCATAGCCTTCGACGGCCTCGAGCTGGAACGCCGCCGGATTGACCAGCACGTAGCGATCCTCGACCCTGGTCTGCAGCAGTTCGCGGATTCGGCGCTGGTTGAGTCTCAGTTGCTCGAGCCGCGCGCTCGCCGAAATATTCAACTGGGCGAGTGTCGACTGCTCTGCCCGGCCAGTGACTCGCAAGCCGTGGCGCTCCTGGAAATTGCGCACGCCGGTTTCGAGTGCATCGTCGAATCGGTAGCTACTCTCGGATACGCCGCCCGTCCTGAGTTCGCCGCTCATCAGAAGGCGCTTGCGCAGAATAGGCACACGCTCGTCATCGGCATCTCCCGCGCGCAGCAGTCGCCCCTTGGGAACGAGCGGCCAGCCGCCGCGAGCCACGATCTGCTGATAGCGCGCGATGGCCGCTTCGATGTTATCGACCATCTGATCGCTGCGCCAGGGGGCCGGGTCAATCCGCAGGTCGTTGAGGGCTTCGACCGCGCGCTCTGGTTTGTCTGCGGACGCTTCCCGCACGGAATTGTTGCCGGTGCTGCCGCGTCCGAAGCCCGGCAGGCCATCCCACCAGCTCGAACCTTGCGCATGCGCCGTGCCGGCGCCAAGCCCCATAGCAGCCAAGCCAGTCACGACGCCGCGGCGGGTCGGCCATTTGGCCTTGGTTGGTCGTGTCGCCATTAAGGTCTATTCCGTTTGTCTGGTAAGCATTTCGGGCAGGCTCAGGCTGCGCGCGCCTAAGTGCGGCGACAGATTGGCGAAACCAAGACCGTGTAACAGCGGCGGCGCTTCGGAGCTACCCGCCAGATGCATTCGTGCTGATCGGTGACGCACGTCTGCACCACTCAAAGTCGCTGTTTATCGCAGAGTCGGAAGGCTGCCGCGACATCTCAGGTCCAGATCATCGGAATGTGATCGACGGCAGCAGCGCCGGCCAGCCGTTGTCGCCGGCTCCAATTGGACTTAACGTCGCAGTACCGCCTCCAATCTACACCACCTGGAAATCAGGCTTATGTCAAACAATCCGGTCCTGTGGTCGCTCGATGAGCGTGGCGTCGCCCGCGTTACGCTCAACCGGCCCGCAGTCGGCAATGCCTACGACGGCGCGCTGATCGAGGGTCTGCATGCAGCCATTGAAGACCTCGACGCAAAGCCGGCGTTGCGGGTGGTGGTTGTGGTCGGCGCAGGCAAGCAGTTCCAGGCGGGCGCCGACCTCAAATGGCTGAACGCTGTCAGGGATTCGACCGCGGCCGAGAACGACAAGGCTTCGCGCCGCACCGCCGAGGCGGTCGACCGGTTCAACCGGCTGCCCGTGCCGACTGTAGCATTAGTTCAGGGCTTCTGCGTCGGCGGCGGCACCGGTCTGATCGCGGCCGCCGATGTTGTCATCGCGGCAGACAACGCCAAGTTTGCTATCTCCGAAGTGCGATGGGGCCTGACCGCCGCGATCATCATTCCGCAGCTCGCCGACGCCATCGGTGTGCGCCAGCTTCGCCGCTACGCACTGACCGCCGAGCGATTCGACGCGGAGGAAGCGCGGCGCATCGGGCTGGTGCACGAGGTCGTGACGCCCGACAAACTCGATGCGCGCGGCGAAGAGATCGTCGCTTCGCTGCTACAGAACGGTCCGCAAGCCATCGCCGAGACCAAGGCTTGTGCGCTCGATCATGCGTTTGGCAAGGTCGGCGGCGGTGTCATGGCCGGGCTGATAGAGGCGCACTCTGCCAAACGCCAATCAGCGGAAGCCCAGGAAGGCCTCGCCTCCTTCGCTGAGAAGCGCGATGCGAGGTGGAGGTAGTGCTTAGTCATTATCGTAGATATTTTGGGTCACCGATATAAACCACCTCACCCCGCCGCCAACTCGAGTGCGTGCGGCAGTTCGGCGGCGAAGATGTCGAGGTCGGCGGGTCGCCCTGCGCTGACCCGAATGCAGCGGTCAAGCGGTGTCACGCCCGGCATCCGCACGAACACGTCGCGCTTGACGAGCTCGGTCAAAACACGCTTGGCGTATGCACCGTCCCGTTTGCAATCGATGGCCACGAAATTGGTAGCCGATGGCAGTGCCGCGAGGTCGTGCATCGCCGCGATCTCGCCGATGCGCGTCTTCGCGGCGGCAACGTCAGCAATCACTCTCGTCAAATGCTCCTGATCGGCGAGCGCCGCGAGCGCACCAGCCTGGGCGATACGCGTCATGCCGAAGTGGTTTCGAATCTTGTCGTAGCTCTTGATGACCTGAGCTTCACCCAGCACATAGCCGACGCGAGCGCCTGCCATTCCATAGGCTTTTGAGAACGTGCGGAAGCGGAGCACCTGCGGGTTCGACAGATCCAACTCCGGCAGCACACCAGAGGGCGCGAAATCCCCGTAGGCCTCGTCGAGACACAACACCGTGCCAGCCGGCAAACGCTCGATCATGCGCTGCACGTCGCCCGCGCTCCACCACGAGCCCATCGGGTTATCGGGGTTGGCGAAAAAGATCATACGCGCCTGCTCTGTCCGCGCCAGATCGAGCAACGCCTCCGGGTCTTCGCGGTCACCTGTGTAGGCCGCAAAGGCGAGCCGTCCGCCATACCCAGTCACGTGAAAATTGAACGTCGGGTAGGCGCCACGCGAGGTCACGACCACGCTGCCCGGGTCGATGAACAGCCGCACCGTGTAGCCGAGCAAGCCGTCGATGCCTTCGCCGACCATGACGTTTTCGGGCGCAACGCCGTGGGCTCGCGCGATCGCGTCCTTCAACTCGTGGTTCTCGGGGTCGCCGTACATCCACGCGCCGGCAGCGGCTTGCGCCATGGCCGCGATCGCCTTCGGCGACGGGCCGAATACGCTTTCGTTGGCGCCGA
>JBGTIU010000158.1:0-7403 GCA_041745515.1 Hyphomicrobiaceae bacterium | reverse complement strand
GAGGGCCCGCGCCAGCGCTGCCGTGCGCACGCGCGACCAGCCAGCGATGCGCTCGGTACATGATGGAACAAGGATCAAGTCGGCGCCAGCCTCGGCCTGGGCGCGTACCAGCAGTGGAAACTCGCTGTCGTAACAGATGGCGATCCCGATTCGCCCGAGTTCGGTATCGAATACGCGCAAGGCTTCGCCCGCCTGCACACCCCATGCGTGCTCGAACGGCGTCATGATAAGTTTTTCTTGAACTCCGACGGCGCCCGCGGGACTGACCAGCCTCGCCGCATTGACAAAGCCACCCGACGGCCGACGTGACGGACCGCTCGGCGCCAGGATATGGACCCCGTGCCTCTTCGCGAGCGTGACAAATGTTGCCTGCATCGGTTCGGCGAGATCGGCAACAGCGCCGAGCGTCGCTTGTAGATCCGAAGCGACATCCTTGCCGCAGGTAGCTGCAAGTTCGACGGCACCGTACTCGGGGAACACCAGCAACTCCGCCCCGGTCGCCGCGCCATCGGAAACCCAGCTTGCAATCTTGCGGGCCCAAGCGTCGAACGCCGTCATCTCGGTCAACGGGTATTGCGCGCAGGCGACCCGCAGACGATCGCGCAGCAGGGGAGAGCCAGGTTCGATCAAAGGAGGCGCATCCAAAATTGCATCGGTTTTTTCGTTTCCTCGGTATCGCCGACATCGCGCCAGCTGTAGGAGCCCAACATGCCGGCCTGCTTCACATACCCTCGTTTTGCCCAGAATCCGTCGAGGGGCACATAGGTCGTAGGGCGCGCCGGATGGTGCACCGCGCGAACCACACCGCAGAACGCGCAGTGCGTGAAGCCTCCGATCCTACGAGCATGTGCTTCGCGATGATCGAAGAACAGGTGTCCGACGCGGCGACCGCGATAAGCCGGCAATAACACGGACTCACCGAAATAGAAGATGCGATCGGGGTCAAAGCCGCGACCGCGAAACAACGCCGCAAAATTCTCCGTGTGCTCCCTCAGCGGGCTTGCTGTTGCGACGCCGACGATGTCGCCAGCATCGCGCGCGGCCACGATCACAGCGGAATTGGAGCGTGCAAACCTTTCAAGATAGTCCTGCTCATAGGCGAGGGTTCCGTCGTAGAGATAGGGCCAGTCGCGAAACACCGTGATCCGCAAATGCGCCAGCGCCGGCAGGGCGTCCGCGAGCGTTTCTCCGCTTAGTGGTTCGACTGTGAGTGCCATAAAGGTTCTGAACGATTGCAGTCTCCTACCCCGCCGCCAGATCGCGAACCTGAGCGGCAGCGACAGTCAGTCGCGAAACGGAAAGATCGCCGGAGCTGGCAATGTCGTCGAGCCCGGCCTTGACCTGCGCGAATCGCGCGCCCTTGGCTTTCTCCCAGGCTGAGAAATCGGGCGGGCCGGCATCTACCGACTTGAACACATCGCGCGTCAGGGCACGGCTCGCCGCGTCGAGCGTGCTGATGGCGCTGCTGATCGCGAGCCGATCGTAATAGTCGCTGACCTTCAGTCCGGCCGCACGCGCCTTCAACTCAGCGACCCGCAAATGTTCCGCGGCAGCAAAGCCGACGCGGGCTACCTCCGCCACGGGCTGGCCGGTTTCGCCAGCGAGCCGCGTCAGAGCCGGCACAGATCCCATCATCTCCATCAGCCCGAGTTTCGACGCCATCGGGGTCGGCACGCCCGCGGCCGAGAGGCGAGCGATCGTATCGACTTGCAGAGATCGTTGTCGTGGCGTCATGACCGAATCGAAACTCGCCACAAGCGACTCCATGGTCTGGCGATTCTGGACGATCACTGTGCCGACATCGGCGACGGGCCCGGCCCGCAGGACTTCAACGGCCTGCTCCAGAATAGCGTCCTGCGTGCGGCCGTACAAATCGAGCTGGAGCTGGCCGGGGATCTTAGTGCCGGCAGCGTGCAGTTCGGACCATAACGGAGATAGGTCGAGAAACGAACGAACCGCAAGGAACGCATAGGCGATGTCGGCCGCCGAGCGCCCTGTCTCGTCGGCCAACCGAACCGCAAACGCGGGCCCGCCACGGTTGATCATGCCATTGACGATGAACGTCGTGATGATTTCGCGGCGCAATTGATGTGCCTTCACATCGTCGGGAAACCGCTCACGCAGCGCCGCCGGAAAATACCCGGTCAGAAACTCCTGACACGCGGGGTTATCGGGCACGGAACTCGCCAGCAGGTCATGATCGAGCGCAATCTTGGCGTGGCTCAGGATCACGGCGATTTCCGGCCGGGTCAGACCCAAGCCGCTGGTCTCGCGAACGCGAAGCTCGCCGTTCGTCGGCAACGCCTCGAGCTTGCGGCTGAGCACCCCGCGCGCTTCCAAGGAATTCATCAGACGCGCCAGAAATCCCAAGTCGCGCCCGCTGCGACGCTCCGTGAGGCTGATCGCCAGCGCCTGATGGATGTTGTTGACAAGGCAGGCAGCGGCGACATCTTCCGTCATGCTGCTGAGAAACGCAGTCCGTTCGGCTGCTGGCAGGCGACCACTGGCGACGGCCGGCCCGATGGCGATCTTGATGTTGACCTCCTGATCGGAGGAGTTGACGCCGGCCGAGTTGTCGATGAAATCGGTATTGAGGCGTCCACCACGGCTGGCGAACTCCATGCGCCCACGTTGGGTCAAGCCCAGGTTGGCGCCTTCGCCGACTACCCTTGCACGCAGCTCGCTGGCCGCGACACGGACGGCGTCGTTGTTGCGGTCGCCCGCCTGCTCGTCGGTTTCAGCCGTTGCGCGAACATAGGTGCCGATGCCGCCGAACCACAACAGGTCGGTCTCGCACTTCAGGATCGCATTGATCAGCTCGGCAGGGGTCATGGTCGCGGATGCGACACCGAGAAGCGTGCGCACCCGATCCGACAACGAAATCGATTTCGACGAGCGCGGGAACACGCCGCCTCCGGTCGAGATCTTCGCCTTGTCGTAATCCTGCCAGCTCGACCGGGGCAGGTCGAACATCCGGCGGCGTTCCGCGAAGCTCGCGGCAGCGTCGGGGTTGGGGTCGATGAAGATGTCGCGGTGATCGAACGCAGCCAGCAGCAGGATCGCCGGCGACAGCAGCATGCCGTTGCCGAATACGTCGCCGGACATGTCACCGACGCCGATAACACGAAACGGCGTGGTCTGGATGTCGACGTCGATCTCGCGGAAGTGTCGTTTGACACACTCCCAGGCGCCGCGCGCAGTAATGCCCATTTTCTTGTGGTCATAACCAGCCGAACCACCCGATGCGAAGGCGTCGCCCAGCCAGAAGCCGCGCTCGATCGCGATGTTGTTGGCAAAGTCTGAAAACGTTGCGGTGCCCTTATCGGCGGCAACCACAAGATAGGGGTCGTCCGACTCGTGTCGAACCACATTCGGCGGCGGCACGACGACGCCGTCCCTGATATTGTCAGTAACGTCCAGCAGGCTCGAGATGAAGATACGATAAGCGGCAACGCCTTCCTTCATCACGTCGTCACGATTGCCGTGTCGCGGCAACAGCTTGGGAAGGAACCCGCCTTTGGAGCCGGCCGGCACAATCACAGTGTTCTTGACGTGCTGCGCCTTGCACAGGTCCAGCACCTCGGTGCGGAAGTCCTGCGCCCGATCTGACCAGCGGATACCGCCGCGGGCGATGGCGGCAAACCTCAGGTGAATGCCTTCGACTCGAGGGCTGTAGACCCAGATCTCGCGGAACGGCCGGGGCGCGGGCGAGCCCTCGACCAATTTCGAGTCGAGCTTGAAGGACAGTGTCTCCGGCGACTGGCCTTGCCCGTGCTCCTGAAAGAAATTGGTTCGCAGCGTCGCGGATATCAGGTTCAGATAGCTCCGCAGGATGCGGTCCTCGTCAAGAGCCTGAACCTGCGCGAGAGCGCCTTCGATCCTATGCTTGATTCTGCCTTCCGCAAGGCTTCGCTCGTCCGCCGACCCCTTGCGCGCAGGGTCGAACCGGACATGAAACAGCTCGATCAGGTCGCGCGCCATGCCCGCATGCCGATTCAGGGTATCTGCGATATAGCGCGGCCCGAATGGCAACCGGATCTGGCGCATGTAGGCTGCGAGCGCGCGTACAATCGTTACGTCGCGCCAGGTTGCGCCGGCGATTACGACGAGGCGATTGAATGCATCGTTGTCGGCCAGCCCGCGATGCACCGCGAGGTAGCAGTCCTCCATGCGCACATCGACGCCGGTCAGATCGAGCGGCGCCCCGTCCGCCGTCTCCAGCATCATATCATGCAACGCGACTTCGCGCGGGCCACCGTCAAGTTGCGGGTGCACGCGATAGCTGCGTTCGTCGATGACGGAAAACCCGAGGTTCTCGAGCACCGGCACGCGGTCGGAAAGCGGGATCGGAGTGTCGTAGCGGTATACCGCGCCGCGGACGCGACCCGGCGGGTCCTTCGGCTCCCGATAAAAATCGATCGCCACCGGACGATCGGAACTGAGTCGTTCGATACGTGCGATGTCTTCAACGGCGCGACTAGCGGAAAAGGTTTCAGCGTAGCCGGTGGAGAATGCTTTCCCGTAACGGGGCACGAGGCTGCTCAACGATTGGCCGGCACTCGTGATCGCAGCCGTCAACTGGTCATCCCAGGTGCGTGTTGCTTCGGTAATCAGGCGCTCGAGCTCGGACAGATCGACGGCCGGAGGCGGGCCGGAATTGCGGCTGACGACGAAGTGAACGCGCACCAACGGCCCTTCGGGGAAGAACGGCGTGAACCCGGAAACCTGGCCGTCGTATGCCTCGGCCAGCAGTGTCGAAATTCGCTCGCGCACAGCAGTCGAGAACCGATCCCGCTGGGCGTAGACCAGCGCCGATACATATCGGTCGAACCTGTCACGGCGCACGAACAGCCGCACGCGCGGGCGCAGCTCCAGATCGACGATGCCGCGCGCCCAGTCGAGCAGTTGTCCTTCCCCGATCTGGAACAGCTCATCGCGCGGGAAAGTTTCCAGCACGTTGCTCAGGGATTTGCTTGCGTGGCTCCCCGACGCAAAACCGGATTGCGAAACCACGTGCTCGACCTTATGGCGCAGGAACGGAATGCGCCCGGCAGGTTGCGTGTAGGCCTGGCTCGTGAACAATCCGACGATGCGCAATTCGCCGCTGAGCCGGCCATCCTTCGCATAAGTCTTGACGCCTACATAATCCATCTGCGCGCGCCGGTGAATGCGCGACATGATGTCGGACTTGGCGATGATCAGCGGTTGCGGCGTGAACAAGAACCGACGAATCTCCGGTGTGATGGCCAGCGCGTCGCCGTCACGGCTCAGCACATGAATGCTTGGATCGCGCAGCACGCCGAGCCCGGTTTCGGGAACCGGCACAGGTTCACCCGTCGCCGCATCGCCCTGCAGGCGATACTCCCTGGCCCCCAAGAACGTGAAGTGCCCGTCGCGGAGCCACCGGCAGAACGCCAACGTCTCCGAAAGCAAGCCCGGCGCAATAGGCGGCGGATTGGACTCTAGCCCGATAATGGTGCGATCGAACCGGCTGAGCATCGTTTGCCAGTCCGCCACAGCAATCCGAACGTCGCCGAGGGTCGCGGCCAGCGCGTCCGACAGCGCGGTTGCCCCCGCAGGATTTAATTCATCGAGCAGCAGAATGATCAGGCTTTCCTGGCGGCCATCGCCCCAGTTTTTGTCGCCCGGCCCGAGCAACTCCTGCAGCCGTCCGTCGCCGTCGCGGCTGACCTTGAGAATTGGGTGAAGTACGAGCCGGACGTTGAACCCGCGCGCCTGCACCTCGCCGATCACACTGTCCACCAGGAACGGCATGTCATCGTTCAAAACCTCGACCAATGTCACAGGTTCGGCATGACCGGCAGCCGTGGTGACGGTGAGCGAGCGCGTGCGGATCTTTGGACCGCCGGACCGGCGGTCCGTCATCAGATCGAGCGCGCCTGCGACAAGCGCAGCATTTGCGGCGGCGTCCAGCTGTGCTTGCGTATCGGGGGCGATGCCTGCGTATAGTAGGGCGGTCAACTGCTGCCGGTCGCTCGTCTTAGCAGGCTGGTCGAGGATCATCGGCCCCGCGCTCCGGTGTTTGCTGGAGAGAATGCAAGCTGTGTCAAGCTATTCGGGGATCACTAACTTGACCACCCCTTCGTCGAGTCGTGGCATATATCTTCTGCTCCCCGGCAACGCGACAATTTTATTTAGAGCGTCAGGAACTGGAACCACATGTCATGGCAAAAGCCGAACAAACTGCTGCAACGGCGCTGAATACCGGCAAGCCCGTCAAGCTCACGCCTGAGCTGCAGGCCTACTTCGACAAGTGCCAGGAGAAGCTCGGCTTTGTGCCGAATGTGCTGCGTGCCTATGCGTTCGATAACGCCAAGCTTGCGGCATTCATCGCCATGGTCGATGATCTAATGCTTGCCGACAGCGGTTTGTCGAAGCTTGAACGCGAGATGATCGCCGTCGCGGTGAGTGCGGTGAACCACTGCCATTACTGTTTAACCGCTCATGGGGCGGCAGTACGCCAGCGCGCCAAGGATCCCATCGCGGGCGAATTGATCGCGCAGAACTGGCGGGCGGCGGAGTTGCCGGCACGGCAGGTCGCAATGCTGGATTTCGCCGTCAAACTGACCGAAGCGCCGGCCAAGATCGTAGAAGCCGATCGCGCGGTACTTCGCAATGCCGGTTTCTCCGATCGCGATATCTGGGACATTTCGGCGACTACCGCCTTCTACAACATGTCGAACCGGCTGGCCGCCGCCACCGACATGCGCCCGAACGCGGAGTATCACTTCATGGCGCGCAGCAAGCATAACGGTTGAGGGCAGGAGCGAAGAGAGCCCCATCTTATGGAACGCGCGATGGTCCATCTGATTGGCGCGGGCTTGACCTCGGTCATGCAGGGTTTCGGCATCGCCGTACCGGCCGGGGCCATCGAGCATGGGCACAAGGTGGTTGCCCTGCTGTCGCGCGAACAGGCTCCCTCGGCGGTGGCGCTGTTAGAACGTCTGGCCCAGACATTGCGGAGGGATTGGCAACGATCGGGCCTGTCGCGTGAGGTGCTGGACCGTCACACAAAGGCCCTGCCTGCCGTCATGGAGCGCAATCGCCCACCGGCCGAACTGATTCAGGCGGCGTTGATCGCCGGGCAAACGCAGCCGCGTACCGGCGAATCGGATAGCGCACCTACCCGGCAGCTTGCGGCTGAAATCATTGCGCTCGTACGAAAAACAGCCGATCTCGATCGCGACGGACTCGACGAAACCATCGTATTCATGATGCTTGACCGCCTCTACGCGGCCCTCGCCTCCGAAATCACCAGCATCGATTCCATACGACCGATGTGCGCCGCCTACTTGCAACAGCGTACGTGGCTCGCGCCCCCTACCAGTCCGACACCGCCGCCGCTGCCACCGGCGGCCAGGCTGAAACCGGTGGCGCTGGCC